>JANQOA010000250.1 GCA_028279305.1 Pseudomonadales bacterium
TGCAGCTACGGAACACCCGGCAGCTACGCAAAGTCCGGCTGTGTCCGCGGCAGAAGAAGCGGCTGCGCCCGCTGAGGAAGCCGGGGCCGCGGCCCGCACCCGGGCGTCCAACGACCCGCGCGAGGTCAAAAAGCGCCAGCGTCAGGCTCAGCTTAAGGCAGAGGGGGTGATCTCCGCCGGCACGGAAGCCGCAGGCACGCAATCAAACCCCGACCAACAAGCATCAGCGGATTAACCGCCGCTGTACAGTGGTGTCGGTTCAATCTCCAGTTGTACGGAGAATTGTTCCGACACCCGCTTCTGTACCCGGGCAGCAAACGCCATGACCTGTGAATAACTGCCGCGGCCTGCGTTGACCAGAACCAGCGGCTGCCGCGACCAGCATCTGACCGGTCCGGCGTTAAACTGCTTGCAACCGGCCAGGTCGATAAGCTGCGCAGCGCTGAGCTTGACCCGGTGGCTGTTGTCCTGCGCAAATGTCTTCAGCCCAGGATATTGCTCTTGCAGTAGCTGCGCCTGTACGGGCTCAATCAGGGGGTTTTTAAAGAAACTGCCGGCGTTTGGCACCCGGGCCGGATCCGGCAGCTTGGCGCTGCGAATAGCCACTACCGCTTCCGCCACCTGCCGGGGGCCGGGCTCTTTGATCCCGCGGCGGCGGAACCAGTTGTCCACGTCCGGATAGTGGGTTGTAACCGCCGAAGATTGATGCAGCCGCAACGTCACTGCACAGATCACCAGCTCTGGGTTCGCCTGGAACATACTGCTCCGGTAGCCGAAACCACAATCTTCTGCCGCGACGGCGCGCACCCTGCCCCGTTCATCAACCACCTCCACACTCTCTATCCGGTCAGCCAGTTCGACCCCGTATGCGCCGATGTTCTGTACCGGCGCAGCGCCGACAGTTCCGGGAATGAGGGCAAGATTCTCCAGCCCATGCCAGCCGTTGCCCAGGCAGTGCAAAACAAAGCGGTGCCAGTTTTCACCGGCACCTGCCCGCACCCGCACCAGCCCGGCGCTCTGTGACAACAACTCAATGCCGGCAACAGCCGGTACGCCGACACAACCGGAGATGCGCGGCGGAGCAATCACGTTTGAGCCCTGGCCGACTATGGTTAACTTCCGCCGCTGCTTAGCGCAGAGTTGAATGAGTTGTTGCAGTTCCGCGCTGGAGTGAAATCTGCAACCCCATTCAGCCACAGAGCTCAGGCCCAGGGTATTCGGCACGGCAAAACCCTGCTGCAGTTTCAGGCTGTCTGCGCTCACGGGGCAGCGGTCTGGATTTGTCGGAAAGTGAGATTTATCCGCATGCCCAGGGGTTTGGCGGACCGCGCCAGTTGATGCCTGACCCGGCCGTCAAACACCAGCAAAGACCCATCCTGCACATCGATGGAGCGCACCTGCCCGGGGTTGCTGCCATAGCGGAAGCGGCGCACGGCGCCGAGGCTGACAGAAGCGATGGTTGGCTGTGCACCGCGCTCATCGTCTCGATGCCAGCCCATATGATGGCTGCCGTTGTCATAGCGGTTCAACAACACAAAATTAAACGCACAGGCCGCTTCAGCCATCACCCGCCGGCGTATGTTCTGCAGCAGCGTGGGCCAACCTGTTGCGCAATGATCATGTCCCGTGTAACGGTAGTTTACGCCGTGGTCGCCGAACCATGCCAGGTGCCGCGGCACCTCAACGCGGCGGCCGAACATGGGAAACGTTTCCCGCTGCCAGGAGACTTCATCCCGCAGCTCCGCCAGCATGCGGCTGGATTCGTCCGCGGTCAGAAAATCTTCAACATAACGCATTCAACACCCTGCTCTATCATGCTTGCGGTATACTAAGCGCTGCACCGGCCGACCAAAAGGGCCGTGAACTGAAAGAGGGCATGTTTTGAATATCGAAGGAAAAGTAGCCGCCATCACCGGCGGCGCCTCGGGTTTGGGCCGCGCTACAGCGGAAATGATCATCGCCAACGGCGGCCAGGTTGCGATCATGGATTTGAACGGCGAACTGGCTGAGCAGACTGCTGAAGAACTGGGCCAGGCCCGCGCCTATACCGTCAATGTGACTGACGCCGACTCTGTAATTGAAGCGGTAAACAGTATCAAAAAGGATTTTGGCACCATCCATATCAACGTCAACTGCGCGGGTGTGGGTAATCCCGGCCGTACCGTCAGCCGCGACGGCGCCCTGGATATCAAGAAGTTCAATATGGTTGTGCAGGTCAACCTGATCGGCACCTTCTCCACCCTCAGTCAATGCGCAAACATCATGCAGGAGAACGAAGCTGAGGCCAGCATGGAGCGCGGCGTGATCATCAACACCGCATCAGTGGCGGCATTTGACGGCCAGGTTGGCCAGGCCGCCTATTCGGCCAGCAAGGCCGGCGTTGCCGGCATGACTTTGCCGGTGGCCAGGGATCTTTCCCGGCAGGGCGTGCGCATCTGCACTATCGCACCCGGCATTTTCGACACCCCGATGCTGGCCGGTGCCCCGGATTCGGTAAGGCAGCCGTTGATGGAAATGGTGCAGTACCCGAAACGGCTGGGCCAACCCGAGGAGTATGCGCTGCTGGCCCAGCAGATTATCGAAAACCCATACCTGAATGGGGAAACCATCCGCCTGGACGGCGGCATCCGCATGGCTCCCAAGTAACAGGCAATACAAGTAACAGGCGATATCAGGTGCGCTGCGCGAGCACCTGCCGCACCCTGGCCAGGTCTTCTGGTGTATCCACTCCGCCGGGGATAGGGTCTTCGCTGAGCAGCACCCGTATCCTATAGCCGGCCTCCAGCCAGCGTAGCTGCTCCAGTTTTTCAATCCGCTCCAGCCGGCTGTTCTGCAGCCTGACGAAACGCCGCAGCGCTTCAACCCGGAACGCATAAACACCGACATGACGCAGCAGGCCAAGGGAATCAAGCTGTTCACCCTGCTCGTCTCTGGGAAAAGGCACCGGCGCACGGGAAAAATAAAGCGCATCCCCATGGCGGTCGCAGACCACTTTAACCAGGTTTGCATCCACCAGTTCAGTACGTGTCCCCACCGGTTCAGCCAAGGTGGCCAACTCAATGGCCGGCTCGGCACGCATGGCTGTAACAAGACGGTCAATCACTGCCGGCGGCATGAGCGGTTCGTCACCCTGCACATTCACGACAATATCATTGTCATCCCAACCCATCCGCTCAACCACCTCCATGACCCGGTCGGAACCGGCCGGATGGTCCTGCCGCGTCATCAGCACCTGTACTCCGGCTGCCGCCGCAGCCTCAAATACAGCCTGATGGTCCACCGCGGCCACAACGTCGGACACATCAGCGCCCGCTACCTGTTGGGCAACCCGAACCAGCATAGGTACGCCGCCAATGTCAGCAAGCGGCTTGTTGGGCAACCGCGTGGAGGCCATGCGGGCCGGAATGACTATGTGCGCGTTCACCCCGCCGCTTCCAGCAAACCGCGGGGGGTGATGCCGCGGGCCTGCAACAACTCATCAAGCCGCTGCTCCGCACTGGGCGGCAGCAGTACCGATACCCGCAAAAACCAGATGTTGGGGCTCTTCAGCTCCAGGTGTTTCAGCTTAGCGGCATCTTTTTCCGTGCATACCACTATGCGGCCATCGTCAAATACCACATCTTCCGCGCTGAATTCATAATGATCCGGAAATGCGTGCTCTTCCGCAGCAAGCTGCAGTTCCTGCAGCGTGTCAAAAAAGCGCTGCGGATTACCGATGCCGCAGACTGCGTGCACTTCAGGATACAGAGCAGTGAACTGTTCGCAGTCAACCGACTCGTGGGTCACAACGTTATGAAAGCCGGTGGGCAACATGCTCATGACTGTTTCTATGTCCAACTGCAGCTTGCGTACACCCGGCCCGTCGCCGTTGGCGACCAACCAGTCCACGCTTTGCAGGCGGCTCACCGGTTCCCTTAAGGGGCCGGCCGGCAGCAGCAACCCATTGCCCACGCCGCGGCTGCCGTCGATGACAGCAATCTCCACATCCCGGGCCATGGCATAGTGCTGCAAGCCGTCATCCGAAATGGCGATGTCACACCCCTGCGCCTCCAGCAATCTCAAGCCCTTCAAACGGTCGGCGGATATCGCCACCGCACAGCCCATGCGGTCACGGGCCTGCACCGCTTCGTCGCTGTACCGCTCCGGGTCGGCGCCGCTCGGCACCAGGGTGCCTGTTTTGCTGAGTTTGCCGCGGTAGCCGCGCATGACCACACCCGGCACGTAACCGCGCTGCCTCAACTGCTCAACCAGCCAGCCCACCAGCGGCGTTTTGCCGGTGCCGCCTACGGTCACATTACCCACCACAATAACCGGTAGCCGGGTGCGTCCGCGCGACTTGTTGCCCTGCGTATATTTCTTTTCCCGGCGGCGCCGCACCAGGTCATAGACCCAGGACAGCGGCCGCAGCAGGTGCAGCCACGCGCCGCCTTCATACCACGCCCGGGTCAGGCCCAGGGTGGATTTCTGCAGTGACAGCGCGCCGGCGCCGGTACCGCGGCGCGGCTGAGGTTGGACCGGGCGGCGCGGCCGGCTGATGCTGCCCGGGGGCTCATCCTCAAACTGATTGTTGTAAAGCTCTGCGTAGATCCCTTCCTGCGCCAGCAGCGTGGCATGGTCGCCCATTTCCACAATATTGCCTTCGTCCATAACAACAATCTGATCAGCGGACTCGACCGTAGACAGCCGGTGCGCAATCACCAGCGTGGTGCGGCCGCGCATCACAGCTTCCAGCGCCTGCTGGATATGCCGTTCTGACTCGTTATCCAGCGCGGATGTGGCTTCATCGAGGATCAACAGCGGCGCATCTTTAAGCAGCGCCCTGGCAATCGCGATACGCTGCCGCTGCCCGCCGCTCAGCAGTACCCCGTCATCCCCCACCAGGGTATCCAGGCCGTCCGCCAGATTGTCAATAAACTCCGTTGCATGAGCGTTCTTAATCGCGCTGTTGATATCCTCCTCCGCGGCATCCGCCAGCGCCCCATAGGCAACGTTGTTACGCAGGGTGTCGTTAAACAGCGTTACCTGCTGAGAAACCAGGGCAACCTGATCGCGCAGGGAATCCAGGTCGTAGTCGCGGATATCGTGGCCGTCCAGCAGTATGCGGCCGCTGGCGACCTCATAAAAACGCGGAATAAGGCTGGCCAGGGTGGTTTTGCCGCTGCCGGAACGCCCGACCAGAGCAACCGTCTGGCCCGCTTTGATGGACAGGTTAACGCCATGCAACACCGGTTTGGAGTCCGGGTAGGCAAACGTGACGTTCTCAAATACCAGATCACCGTTGACCCGTTCCAATCTGGCTTGACCGCTACTGTGTTCCACCGACTCATCCAGTTGGCTGAATACATCCTCGGCTGCTGCCAGACCGCGCTGCAGCTTGGCGTTTACCTCCGACAGACGGCGGATTGGCCGGCCCAACAGGCCTGCCCATGCCATGAATTTAACGGCGTCGCCGCTGTTCATGTTTGCATCGTACAACAGCAATATAAGGATACAGATCGCCAGGCTGATGGTTGTTTCGTTGAACTGCGCGCTGCACACCTTGGTCACCACCATTTTTATGCTTTGCTGGCGGTTGGTGCGGCTGAAGCGGTTGAAACGTTTGCTCTCGTAGTCCTGGCCACCGAATATCCGCACCACTTTGTAGCCGGCCACGGCTTCGGAAACCACATGGGTAACATCACCCATGGAATTCTGAATTCGCCGGCTGATGCGGCGGAACCGGCCGCTGGTAAAAACAACCACCAGCGCCAGTATCGGCACCGTTGCCAGAAACAATCCGGTCAGTTTCCAGTCGAGCCAAAACATGGCGACCAGCAACGCCAGTACCTTCAAGCCGTCCTGAATAATCGCCCGCAAAGCATCGGTGCCGGTATCACGCAACTGGGCAACGGTAAAAGTCACCCTGGATACGACATGGCCCAGCGAGTTTTTATCAAAATAGGTACTCGGCAGAGCCAGCAATTGGGCGAACAGCGACTGGCGCAGGGTAAACACCACGTTGAAAGAGGCGCGGGAAATAAACGTCTCACCGACAATGGTGCCGACAGCCCGCACCACCGCGGTTAAGAACATAAAAAGCGGAATCGTCGCGCTGGCCCGCATGGCGGCGTTATCCCACTCGTTAATCAGCTCGCCAAACAAGTGCCCGAAATAGGTTTCCGCGGCGGCAGCGGCCAGAAAGCCGAGAATGGAAACGGTCAGCAAAAACCAGTAAGGCGACACATAAGACAGCAGCCGCCGGTAGGTGGACCAATCGCCGGTTTTTTCCGGGGTAGCTGCAGCGGCATCCATACGTGGGATATTGTTACTCTTCAACTTCAGGCTGTTGGGTGGTGATGCTCACCCGGG
Source organism: Pseudomonadales bacterium (assembly GCA_028279305.1). Taxonomy (GTDB): domain Bacteria; phylum Pseudomonadota; class Gammaproteobacteria; order Pseudomonadales; family Azotimanducaceae; genus UBA4421. The sequence continues at coordinate 6,349 of JANQOA010000250.1, forward strand.
TCAGGCCCACCGTGCCGGCAGCGTCCATGGCCCGCACCACCGCCTGATGCGCGGCCAGGGCATCAGCTGTAATCACCACCCTGGGCGGCACTTGCTGGGACGGCATCACTTCCTGCAAAGCGCGGATCAGCGTTCTGCGGTCCGAGTTGACCAGCAGCCGGTTATTTACCGCATAGTCACCGGCACGGTCCACGGTTATCTCGATGAAAGAATCCTCCAGTTCCTGCACCTCACCATCAGCTTCGGGCAGATTTATCTTCAGCTCCGTTTCGCGTACAAACGTGGTGGATACCATAAAAAATATGAGCAGCAGAAAAACCACGTCTATCAGCGGCGTAAGTTCCACGTTGGCTTCATGGCGGCCGCGCCGGCGCTTAGCCATCCGCTAGCTCCACAATACCCCGCCCCGCTTGTTCAGTTCGCATATTCTTCAGCACTGCCGTGGATCATGTCTACCAGTTTGCTGCTCTCCTGCTCAACATCCACAATCAGCTCGTCGACCCGGCGCAGAAAGAAGCGGTGGAACATGAGTGCCGGAATGGCCACTGACAAGCCGGCGGCGGTGGTAATCAAGGCAGTGGAAATACCGCCCGCCAGGACGTTGGCGTTACCGGCGCCTTCTGCCATCAACGAATCAAAAACGTCAATCATGCCAACCACGGTACCCAGTAAGCCCAGCAACGGCGCTATCGAGGCGATAATGCCCAGCGCGGTCAGATACCGTTCCATATCGTGACTGATCTGCACGGTGGCTTCTTCCATAGCCTCCTTCATGATTTCCCTGCCGCGTTTGGCGTTCGTGACGCCTGCGGCAAGCACCTGGCCCAGAGGAGAGTCCGAGCGCAGATCCCGGGTGCGCTGCTGGTCGAACTCTTCCTGCTTGACGCTGTTCCAGGTTTGCGCAAGCAGATTTTTCGGCAATATGCGGGTTCGCTGCAGCGACCACAGGCGCTCTACGCTTATGGCTGCGGCAACCACGCTGCAGAGCAGTATGGGCACCATCAACCAGCCCCCGGCTTGAATTATCTCTAACACAAAATCTCCTCGAACATGCTGTCACCTGTGCGGCTCAAGTCTTGCGGTGAGACCGGCACCCCTGTCGAACTGCAGCCTACCAACTGCATCCTCGCGCGGTAATCGGCCAGGCGCTGTGCACCAGGCCGTCACTTTCCATAACCCAATAATAGTCATGCAGATTTACCGTCGGATCGCAGTGCGGGGTCACAACCCTGACGGTTTGACCCAGCCGCAGGGACTGTTCTCCCTGCGGCTTTATCAGCACCCCGTGTTCGTCTCCGGCAAAGCGGAACTTAACCCCGGGCAACTCGTCACATACCGGCGCCACGGTGTCCGAGGCAAACGCCTTATAACCGCCGTCAACGGTAATGGTTTTTCCCTGGGGTTCACTGATCGTTGTGCAGGCCACGGTCAAAGACACTTCAAAGTCTTCAAAGCGGTCGCTGTGCGGACTGCCGATACGCCGGTATTCTTCATCCATGAAGACGTAACTGCCCACCTGCAAATCGGTAACAGCGCCCACCTCCACATCGATGTTGTAGGTGCCGGTGCCGCCGCCCGTAACAATCTCGGCGGTGATGCCGGCTGCCGCCAGCGCCTGCAACCGCTCTTCAACGGTTTCCCACAATTGTAAAGACAAGTCCCGCCGTGCACTGAACCCTTCCACATGCATAACATGGCCGGCATAGTGCTGGAAGCCCCGGAACGTGAGCCCCGAGTGTTGCGCCATGGTGCTGCAAAGCTGTTCAACCAGAGCCGTGTCCCGGGTGCCCGTGCGGCCCATGGCTACGTCAAGATCCACCAGCACACCCAGCTTCTGCCCGGACCCCAAGGCTGCAATTAACAAGTCCAATCCCAGTGCGCTGTCGACCACAATATTCAGGTCCGCCGCGCGCCCGGCCAGCTCAGCGACCACTGCTGCTTTGTTAGCGGTGGTGATGGGGGAAGTGATCAACAGTCTGTCTATACCGCCGCTGACCATGGCTACCGCTTCGCTGACTTTTGCCACGCAAATTCCAACCGCCCCGGCATCCAACTGCAGGCGGGCCAGCAGCGGGCATTTGTGGGTCTTGGCGTGGGGGCGGAAACCTTTGCCGTGCTGCGCCAGGTGCTCCGCCATGCGTTCAATGTTGCCCTGCAGTTTTGGTTTGTCCAGCACCAGTGCAGGGGTCGGTAACTCTGTTACGGGCAGCGGTTCCTCCAGCTCCAGGGGCGCGGCATTACGCTGACTGATTGTTTGCACACTGAAAGCTAGAGACATGGATTCACCGGCGGCAGAGTGAGTTACGGGTGCTCGTCAAATACATTTTCATAGAAGTAGTTGGTTGCTTCCACGTAACCGGCAACGGAACCGCAATCGAACCGGCGGCCGGCAAATTTGTAGGCCATCACACAACCGCTGTTAGCCTGATGCATCAGTGCATCGGTGAGCTGTATTTCACCGTTCTTGCCCGGTTCCGTGTTGCGCAGAATGTCAAAGATATCCGGGGTTAGAATATAACGCCCGATGATGGCCAGATTGGTCGGCGCATCCTCCGGTGCCGGTTTTTCCACCATATTGGTCACCCGCACCAGAGAATCGCTGATTTTCTCCCCGTCTATGACACCGTAACTGCTGGTCTGGTCTTCGGGTACCGCCTCAATGGCCACAATGCTGCAACGGTACTGGTTGTACAAACCCACCATCTGCGCCAGCACGCCGCGCTCCTCGCCGATACACAAATCATCAGCCAGCACCACGGCAAAAGGTTCGTCACCAACCACGGCCTCACCTTTGAGGATGGCATCACCGAGCCCGCGCATATTGATCTGGCGGGTGTACGAGAAGGTGCAGGCATTGATTAAGGCGCGGATGCCTTCCAGCGATTTTTCTTTGCCGGTACCGGCAATCTGGTGCTCGAGCTCATAGCTGACATCAAAATGATCTTCAATGGCACGCTTACCCCGGCCAGTGACAAAGCCGATGTCATGCAACCCCGCTTCAGCCGCCTCTTCCACACCGTATTGGACAAGCGGTTTGTCCAAAATCGGCAACATTTCTTTGGGCATTGACTTAGTTGCGGGCAAAAAACGCGTGCCGTAGCCTGCAACCGGAAAGAGGCATTTATTAATCATGACGTCCGTTTCTATATAAGGTTTGGGTCTAAGGTTCGGGTCTAAAGATTGAGCTTTCGGTATTGTAACCCGCCTGTGCGCCCAGCTTGTGTACTTCGGCACAAAATTATAGTGCCCGCAGCAAGTTCCGCCAATTCCCCGAAACACCTGTTGCCGAAGCATTTACCCGTGACCCGGGCATGAGTGGAAACGGCCGGACCGCTCAGGACACCGGCTGAGGAAGCCGGAGCCGGCTATTGCAGCCGGTTACCCTGGCAATCGGTTTCCTCCGCCACCTGGCGGCGCAGAGAAGCCAGCAGATGTTCGCAGATTGCATTGCCCACCTGATGCTTCTGCTCGGCTGAGAGTTTCGCATACGTCTTTGCATGCCGGCCGCGCCCTTTCAGCGTGTGTGCCAACTGAAAGGCTACTTGCATGTTTCGATCTTCCGGGGAAAATTCTGCAGCAGCAGCCAGCGGCTTGAACACCGAGCGTGGTTTGTCGCTGGCCGGCTTTTGGTTTTTTGCTTTGTCTTTTGCTGCCGTCTTATTTGCTGCCGGTCTGGTTGCAGCCGTTTTATTTGCTGCCGGCCTGCTTGTTGCCGATCTGTTTGTTGCCGGTCTGTTTGTTGCCGGTCTGTTTGCTGCCGGCCTGTTTGTTGCCGGTCTGGTTGCCGCTGACTGTTTTGTTGCAGGCTGGAACAGGGGCAAGGTTTCCCCCCAGGAAGCCGCGGGTGCACGAACCCGCGGTGCAGTCTGATGTATTAGCGTTGCCTGTTCCATGGGCGCTATCTTAACGAATACTGTATGTATATACAATACCCTGTATTTACAGACAGTTATGCCGCCGTGAAATTCAGCTCACCGTCCACCCAGTCACCTACAATCTCCTGACCGCCGACAAAGTCGCCGCGCAACAGACTGTTGGCAAGGGGGTTTTCCACCAGCCGCTGGAAGGCCCTTTTTAAAGGGCGGGCGCCGTAGACCGGGTCGTAACCCACTTCAGCGATGTGGGTCATGGCGGACTCGGTTAACTTCAAGCTCAACTCCTGCTCCAGCAACCGCTTGTTCAGGGCATCCAGCTGCAATTGTGCAATGCTGCCGATCTGCGACTTGGTCAACGGTTCAAAGACGATAAGTTCATCCATGCGGTTGATGAATTCGGGCCTGAAGTGCTGGGCGACAATACCCATGACGGTTTCATGCATACGGTCGATGGCGCCTTCCTGGTGCAGTGTCTGGATGGCTTCAGAACCCAGGTTGGAGGTCATCACCAGCACGGTATTGCGGAAGTCCACGGTACGTCCGTGCCCGTCTGTCAAACGGCCATCGTCCAGTACCTGCAGCAGGATGTTGAATACATCCGCATGGGCTTTCTCTATTTCGTCCAGCAGAATCAGCGAATACGGCCTTCTGCGCACGGCTTCGGTGAGATAGCCGCCTTCTTCATAACCCACGTAGCCCGGAGGCGCGCCAATCAGCCGGGCCACGGAGTGCTTCTCCATAAACTCGGACATGTCGATGCGTACCATGGCGTCTTCACTGTCAAACAGGGTCAGCGCCAATGCCTTGCACAGCTCGGTCTTACCCACCCCGGTGGGGCCGAGGAACATAAACGAGCCATTCGGCCGCGCCGGGTCGGACAGCCCGGAGCGGGCCCGCCGCACGGATTGGCTGACGGCGTTAATGGCCTGGTCCTGCCCGATCACCCGGGTATGCAACAGTTCTTCCAACTGCAGCAGCTTGTCTTTTTCTCCTTCAACAAGCTTGGCGACGGGAATTCCAGTCCATTTGGCGACTACTTCGGCAATTTCCGTTTCCGTAACCTTGTTGCGCAACAGCTGCTGAGGCTGATCCTCCGCTGCGGGATTCTGCAGCCGCTGCTCCAGATCGGGAATCACCCCGTACTGCAGCTCCGACATGCGGGTCAGATCCCCTGCCCGGCGCGCGGCATCAAATTCGATGCGCGCATTCTCCAGTTCTTCCTTGAGGCCCTGAGAGCCTCGCAGACGGTCTTTTTCAGCGTTCCAGACCGTTTCCAGAGCCTGATATTCTTCCTGCAGCTCAGCCACAGACTGCTGCAGCGATTCCAGACGTTTCTGGCTGGCTTCGTCCTGCTCCTTTTTTAACGCTTCTATTTCCATGCGCTGCTGAATCAGGCGGCGTTCCAGACGATCCATACTCTCGGGTTTGGAATCCATTTCCATGCGTATGCGGCTGGCCGCCTCGTCCACCAGGTCAATGGCTTTGTCCGGCAACTGCCGGTCCGTGATGTAGCGGTGGCTGAGGCGGGCGGCGGCAACAATTGCCGGGTCGGTGATGTCTACGCCATGATGCACCTCATAGCGTTCTTTTAATCCGCGCAGAATAGCCACCGTGTCTTCCATGCTGGGCTCGTCCACCAACACTTTTTGAAAGCGGCGCTCAAGGGCTGCATCCTTCTCCACGTAAGTGCGGTATTCGTCCAGCGTGGTTGCGCCTACACAGTGCAATTCACCCCGCGCCAACGCCGGCTTGAGCATGTTGCCCGCATCCATGGAGCCTTCACCTTTACCAGCGCCCACCATGGTGTGCAGTTCATCGATAAACAGAATGATGCTGCCTTCCTGTTTCGCCAGGTCGTTTAATACCGCTTTCAGTCTTTCTTCAAATTCGCCGCGGTACTTGGCGCCGGCAATCAGGGCGCCCAGATCTAGCGACAGAACCCGCTTGTGTTTCAGGCTGTCAGCCACTTCACCGTTGACAATTCTCTGCGCCAGGCCTTCTACAATTGCGGTTTTACCAACCCCGGGTTCGCCAATGAGCACCGGGTTGTTTTTAGTGCGCCGCTGCAGAACCTGCACCGTGCGGCGTATTTCCTCATCACGGCCGATCACAGGGTCCAGCTTGCCCTGGGTCGCCCGTTCCGTCAGGTCTATGGTGTACTTGGCCAGCGCCCCCTGCACTTCCTCAGCATTGGCTTCATCGGTTGTTGCGCCGTCACGCTGGGCATCAAGCGCCGCGCTGAGCGCGGCTTCGCTGATTGCCGCCCGGCTGAAGGCGTCCGCCAGGGCTGGATCACCCGCCAGACTGACCAGCACCCGGTCTACAGCGATAAATTCATCTCCGGCTTTCTGCGCCGCTGCGTCAGCCCGGCCGAGCACCCGCGCCAGGCCTTGGGACAAACCGACTTCCCCGGTGCCTTTGCCGAGTTTCGGCAGGTCCTTCAACACCTGCTGAAGCTGGGTAGCCAACACCTGGGCGTCGCCGCCGGCGCGGCTGATCAAGCCGGTCACCAGATCATCATCAAGCAGGCTGTGAAGCAGATGCGCAGGCTCTATCTGCGCATGATCCATACCCAGGGCCAAAGACTGGGCTTCCGCCAGGGCGGACTGTACTCTATTGGTTAATTTGTCGGGTCTCACTGGTCCATCACCGTGTTAATTTGCTGTGTTGCCACCTGTTTCACACACCGATACCGGCCCTTGGGGGCATCATGCCGTGGTGTGCTGTTATCCGTTTCGTACTGGTACAATGAGGACGATCTGGTGAATTTCAATGAGTCAATTTGAGCGCATGGAGCAACGGGAGCATATCCGCATACAAATCCCACTGGGTGTTGAAGTCACACACCCGGCCATAGGTACCGTGCAGACCACGGCGCGGGATATATCCGAAGGCGGTGTATTTATTCACCTTGTGGAGCCGAAAATCCGCGCCAGTGCCAAATTGAAAGTCAGGATTCTTAATCTCCTGGATACGGATACCCGCCACACCCCGGCTGTCGATATGCAGGTGCAGCGGGTTTCCGATGAAGGCATGGGCCTTACCTTCACTAATAAAACCGCAGAACATCTTTGGCAGAGCGTGGAGCGGCTGCGCGACGAGCTGCAAATCGGCAGAGACTATTTTCAGGTACACCAGAGTGTTGTCCTGCAAAACAAGCCTTACGGGGTGCTGCTGGTGCAACAAGACGGCAAATGGTTGTTGCCCGGACATTACCTGGTGGTGGGTGATGTGGGAGAAAAAGCGCTGCGCAATTACATCCGGCGCACGCTGGGGGTCAAGGTATCCACCCCCCTGACGCCCATCGTCACCGACAGCGCACCGGACATCAGCGTGCTGGAAGCGGCCACCTTCCGGGTCATATTCACCGCATCGATCACCGAAAACGAACTGAAGATCTCCGACAGCTCTCCGATCCGGGATTACCGCTGGATCAACAAGACCCGCGACCTGAAGGAGATTACCTTTGCTGCCGAACTGCAAAGGGAGGCGGCTGAAGAAGCGTTAACCAACTTGTTGGAGAGCTGAACCGCCGGCATGGTTACCAGCCACTACTACCAGGCCAGAGAGCTTGCAACGGCCGGCGCCGCGGCTGAATTACAGGGTACCCCGGTCGGACAAATTGTCATCCGTCCCAACAATTCCATGAGCTGGCGCGCCAGCATCTACCTGCTGCTCAGCCTGATGATCGTGTCGATTACGGTTGCGGTTGGTTTTGTTTTGCAGGGGTACTGGATGATCCTGCCCTTTTCGATGCTGGAACTGGCAATAGTCTGCGCATGCATTCATTACGTTGTGCAACGCAACTTTACCCAGGAAGTGCTGATGTTCAGCAGCGAAACCCTGGTGGTTGAGGCCGGCGGACGGACCCCGGTTTTTCACCGCTGCTGGCAGCGGTTCTTCACAAAGATACTGGTCCACCCGCCCAAACACCCCTGGTATTCCGCCAAAGTGGTGCTGCAACACAGGGACGAGCAACGTGAACTGGGCCGTTATCTGACCGACGCTGACAAGCGCAAGCTCATTGCCGAACTGAACCGCATGGTGGCGCGCGCCAATCAACAGCATTAGCACCGTCACGTTCACTCCGCACCCGCTTCGGCTGCCAGCTTGTCCAGCGCACCGCGCCCGTCAGCCCGGTTGTCAGCGTGTGCGCACCCTGCTCACAATAGCGCTGCACAATTTCCGGGCGGGGATGCCGGTAACGGTTGAAACGCGCTGCGCTGAACACCACCAGCCGGGGCGACAGGTGTTCCACAAAGGCAGGTGAAGAGGAACCGCCGCTGCCGTGATGGGGAGCAACCAGCACATCCAGATTTTCCGGCAGGTGCCGGAGAAGTTGCTGCTCAGCCCGGGTGGAGATGTCGCCGCTGAGGTAAATCCGGCTGTTGCCGTTGCTGACCAGCAGGGTACAGGAGCGGTCATTGGCGCTGCGGCCATGAACAGCACTTAACAGGCGGAAGTCAACACCGTCCCAGCGCCAGTGCCGGTCCGCCTCGCACGCCCCGGCCAATCCTTCCACAGGCACACCGGGAAAACGCCGGCGGACCGCGGTTACACCACCGGCATGATCGTTATCCAGGTGGCTTAACAGCACATAATCAAGCCGGTTGGGACCACTGGCGCGGACTGCGGGCAGGACAATGGCCCGGCCGGCGTCAAAACCACCGGGTATGCGGACACCCGCATCAATCAGCAGACGGTGGCGGCGGGTGTCCAGAATCGCCGCACTACCCTGGCCCACGTCAAGTACTGTCAAAGCGAACTGACCCAACGGGACATGACTTTGTTGCGGTACAACCAGCGGCAGCCAGGCGAAAGCGGCCAGTAGTTTCAATTTGCGCGGCAGCGGCAGCACCAACAGGCAGGCAGCCGCAGCAGCCAGGCTGACCCGCAGCAAGTCAAAAGAAACCAACGCCGGCACAGGTTCGAAATTGAGCCTGTGCAGTACCTGCAGGGCCAGTTCCAACAGAATATCCGCGCAAGTGAGCAGCAGATGTGATGCGGAATCAAACGGCTGCGCCATCAAGCCCAGCATCGCCAACGGTATGACCAACAGGCTCATCAACGGCACGACCAGCAGGTTGGCCGCCATGGCAACCAACGGCACCTGGCCGGTCAGATATCCAACCCATGGCGTTAAGCCGACAAACAGGGCCACTTGAGCGTGCCAAAGCGCGCTGACCGCGGTCTGGCGGCGGTGCTTAAAACCAAACCGCAGCAACAAAACCATTACCGCCAGATAGGACAGCCAAAACCCCTGCAGAAGCGCAAAGCGCGGCGCTGCCAACAAGGTAACGCACGCCAACAACAGTAATGCGCGCAAGATGTTGCCCGAGCTTCGCAGGCTGGCAAGCAGCAGCAGACTCAAGCCTACCATGCCGGCGGCCCGCAGCACGGGCGGGCCGGCGCCCGCCAGCCAGGCATAATATGCGGTGGCGGCAAACCCGCACAGCATGGCCCAGCGGTCCGGGCGCAGGGGCTGACAGCGACAAGGCAGTAAACGCAACAAGGTAAAGCTGGTGAGGTAGACAAGCCCGCTGAATACACCCACGTGCAAACCGGAGATAACCATAAGATGAATGGTTCCGGTGTTGCGGAACAGTTGCCACTGCGCGGTACTTACCCCTGCCCGCTCCCCCAGGGTCAGCGCCGCCAGCAAACCGCCGTGCACGTATCGCTGAAAGTCGAAGCGATACCGCGGCACAGCGGCCGGCCCGGTAACCTCCAGTTCGCGCACGTAACCCGTGGCCGCGTATCCTTTACCAAGCAACCACAGCCGGTAATCAAAACCACCCGGGTTCTTGCTGCCCCAGGGTGGACGCAAATGCACGCTGGCGGTGACTGTCTGGCCCACCGCCAGTACCTGCGCCGGTTTGTACCAGCTGAGGCGGACGCGCCGGCCCGCCAGTTGCGGACAGGATGCCGGGGCAGCCAGCCCGGTTACACGGAAGTTCATGACCAGGCGGGACGCGTCCCGCTGGTCCAATTCGTCCAACTCACCGGTAACGGTCAAAGGCTGACGGGCAAAACATTCAGCGGGTGCAGCCGCGGATTCTGACCAGATATAGACGCGGAGGATTGCGGCCAGAACCAGCACCAGCGGAGCCGCTTTAGCTGCCTGCCGGCTAATTGTCACACACTTTTTTCCGGCAGCAGGCATAATGACGTTATGCCCAAACGCTTCCTGCAGCGCTATCTGCCAAGTCCCGCCGAAATACGTGAGAACCCGGTCATGCGGCCGGTGGCACAGTGGCTACACCACAGCGAAATCTGGCACATGAACCGCCGCTCCGTGGCCGGAGCTGCATTCATCGGCTTGTTTTCCATGTTTCTGCCGATTCCTTCGCAGATGGTATTTGCTGCCGCCATGGCCATCATTTTCAGGTGCAACCTGCCCATAGCCGTGGCACTGGTGTGGATTTCCAACCCGCTCACAATCCCGCCGATGTTTTACTTTGCCTATCGCCTTGGTGCCTGGCTGCTGGATATGCAGCTTTCTGTGGACAGCATCGATATGAGCATGTCCTGGCTGTGGGCGAACTTGAGCACAATCGGGTATCCGCTTGTCTTCGGCTCGCTGGTCTGCGGATGGGTCAGCGGCGTCACGGGGTTTGTGCTCACCCGGGTGCTCTGGCGGCTGCATGTGATCTCCCGCTGGCGCGAGCGCCGCCAACGCAACAAACAAACTCACTCACGCTAACCGCCACACACTCCCGGCATCTCACAGACCGTATGCCTGGACTCTGACGTGACAGGTTTGAATCCTACACAGAAGGGGGTAATTGATGCCTATCAATCTACCTCAGCCGCGTTACCGTGAGCAAATGGCAACACCCAGATCCAAACTGGTCAGCGACGAGGTACCCCTCTACTACCACGTTACTTCGCGATGTGTTCAGCAGGCCTGGCTCCTGGGCCCAGACCCGACCTCGGGGAAGAACTATTCGCATCGCAAGCGCTGGCTGATCAGGCGGCTGAAACACCTTGGCCGCTTCTTTGCACTGGAAGTCTCAGCTTACGCTGTCATGAATAACCACTTTCATTTGGTGATCTACTTTGATCCAACCGCTGCCGGCGCCTGGCCTGCCGAAGAGGTAGCACGCCGCTGGGTTGAGGCTTTCCCGCCTAAAGTAAACGGTAAGATCGACAAGGGAATGCAACGGTTCAACTTTGAAGAACTGATGTCGAACCCGGAGGAACTTGAGAAAGCCAGAAAGAAGCTTGGCAGTCTTTCTTGTTTCATGAAGCATCTGAAACAGAATATCGCTTACCGGGCAAACAGAGAAACTGAGACCACGGGAGATTTTTGGGCAAACCGCTTCTATTCCGGCGCTTTACTTGACGAGGACGCTGTCCTTGAGAGTATCAATAGCTGGTGCAAGGGCCGCTCATTTCGTCCGCTTGAAATCCCGCTCGCCTGAAGCTGTTAAACAGTCCAGCCACGCAGCTTTCGCGTTCTCAATTCTCCCGCTGCCATCCCGCTTTTGAGCTTCAACTTCCGCTCTGCCAGTCCACTAACCATCTCTAAACCATAAGCAGGTTCCCTTTATCTGTTACACGATGTTTTTTTGTTTGAGACACCAAAAGTGTGTGGCACCTTGCCGAGCGCCGGGGTGTAAGACGTTGCGAGTGTGTGGCGGATGTTAAGCGTGCAGCGCGTCGATAGGGTTAAGGTGTGCAGCGCGCCACGCGGGCATCCAGGCTGACAGCAGGCACAGGCCCGCGCTCATGGTGCTGATTATTACCAGGTCCATGGCTTCAATGCGCACAGGCACGCGCACAAAAAACGAGCCGTCCAGCAAGTGCATGCCGGTCAACGCCTGCAGAACATCAAGTATTTCATTGATGTATGAGGCACACGCCAGCCCCAGGCCCAAACCGATAATCGTGCCGACAAAACTGATGCACACCCCTTGCAGCAGAAACAACCGCAGGATCATTGACCGCTTGGCGCCCATGGTGCGCAAGATGGCAATATTGCCGCGTTTGTCATTCACCACCATGGTCTGCCCCGCGATGATGTTAAACGCTGCGATGGCCACAACCAGTACCAGCAGCACAAACATCATCGATTTCTCCAGCTGCACAGCCTGGAACAGTTCCCCGTAGGTTGTATTCCACGAATCCACCTGCGCTTGCGGCAGGTTGCGCCGCAGCTGCTCCACCAGCAACGGTGCGCGCAGGGGTTCCTGCAATTGTATCTGCACCCCCACGTCCCCAAGTTGGTCCCATTGCGCCTGGGGCATGCGGTCGAGATTGCCTATAACCAGGGAATAATCCAGTTCAGCGCCCAGCTCGAAGGTACCAGCAAGGGTGAAGCGCAGCAGCTTGGGTGCCACGCCCTCTCCCTGGTTCGCGACACCCAGCACAACAACATCGTCGCCGGGCAGCAGCCCCAGATGGCGGGCCAGCGGCGCGCCGACAATCAATCCGCCTGGATTGTCAAACAACGCCTGTAAGCCGCCGTTACGCATCGCCTGGCTGATGTTGCTGAGACTTTTCCGCCCATCTGCGCGGCTGGCGTAAAGCCCCACGGGCTGCACCTGCCCACCGGCGGTCAGCGCGCCCAGGCCGCTGAAATACGGGTGAACCGCAAGCACCCCCGGAGTATCTTTAACCGCGCCTTCAACCTCGGCGAGGCCCACGTTCTGCACTGTGATGTGAGGTATTGAACTCAGCAGACGGTCCTTCAGCGCGCTGTCGAACCCGTTCATCACGGTCACCACCACGGTCAGCACCATCACACCCAGCGCTAAACCGGCAAATGAAACCCAGGTCACAAAACGAGCAAACTTGTTTTCGCCGTGGCCCAGCAGACGCAAAGCCATATACAGCGCCAGACTGTCCGATCGGTTAACGCGGTTCACCGTGCTTGCAGACACCCGTCCTCCAATGCCAGCACCCGGTCAAAGTAAGTGAGCATGGAAGGATCGTGGGTCACCACCACAAATGCAGTCCGGTGGCTGCGGCTGAGTGCGGCCACCAGCTCTATAACCTGTTCCGCGTTCTCCCGGTCCAGGTTGCCGGTTGGCTCGTCCGCCAGCACAACCGCCGGCTGCCCTGCCAGCGCCCGTGCCACCGCCACCCGCTGCCGCTCACCTCCAGACAACGTGCGCGGTACGTGGGAAGTTCTCTCGGACAGTCCCACTTCCGCCAGCAGTTCTTCCGCCTGCGCGATAGCCCGGACGGCACTCATGCCGGCAATCCGCAACGGCATGGCAACATTTTCCACGGCTGTGAACTCCGGCAGCAGGTGATGGTTCTGATAAACAAAGCCCATGTGCTGCGCGCGGATTTGCGCCCGCCCGTTAACATCCGCGGCGGTAATATCCTCTCCCGCAATACACACCCGGCCGCTGTCGACGTCGTCCAACCCGGCCAGCACATGCAGCAGTGTGCTCTTGCCGGAACCGGAGCGGCCAATCACCGCCACCCGCTCTCCCACCGCCACCTCTAGACTGGCGCCGCGCAGCACATCGATCACCTGGTTACCCTGATGGTACCGCTTAACCAGATTGTCCGCGGTCAGCGGCTTACTCATGGGCAAGCACCCGGCTGGGCAGAAGTTTGGCCGCCCGGCGCGCCGGGTAAATGACCGCCAGCACCGCAAGCACCAGGGCCGCTGCGCCGACGTTGAAGAAATCGCTGGCGCGCAGGTCGGTTGGCAGGTAGGCGATAAAGTACTGGCTCATCAGATCCAGGCTGAAGCGCGAACTGACCCAGGCAAATATATCCGGCAGCCAGGCTGCCAGCGCGCCTCCGGCCAACAGCCCCATGGCAATGCCGAACAGCGCCAGCAACAAACCCATAATGACAAACAGGACAACGACCAGGCCCGACGACGCGCCCAGGGTACGCAGCACCGCCACGTCATGGCGCCGCTGCTCAACAATCATCATCAAGCCGGATACCAGGTTAAAGGCGGCAACCCCGACCAGAAAGGAGAGCAGGATAAACATGGTGAGCTTCTGCACCGCTATCGCCTGGTAGAGGTTACCGTAGCCGCGCATCCAGGTCGTCAGCCGCACCTGATGTTGCCCCCAGAGATTCTGCAGATAAAGGACCGCCTCATCCAGGTTGAACAGATCCCGCGCCTGCACATGTACGCCGTGCACGCCGTTGCCGGTGCGGAAAAATTTCTGCGCGTCCTGCAGGTTGACGTAAACCGCCTGGCTGTCTAACTGAGACTCGCTGCTGAGCAGATCGACAACCGTAAACCGCCGCTGCCGCGGCACGGCGCCGGCAGGCGACAGGGTACCCGCCGGCAGCACCACCAGCAGGCGGTCGCCTACCCCGGCGCCCAGCCGCAAAGCCAGCCGCTCACCAATCACCATACCGAACCGCTGGCTGTTCAGAATATCCAGGCTGCCGCCCTGCAGATAAGTTTCCAGGCGGGTCACCGCGCGATAGCTTGCCGGTTCAATACCGGTCATGGTGGCGCCGAGAATCTCATTACCGCTGGACAGCAGCACCGTGCCCTGCACAAAAGCCGCGGCACCAATCACCTGGGAGGGCCGCGGCCGGGCTAACGCGGCCTCTACTTCAAGCCTCGGAATGGGCTGATAGGCGGTGGCGGTGACGTCGGGTAACAGGGCAAGCACGCGGTCGCGCAGCTCCCGCTCAAAACCGTTAACCACGGACAAAACCAGAATAAGCACGGCAACACTCAGCACCAGACCCAGCAGCGCCAGCCGGCTGACATAAGATAATGCAGACCCCCTGGCCAGCATGTAACGCAGCGCAATCCACAGCGCCAACCCATTTGCAGTTGTCAGCGCAGGTCTCCTTAACAGCAGCTTGAACCAGCAAAGCTGCCTAGTGTCGGGTGTTCCCCGCTTCAGCGCAAATGTAAGTTAAGCGGAGATCAGGCAGAGCGGGATAAATTGCCGCCGTCGCTGTCCACTCCAAGGCGGGCCGCGGCATGCAGTGCGGCTACCCGGTAACTCTCCGCATAGGTGGGGAAGTTGAAAATATTCTCAATATAGGTGTTTATGTCCGCCTGCTGCAGCATTCCCATCTGGCCGATATGCACAAGGTCGGTGGCATGCACGCCAATCACATGTACACCGCGGACCACCCCGTCTCCGCTCACCACCAGCTTCAACATGCCATCCTGAGCATTGGCGATATGCCCTCTGGCAATTTCCTTGAAGTGCGCAAAACCGATCACCACGGTGTCGTACTCTTTTTCCGCCTGAGCCTGGGTCAGCCCAACTGAGGCCAATTCAGGCACGGAGTAAATACCCGAAGGGATGAGCTGGCCGAGTTCACCGACTTCCACGTTGAGGATGTCACACGCCGCGCGGCGGCCCTGTTCCATGGACGCGGACGCCAGCGAAGGCGGCCCGACCACATCACCGGCCGCGTAGATATGCGGTACCGCAGTGCGGCCCCGCTCATCAACACTCAACAGCTGTTGCTCGTTGAGGTCCAGACCGGCATGTTGGATCTTCAGCGCATCCATATCCGCGACCCGTCCCTGGGCACAGAGCACTTTATCGCTTCTGATCACCGCGCCGTCGGCAATTTCGGTCTCAACCTGGCTGACCCCGTCAAAGCCGCAGCGGGTCACTTCCACATTACCCAGGAACACCCCGCCCCTGCGTTCGAAGGAACGCACAAACGCGGCGGTCAGGTCATGATCAAGAAAGCCCAGGGGCTGGGGATATCTGTCGATGAGGGTTACTTTGACCCCCAGCATGGTAAAGATCGACGCGTACTCACATGCAATAACACCGCCGCCCAGCACCACCATGCTCTGCGGCAGGTAAGCCAGTGTCAGTACAGAATCGCTGTCAAATACGTGTTCATGGTCAATCTGCACGTTGTCCGGCTGCCGCGGCTTGGAACCCGCGGCGATCACAAAGTGGTCAGCCTGATAGCGCAACTGTTGCCCGGTGTTGGACAGCACGTCAATCTGGTGCGCATCCACAAAACAGGCGCGGCCGTGAATGATATCCACCCCGTTGCGCTTGAGTTGGTCGGTCATATATTGATCGTGGGCGGCGACCACATCGGACATTTCGCCAATCAGGTCGACTACGCTGATGTTGTTTTCCAGCAGCTCTATATTCTGTTCCTTCAGGCGCGCATTAATCTTGCCCCGCTCCACCGCCCGCTCGCGCAGCGCTTTGCTGGGAATGGTGCCCTGATGTACACAAGCCCCGCCAATTTCACGCAGCTGCTCACAGAGAGCCACCTTCTGGCCGGCCTTGGCCAGTTGAATGGCCGCCTTTTGTCCCGCCGGCCCTGATCCCACAACAAAAGTGTCGTAGCGGTGACTCATGCCATACCCTCCATGGTCTGTTGAATGTGGTCAGCATGTTCCAGCAGCGCTTCGATATCATCGGGGTAGAAATTAAGGTATTGCATGACGGGCTGCTGCAGCGCGTCATCAACCTGCAGCGCGTCCAGCAGATGTTCTGTAGCCAGGTAGCTGCCTGCGTCAACCACCGCAACCGTGTCTTTGGCGTTCTGCGCGCTGTTGAAATCGCCAAAATAGCGAATACACAGCGCCACGGATGAAGGCAGCCGCCACTCTTCAGCCAGCATCACACCTGCCTGGGCTGCATAGCGGCCGACCAGTGCGGATAAGTCGTCTACGCTGATTTCCGCGCCGTTGGCGACCTGGGACGTCACGTGGTTGATCAGCAGCGGAATCCCGACGTTATGCAGCAAACCGCACAAATACGAAACTTCCACGTTTTTGCGCGCCCTGCGGGCCACTTCTTTCGACCACAACGCTGTGCTGAGGCTGTGGTTCCACGCCGCTTTTACCAGGTTGTCGTAGGGCCCGGCCTGGAACAGGGTGCCTTTCAGCGAAACCGTCAGCGCAATTTCCCGGATGCGTTCCATGCCCAGGCGCGCAATCGCCTGCTGCAACGCCACAATCTCAGTGGAACCGCGGAAGGCAGGTGAATTTACAATCCGCAACAGATGGGCTGCCAACGATTGATCCTGTTGGATCAATTCCGCTAAACGAGCCGCGTTAGCCTGATCATCCAGCGTTGAGGAAAGCACCTCAGCAGCCACGTTGGGCAGCAGCGGCATGTCAAATGTGCGCTGTGCCAGCTGTTCGTTAAGTTGTGCTTCTAACGCTGCTAAAGACGCGGAAGCCTGCCCCGTTCCCTGTGCCTTGTCTGATGACATCGCCGTCCTAAATGGCTCATCTTCCCCTTAAGCATAGACACTTTTATCCGCCCGGCGCAGGAAATTGCGGGCTGCTGCAGTGTTGTTCAGCGCCCGATTCGCCGGCTGAGACCTGGGTCATGTTGTGCGGGTGAACCATCACCGGAACCGGTTTTGCACAAGTTCGGATTTCCGCCGCAAATTTCACATTCCACATCCATGCCCAGTGCTTTCATGCCGCCGCAACTGCCGCTGATCGGCTTTCTGCCGAGCATTACGCCAATAGCCATGGCACCCACCACCAGCAGCATAAAACCAAATGCCAGAATCGCCGTTGCCATACCCATTACCTCAAGTGGGGTGTAATCAGGTCATTATAGCGCTGCTCAAAAGTCAAATCACCGCCGTCCGCACTGCTTCCTGTCGCCGCACGGCCCAGCAACAGGTAGACCGGCAGGCCTTCTTCCTCAGCCAGCGCCAACCCGGCATCACCGCCCAGCACCATCAAGGCGGTGGCCCAGGCGTCCGCCCACATGGCTGAATCATGCAGCACGGTTACCGAGGCCACCGCATTGTCCGCCGGCAGGGCCGTGCGGGGGTCGAATACGTGATCCACCCGGCGGCCCTCAAGCAGGCGGAAATTCCTGTAATCACCGGAGGTAGCCACGCTGATATCACTCAACGTAAGCACACTTTGCACACGCCCGACCCATCCCGCCTCGGGTGCTTCCACGCCGATACGCCAGGGGCCGCCCCGGGGGCTGTTACCGGCCAACCGCAATTCCCCGCCAATGTCCACCATATAGTCCGTGCACCCCTGTTGAGCCAGCAGCAGAGCAATCCGGTCCACCGCGTAACCCTTGGCCAGCGCTGAAAGATCGACAAACAGGTCGGGAATTTTTTTGCGTATGCGGGGTGGCTTCCGCTCCAGCTCCAACGCCAGGTGGTGCATACCCACCCGCTGCGCCGCAGCTTGCTGCTCAGCTTCATCAGGCTGTTCCGTACGCGTCTCAGCGCCAAACCCCCAGAGGTTAACCAACGGCCCGACGGTGACGTCAAAGGCGCCCGCAGAGCGCCGCCACACCTCTTGCGCCGCTGCCAATACTTCCGCCAGCGCCGGTGACACCGGTGTCCAGTCGGTGCTGTTACTGCGGTTGAATGCTGAAAGTTCAGACGCCTCAATATAAGTGGACATACTCTGATTCACGCTGTGCAACCGCGCCTCAACGTCGGCGGCGCTCACGCTGCAGCCCCGGTAGCGCAGCGCATAGTAGGTGCCCATGGTCTGACCGCGCAGGTCGAGGTAACCGGATGCCGCGGAATCCTGGCGCTGGCACCCCGCGAGGGCACACAGCATCACCAGCAACGCCATCAGCACCCGGCTATCTGTAAAGGTATTTGCCGCCATTATTTTGACGTTAATCTGCCCATTCGCGCGCCGGAAGCTCCTCACCCGCTCGCGTGTTCGTTACAATCTCATACCTCACAGGGTGGATTCGCTCTGTTGGACATGCAGAATAGATAATAGATAAAGTCTTTAGAGATAAAGTCCTCAAGGAGAGCATACGTGGCCGCGACACTCAAGCCGACCGCATTTTCAGCATCTGCCCGACAGCCGGCAAGCGTCGGCTGGGAGCTGCGCGCGGCATTGGCCAGTCGTCCGCGCAGAGTGCCGGCAACAGCCAGGCCGAGCCGGCGCAGTTACGTACCTCATGCTATTCAGCAAGCCGAAATCGGCGCCGGCCTGTTTGTTAATCTGAAGGTATAACCCGCTTAATGACCGCTCGTTGGTTCGCACCTGCGCTGCTCGCGGCCGCGCTCAGCGGTTGGCTGCTGGCGGTATTTTTTGCCGACGTAAGCTGGCTGCAGGCTACCACCAGGATCATTCAAGACAGCTTTCTTGCCGCCTTGAAAATGATCATCGCGCCGCTGATTTTCTTTTCGCTACTGGTGGGCGTGTTACATCTGCGTTCCGCCGGCAGCATGGGCCGGCTGGGCGGAGTTACCGTCCTTTATTATCTCACCACCTCCGCCATCGCCATCATCATGGGGCTGATTGTGGTGTTTTTTATACATCCGTGGACGGATTCTCCCCGCATCGCCGAGATGCCCGCGGTGACCGCCAAGCTGATTGCAGCTGAAGACGGCAGCGTCGCGGCGCTGCTCGGCGGCATTCTGCAATCCATGCTGACCAACCCGTTTACCGCCCTGGCGGAGCTGAACATCCTGGGTATTCTGACCAGCGCCCTGCTGCTGGGCCTGGCGGCCGCCTGGGCGTTGCCGAAAGATTCCATCTGGCCGGACCTTCTGCAGCAGATCACCGACGTGGTGTTTAAGTGCGCCAGTTGGATTCTCACCCTGCTGCCGCTGGGATTGTTCGCCATTGCCTTTCAACTGACCGGGCGCATTAATTTCGACACCCTGGTATCCCTGGGTCAATTTGCACTGGTGGTATTCGGCGCTACCGCCGTGCACGGGCTGGTGGTGTTGCCGCTGATTGCCTGGCTGACCACAGGCATCAGCCCGGTTAAATTGTTCAGCGCCATCGGCCAGGCCATGTTCACCGCCTTTGTCACCTCCTCCAGCGCCGCTACGCTGCCGTTGTCCATGCAGGCCGCGGTGGAGAAACTGCACGTTCACCGGGACAAAGCCTCTTTTGTGCTGCCCCTCGGCGCCACCGTGAATATGGATGGCACCGCCCTGTTCGAAGGGGTAGCGGTGATCTTCCTCGCTTACATGTTCAACATCGATCTCTCCCCCCTGGCCATTGTGGTGGTCTTTTTTGTCACCATGCTGGCGTCCGCCGGCGCACCCGGCATTCCATCCGGCTCCATGGCCGGTCTGCAGATAGTACTGCTGGCGGTGGGGATCCCCCTGGAAGCCATCGCCTTGATTCTGCTGATCGAACGGCCCCTGGATACGTTTCGCACTGCGGTCAACGTTGAAGGTGACCTGGTGGGCTCACTGATTGCCGAGAAGTACACCTGATATGGGGGCACGCTTGTTACTGCTGCGCCACGGCCAGACCCGCGCCAACCAGCAGGGGCGCTGGCACGGCTCCACTGATGGTCCGTTAACCTGGCGCGGCAGGCGGCAGGCCAAACGCACCGGCCGCTACCTGGCCGCAGCGCAGAACATTAGCGCCGTTTACACCAGCCCCCTGCAGCGCTGCATGGACACCGCCGCGTTTGCCACCGCGCACCTGGACCTGCAGCCGGTTACCCTGGCGGGCCTGGAGGAAATGTCGCTGGGTGAATGGGAGGCGATGACCTTCCGCCTGCTGGCTGAAGAGCACAACCTGATACCGCGCCTCAGCGAAGACCATAATTTCAGCGCTCCGGGCGGTGAGAGTCTTAATCAGGTGGCTAACCGGGTCACCGCTGCTTTGCAGGAGATCGACCGCGGTCACGGTGAAGATGAAACCGTGCTGGTGGTCAGTCACGGCGTAGCCCTTGCGGTGGGTCTGGCGGTTTGTTTCCAGAAAGACCCCGGTGCATGGACCGACTACCGCTTCCACAATTGCAGCCTTACCGAGCTTGTGCTGTCACCTGAACCCCTGCTGATGGGATACAACGAGCACTTTCACCTCTGACCCCGTACCCTGCCGGACCTTTCTGGTCAGCTTTCCGGAGAACGGGTAAAGTGCCCGTTCATTTTTTACAGATCCTGTTCAGATAAGGATAAGAGAGAGGGAACCATGACCGAATTCTGCCTGGTGGCAAAGGCTGACCACATTATGACCGTCCGCATGAACCGGCCGGACCGCCTGAACGCCCTGCACCCGCCCGCTAACGCGGAGTTGGGGGAAGTGTTCGATGACTTTGCTGCTGACGATGACATGTGGGTAGCGATTATTACCGGCGAAGGCCGGGGCTTCAGCGCCGGTAACGACTTGCGTTATCAGGCGGAGGGCGGCGAGCGCGTGCCCACGCCCACCGGCTTTGCCGGTTTGACCTCCAGGTTCGACATGCACAAACCCGTGATTGCCGCGGTAAACGGAGTGGCCATGGGCGGCGGTTTCGAGATTGCTCTGGCCTGCGACCTGATCATCGCTTCCGAGAAAGCGCTGTTTGCACTGCCGGAACCCAAGGTTGGACTGGCGGCGCTGGCCGGCGGCTTAAACCGCCTGCCCCGCCAGATTGGCTCGAAGCGGGCGTTGGGTATGATTCTCACGGGCCGCCACGTCTCCCCCCAGGAAGGCAAGGAGCTGGGTTTTGTAAACGACGTGGTGCCGCATGACAAGCTGATGGACGCCGCGCTGGAATGGGCCGGGCAGATAGCCGAATGCGCGCCGCTTTCAATTCGCGCCAGCAAAGACGTGGTTTACCGCAGCCTGGATACCGCCTCACTGGAAGAATCAATGAAGCAGAAGTACGACAGCGTGGCCGCCATGGTTAAAAGCGAAGATTTTGTTGAGGGGCCAAAAGCGTTTGCCGAAAAGCGCAAACCTAATTGGCAGGGCAAGTAGCCGTCAGACGGCAACTTCCTGCGCCGCGGCAATGGCATCAGCCACCACTGCAACGGTAAGGCAGACATCGTTCAGGGTCTGATGTTCGCCGCGGCGCTCCATTTCACTGACGATTTCCGCGTGCGGGATCGTTACGTGCATCAGATCCGGCGTGGTCGCAAACTGACCGCTGTAGTAATTTGACTGGTTCATAGTGACAGGTGTCCGATGATTACGCTGGTTCTACACTCTTGGAGAACTGATATTCAAAATTGATGCCAATCTAGGTTTCAATTGTAAGTATATGATTATTAAACATTTACCTTATGTAGATACAGCTTACAAAACGACCACGTGTTGCCCCACAAGGGCAATTTTGTCAATTATCGGCCTCATTTAGGACACAGACCGGACAAACAAACTCAACAGGAAGAACCCATGCTCAAAGTGACCCACAAAGACCTGCTGGAAGCCGCGCTGGCGGAAATCGAAACACTGTCGGTGGACGATGCGCACAAATTGCTCGGTGAGGACGACGTGGTCTTTGTGGATCTGCGTGACCCCCGGGAATTGCAGCGGGAAGGCAAAATTCCCGACGCCCTGCATGCACCGCGGGGCATGATCGAGTTCTGGATTGACCCCACGTCGCCTTACTACAAAGACGTTTTCGGCTCCGGCAAGCAGTTTGTATTTTACTGCCAGAGCGGCTGGCGCTCCGCGCTTACCGTGAAAACCGTACAGGACATGGGGTTGCCTCGGGTGACGCACATCGGTGACGGCTTCAGGGGTTGGAAGGATGCGGGGGGTCCAACAGAGGAAGTGCAGAAAAAGTGACTCAGCTTTTTTGCGGCTTTTGTTGTTGAAGCCTGGTGGGTTGTTCAGTTTCCTGCATCCGGGCTCACAGGACGTGGGGGTTACGGCGCTCACGCCGCCGGCCCTCCCGGCTCCCCTTCCTCCGCTCTTGAGCCCCGCTGCGCGAGTCTCACCGCTCCGTTGCGGCGGCGGCTAAAAAACGCGGCGCAACCCCCACGCCCTGTGATCCCGTTGTAGGGCTCTAAAGCGCACCGATTTCAATATTTAAACTCAATCAGAACTGAGCGCGGTTCCTGGCATGGAGTTGTTCGGGCTGCAAGTACCTCCTGTGGCCCGGCCAATTACAGGCCTGGCAGTGTTTCCGCCATATGTTCACTTTGCCGTTCACTTTGCGGAGCCCGGACAACCTCTGAGCCTGCATGTGCGTCCGCCAGCCTGTTGACCCATCAGCGGCCAAACGCCCTCCAGCCGGGAATGGTGGTTCTAGTGGCACAACTCCAAAGGTCCAGGTAAAAACATCCTCAGCACTGATAGTGTTGGGGTCGTTCAGTTCTGCAGGGCTGCGCATCGGGACCAGGTTTCTCGCCGCTTTTTGAGGGGCCGCCGAACGGAGTGGGGAGACTCGCGCAGCGAGGCTCACAAGCGGAGGGAGGGCAGGCAGGAGGGCC
>JANQOA010000265.1 GCA_028279305.1 Pseudomonadales bacterium
GGCTGCCGGCCGATGTGGTCGGGCTTCGGGGTTTCGGTAAAACGCACCCCCGAGATGTGGGTTTCACCCAGCAGCAGCGCTTTGCAGACCCGGTGCATACCATCCATCACCCGCCCTTCAGCACACAGAATAATGGGGTATTGCAGATCCGCCGCTTCAACCAGCGCCATGTGATCTGTAATCGACCGGCAGGTCGGCGGCTGATCTTCGTGGTCGTACCAATAGCTTTCATCCAGTTCCCGCATGTCGGACAACGCCACCTGTTCGTGCGTGAAGTGTTTACTCAGCTCAACCAGCCGCCGTACGTCCCAGGCCAGCAAGCCCTGCGGGGAACGGCGGAAGTGGTACTGTGCGCGGATCGCCTGGCTGTTCATCCGGCTGCCCGCTTCCTCATACTCGAGCGGCCGGGTTGCGTACCGCCAAATCGCTTTCCGCAGCAAAACCGTGCAGCATAAAGCCACAGAATTGTTCCGTCAGGTCATCAATCAGTTGCGGGCTTGCCAGCCGCTGCGGATCCGTCACCACCAGATGGTCCAGGTAAGCCTGAACGCCGCGGATCAGTATTTCGCAGCTCAATGCCACATCCGGGGACCGCAGCCGCCCGGCATGCTGCCGCAACGCTGCCGCCACCAGTTGTATGCGTTCATTCAGCCGCGCGTCTGCTTTCCATTTATTGCCCCTTGTCGGCAACTCGTTCACCAGCGCGGCATACAATTCCGGGTTCAGCAGCAGAACGCCCACCCAATGTTCAAACATCAAGCGTACGCTGTGCTCCAGCGGCAGGCTCGGGTCATGGGGCGGCAGGTTCTGCACATGGCGCCAGCAGGTGTCGTTCCAATGAGACTGCAGTTCACTCAACAGCACGTCTTTGTTCGGAAAGTACTCATACACCGTACCGACGCTAACCCAGGCCCGCTCCGCAATCAGGTTGGTGGTGGTTTTTGCGTATCCATGACGGGCCAGAACCTGAGCCGCTGCCTCCAGGATCGTCGCCCAGGTGTCCCGGCTGCGCTGCTGGGCTGGTTTTTTCCGGGGTTTTAGAGAAGCGGCCGGATGCACTGTCATAGCGTAAACCCGAGTATTTTGCCTGGGGGCTCCATTCTAGACTGGCGCACCGCAATGAGGGAGCCAGAGCATGGGAAAAATGTTTGGTCCGGGGTTAGCGCCGGCATTTCTAGTACCGGCGGCCTTGTTCATTGCCGCCTGCTCAACAACGCCGGGAGACCATAACATGCTGCAAAGACTAAACCCCGACAACCTGCACCCGCCGGTGGGGCAGAGCCTGATTGTGGTTTCAAGCTACCGCCGCACGGCTTATTTCACCGCTAACCCGCTGGATGCTGAAGGCAACCTTGTGGGCGGCAGCGATTTTCTGCGGCAGAACGAGCAGGTGCTGAAGAACATCCAGATCGCCCTGGACACCCTTGGCGTGGACCACACGCATATCATTCAGATGACCGGCTATGTCGTAAACTACGACCCTGCATACCACGGCCCTTTGATTGCCGAAGCGCTGGCCGGGAACCCGCCGGATTATGAATACCCCGCCACCATGTTGATGGGAGTGGAGAGCCTGGCACGGCCGGACATGCTGTTTGAGGTGGGGCTGATAATCGGCTTGGACTAGGACGTGGGCTAAGACTCATCCAACGCCCAGCGCACTGCTGCCTGACAATGTATATCCGTGGTGTCAAATGCCGGCGCGGGAGTATTCTGATCGTTCAACAGCAACCCCACCTCGGTACAGCCCAGAATGAGGCTGTCAGCGCCGCTGGCAACAAGACGCCGGGCAATAGACTCAAAGGCAGTCAGGCTTTCATCCAGAACTATTTCTTTGCACAACTCGTCGTAGATGATGCGGTGGATCTCAGCCCGGTCCCGCGCCCCGGGAATGACCGGCTGTAGACCGGCACCGCGCAGGCGGTCCGTATAAAAGGTCTGCTCCATGGTAAACGCCGTGGCCATTAATCCCGGCTGGCTCAGACCGGCCGCAGCCACAGCCGCCGCGGTGGCGTCGGCAATATGCAGCATCGGTATATCCACCCCTGCCATCATTTCGTCCGCGACTTTGTGCATGGTGTTGGTGGCCAGCAACAGCAACTCCGCCCCGCCCCGTTGCAGGGCTTTGGCATGCCGGTTTAACAACCGTCCGGCTTGCGCCCACTCATCCGCCTGCTGCAGGGCTTCAACCTCGGCAAAATCCAGAGAGCGGATCAGCAACTGCGGCGAGTGCAAGCCGCCCAGCCGCGCACGTACTTTTTCACACAACCTGGCATAGTAGATCTGTGTCGACGCGGCTGACATGCCGCCCAGAATGCCGATGGTTCTCACGGTGCCTCCACCACATCCACGGCAACCCGCCGGCGCTGGCCGCCAATCCCGATTCTCAACGTTGTGCCGCCGAGGGCCGCCGCGGTAATTTCGCAGGCATGGGTCTCCCGCCAGGGCAAACAACCCCTGGTCTGTACCACAGATATGTCTTTTGCCGACAAGAATATCCAGGCGCCCGGAATCGGCGTGCCAGCCGCATCCACCACCCCCATGTCCACCGTGCGGCTGCTGCCCAGCGGCAGAGTGATCTGTTCTTCCAGGTCTACCCGCAATTGCCAGACTTCCGGCAACACAAAACCTTCCGCGTTTAAACGTCGGCGGCCGTGATCATCCAGCGCCTCGGCCTTGAACCCGCCCGCTGCTACGCCCTCCAGGCCATGCGGATTTACGGTGACGCTGTTGCCCTGGGTAATCTGCCACGCCAATTCAGGCTGTTGTTCCAGCGTGCTGCAATTGGAATGGTTTTCATCCAGCTCGCCAACCTCCGGTTGCCAGTTCTCACCCACAATCAGCGGCCGTAACTGTCCATGGTTCAGCAGGCAATAGTCAGGCGCCGCATGGCTGCCGCACCCTGTCAGCCATGTCACCCACACCGCTGCACAGAGCAGCCGGCGCACCCCCGGCCGGCGCCGGCTAAACTTACCCGGCGCCTGCTGCTTACGAAAAATCGAACACTACCCCGGTGGCCTCTTCAGAAACCCGCCACAACTGCTCAGCAACGGAGTTGGAACGCGCCATCAGGCTGGTAGCCACCTTGCGCGGCGGCCCGCGCAGCTCACCCGGCCCGTTGGGTCCAATATAGTCACCCCCCTCCACGCTGGGATCAAATCCGGCAAACAGGGTTGGCAGGGCACCAGCCGCGGCGGGTTGCGCAACAATCTCGTTAACCACCTGCATCAGCATGTCACCCAATGGCGTGCCCAGAATACGGGAAGTGGTATACGCCAGGTTGGTGGCGGACAATCCCGGGTGCGCGGCCACTGCTTTTACACTGACGTCCTGTTCCGCGCAGCGGTGCTGCAGCGCCAGCGTAAACAGCAGGTTGGCCAGTTTACTTTGTGCATAGGCAAACCAGGGGTCGTAAAACAGGCGCCCATGCAGGTTAAAGAAATTGATAAAACCAAAGTGATGGGCCAGGCTGGCGACGTTGACCACCACCGCCTCCGGTGCTGACTTGAGCAGCCCGAACAAGCGGCCGGTTAACGCGAAGTGGCCCAGATGGTTGGTGGCAAACTGGGTTTCAAAACCTTGTCTGGTTTCGCTGCGGGGAACGGCCATGACCCCCGCGTTGTTGATCAGCACATCCAGCTTGTCGATCCTCTGGGCCAGCGCCTGCGCGCACTCGGCCACGGAATCCAGGTCCGCCAGATCCAGTTGCACCGCTTCAACCTGGGCTTTGGGATTACCTTGCAGCATATCCTCCAGCGCGGCTGTTGCGCGTTCCGGGCTGCGGCAGGCAATAATCACATGCGCTTCCAGGTCCGCCAGGGGGCGGGCGGTTTCCAGGCCGATGCCGCTGTTACCTCCGGTGATTAAAACCGTGCGGCCTTTTTGCGAGGCAAGATCGTCGATGCTCCAGGCCATACTGCTGTCCTCTCTGGTGCGGGCTTTTCAGCTTTCGTTGGTCCAGCGGAACTGGAATTCCAGTTCTTCTTCGTCCCCTTCCACTTCGTGCTCAATGGTAAAGGTGGCCCGTACGGGGACATAGATGCGTTCGCCGGCCACCTGAATCTCGAAGGGTTCGCCGCTTTTCATACAAGCCACCAGCCGCTCCAGCTTGCGGATGTTCTCCGCGTCGGAGTACTCTTTTTCTACATCTCGGTCTGCCATGTGTTAATTCCTTTTGTCTGGTCAGGCGCGGATTAAAACGGAGCACGGTGAAATTGCCGTGACGCAAACCCACTGACGTGATTATCCATAGATGCAAGCATGCTGCACCATATCTCCTTACCGGTTGCGGACCTGACCGCATCCGCCGCGCTGTATGACGCTATTATGGGCGCCATCGGTTACCGGCGGGTATTCAGTCACAGCGACGCCGTGGGATACGGGCTGGAAGACGGTAAAGACAAGCTGTGTCTGAAACACATCCCCGGTGCCGCCGCTGCCGGTACAGGATTCCATCTGGCTTTTGCGGCACCCGGCCGGGAGGCGGTGGATAAATTTCACCGGCTCGGGCTGCAACACGGCGCCGCGGACAACGGCCCGCCGGGGCCGCGGCCCGCCTACGGGTCAACCTACTACGCCGCGTTTGTCATCGACCTGGACGGCCACCGGCTGGAAGCCGTACATAAGTAAGGGATAATGACTGGTTTCTTGCCCACGTTTACACTCGATCAGTGATAAGCGAACTGCCAACGGGAACTAACTTCGAAACCGAACTGTCGTGTATTAATAGTACAGTCTGAGTTCCGGAAGTAAGGATCAAGTAGTGAGCAAACCCAGAATCGCCATCAACGGTTTCGGCCGCATCGGCCGAACCATCACCCGCATCGCCAAACTACGCGGCCACTATGACGTGGTTGCGGTCAACGACATCGCCCCCATCGACGATCTGGCTTACGCCTTTAAGTACGATTCCATTCACGGCAGGTACCCGGGAAGGGTGGCGGTTGAGGGTTCTCAGCTGATTATCGACGACGACCCGTTTGAAGTCCTCAATCACAGCAAAATCAGCGAGCTGCCGTGGCGGGATCTGGGTGCGGACTATGTCATCGAAAGCACCGGCCGGTTCCGCAAGCTGGACGAGCTGCAACAGCATCTGGACCAGGGCGCCAGGCGGGTGATTGTCACCGTACCCACCAAAGACCCGCTGGAAGCCACTGTGGTGACCGGCGTGAACGACCATGTTGTGACCCCGGACAGCCGCATCATCAGCAATGCCAGCTGTACCACCAATTGCGCCGCCCCCATTGCCAAGATCCTCGACGAGAGTTTTGGCATCAACCGCGGCCTGCTGACCACCGTGCATGCCTATACGTCCGACCAGAGCCTGATGGACACGCCGCACTCCGATAAACGCCGTTCACGCAGCGCGGCGCTGAACATCGTGCCCACGTCCACCGGCGCTGCCAAAGCCATCGGCGCGGTATTGCCCAATCTGCAAGGTAAACTGGACGGCATGGCCCTGCGGGTGCCGGTGCCCGACGGCAGCCTGGTGGATTTAACGGTGGAAGTGGCTGCGGATGTGACCGTGGACGCGGTCAACCAGGCCGTGGCGCAAGCCGCCGCCGGTGACCTGAAAAATATCGTCAGCTACTGTACGGACCCCATCGTCTCCACCGACATCATCGGCGACGGCCACTCCAGCATCTTCGACCCGGCATTGACCCAGGTGATGGGTGGGCGCATGGTGAAAGTCATCAGTTGGTACGACAACGAGTGGGGCTACAGCACCCGGGTGGAAGAACTGATTCAGCGCATCGCCGCGTTTGATCTGTAGGGCCTGGCTTGGCCCGGCTTAAGCACTGAATGCGGCGCGGGCATCCAGGGTGTCGCTCCAACGCTGAAAGTGGGTGACCTCGTCCGGCACTACAATACCGTTGTGCCGCACGCCAAAATCGATGGCCACCTTGACGGTGATATCCGCCACGGACAGGTTTTCTCCGGCGATGAAAGGCCGTGCCGCCAGTTCCCCGTCGAACAGTTCCAACATGCGCGTAACCCGCTTGCGCGAACGGTCCGCTACGTCTTCCCCCAGAAACCCGCCGGCATACTCGATGGGCAGATAAAACGCCATTTCCGCCCGCCGGTTCCACATTTCAATCACCGCTTTGTCCAGCGCATCCACCCCGAACAGCGGTGTCTCAGGTGATATCTCCTCCAGGTATCTGCAGATGGCAATGGATTCGCTGATACACACACCGTTGTCCAGTTCCAGCACCGGCAGCGTGCCCATCGGGTTTTTCAACCTGAACGCATCAGTGCGGTTTTCCTTGTGCAGTTCCATTTTCACAATGTTGACGTCCAGCCCCTTTTCCGCAATAAAAACCCGCACCCGCCGCGGGCTGGGCGCCAGACCGGAGTTGTCGGAATACAGCCGCATGGTGATAACCTCCTTTTCTTAGCCTTCTTTTCTTAACCCCTTTTTTTAACCTTTTAGGGCCGGTCGGGTGAAGTGAGCGCCGCGCGCATCCGCTCGTAACCCAGATCGATCAGTTCCGCGGCGCGTTCAAATTCCGCAAAGTGCGCGATGTTGCGGGGTACCTGCACCAGCAGGTCCGGCGAATGGACGGACAATTTCAGCCGTGAGATGGCCACCTGCATGGCGTCCATGGATTCCAGGGCTATGTCAAACATACCCCGGTCGGCGACTTCTTCCGCTTTCGGTTCTGTGTCCTGCGCGGTACGGAAAAAATCTTCAACAAAGCGGCGCACCGCGGCGCGGAAAGAGTCGTCTTCCGCCTCCTCTTCAGGCTGGCTGTCGCGCCGCTGCTGCAGGTCCATGCGCACATTCAGCGCCCGCTCGTCCTGGCCGTTGACATCCACCGCTATAACCAGATCCGTATTGTTAGACAGGGTTGGCGCAATCGGCAAGGGGTTCAGCACGCCGCCGTCGACGAGTACCTGTCCGCCCCGCTTCACCGGCGCAAACACCATGGGAATGGCAATGGACGCGCGCACCGCTTCAAACAGCGAGCCGCTGCTGAGCCACACTTCCCGCTTACGGTTGAGCTCAGTGGCTACGGCAATAAACCCCACCGGCAGGTCTTCAATGTCGTGTTCCCCCACCAGTTCTTTCAACACGCTGATGATTTTTTCACCTTTGAATAGACCGGCGCCGGTGCCCCAGCCGAAATCCAGCAGCTGTACAATGTCGCTGCGGCGCAGCGCCACCACCCAGCGGGCAAACTCCTCCAGTTTCCCCGCGGCATAAATGCCGCCCACCAGCGCGCCCATGGAGGAGCCGCTGACAAACTGAATGTTGTAACCCTGTTCTTCCAGGAAGCGTATTGCCCCCACGTGCACCAGGCCGCGCGCGCCGCCGCTGCTTAACACCAGGGAAACTGTTTTGCCTTGCGCTTCCGCCTCCACCGCTTAAGTGCACTCCGTGGTCAGGGTTGTCTGACCGGCAGTTTAACACCCCGCATGACAGCACCAGCCGAAGCCCGCACAAATAGTAATAATTCTCATTATCGTTTAAGATTCAGGTAAGTTGTTGCAGGCAGGTGCGCTGATGAATCTCGATCCGTTTTCCGCAATCAGCAGGGTACTGCTGGCGGCGCTCGCGCTGACCTTCTGCCCGGCGCAGGCTGAGGATAATGCTCCCCGGCAGTACACTTTTGCCTGGCAATTTCTGCCCCAGGACAGCATGGCACCCCGCGGCGGCACCACCCGGGGCGCGGCAGTCGACCTGGTGCAGGCGCCGGGGCCGGCCTGGCTGTCGCTGCGCGAACCCGGTCTCGATAAACAGGAACGCGACCGCCGTGCCATCCTGGCCATGGCCGGGCCCTACCGCGCGTCATTTGATTTCATAGAAACAATGGGGTTTGTACCGGATTACACGCCCCCCGCGCCTTATCAATCCTGGGGCACGGAATACGTCTATGTGGTTGCGGACGAGCCGGACTTTGTCAGCCTGCAGCATATCCTGGTGATGCTGATGGTGGATGAAAACGGCAACCCGGCGCCGCCGGTGGTGGTGAAACACTGGCGCCAGGACTGGCGTTATGAAGACCGGGACCTGTACGTATACAAGGGCCACAACCGCTGGAGCCATCAGCGCCTCAGCCGCCGGCAGGCTCAAGGCGCCTGGACCCAGGCGGTCTATCAGGTGGACGATTCACCCCGTTACGAATCATTCGGGCGCTGGATTCATAGCGACAACTACTCCAGCTGGCGCAGTGCTGAGACCTGGCGGCCGCTGCCGCGCCGGGAATTCAGTGTGCGCAGCGACTACCACGCTCTGGTCGGTTACAACCGGCACACCATTACCCCCACCGGTTGGGTGCACAACGAAGCCAACCGCAAAACCGTGCTGAGCGGCAGCGGCGAGCCGGCGGCACCCTACGCGGTGCTGGCTGAAGAAGCCGGATTAAACCGTTATGAACGCATTAACAAGCACGACTGGTTCGCGGGAGACAAGTACTGGGCTGACACCGGGCGCTTCTGGGCCGCGGTGCGCACCGCCTGGGCTGACCTGCTGGCGCGTCAGGGGGGAGTGCAGATCACCAGCGGAAGCGGCGGGCCGGTGTTGTTTGCGGAGATGTTCCAACTGGCTGAAAACTACGCCGGCGACAGTTTCGACCCGGATGCCGCCGCCCGGGACATAGATAAAACGTTAGCGGCTCACACCACTCGCTGAAGCTTCAGCGGCGTCCGCACGGGCATCCAGAAATTTGGCACGCTTCATGCCCTCGTCCGTTTCACCCAGCTTCCAGTAGCTGCTGACATACATGGCCTTGCGGTCAACCCCGCGTTCATCGCGGAAATAGCTGCGCAAGCGCCGCATAGCCTCAAACTCACCGGCGAACCACGGGTACACCCGGCCCGGCAGCCAGGGCAGCGCCAGCACCGCTTCAACCAACTGTTGGTTGGGGGTGGCCGGGTCGTTGTGGACCACCCAGCGCATGTCTATGCCCGCGGGTGCCTGCAGCGCCTGAATGTCTTCCGCGTGGGGCACCTCGATCACGGCGTAACCCCGCGCATCCCGCCGCAGTTGCTGCAGGTTGACGCTGAGCGCCGGCAGCGCGCTCAAGTCCGCCGCCAGCAGATACCAGTCCGCCAGCGGATCCACCAGCTTCTTCTCTCCCGGCCCGCGGATCTGCACCGCATCTCCCGGTTGCGCCCGGCGCGCCCAGGCGGATGCCGGCCCGCCGTCTCCGTGATCAACAAAATCCAGCACCAGCTGACGCTGCCGTGCATCAAAAGCACGGATGGTATACGAACGCATGCGCGGTTTATTTTCCCCGGCGGCGGCGGGCAGCACCAGTTTGACGTAGCCGCTTTCCTGGCCGCCGGGAAAGTCCGCCAGCGCTTCACCCTGCAGCACAACACGCCGCATATGCCGTGTTAATGCGTTGTTGGACACAACGCTGAGGGCATATTGACCGCTCATCCGCGTTTACTCAACCACCGCTTCAAACAGTTCGAGTTCCGGATGGTCCAGGTAGGTGCCCTTGGGTGCACTGGTCTGGGCGTGGGCCTTGCGGAACGCCTCGGACTCGGTCCATGCTTCAAAGGCGCTGCGGTCTTCCCAGATGGAGTGGGACGCGTACAGGGTGTGTTCCTCGTTGCTGGGGCCTTTCAGCAGGCGGAAGGATTTGAACCCCGGTACCGCATTCAGGTAGGTGTCGCGGTCGCGCCAGACGGCTTCGAAGCCTTCTTCGAAACCCAGCGCGATTTTGAACCGGTTCATGGCTATAAACATAGATACCTCTCTTAAGCCGTACGAGTTAAAACTTTAAACAGTGCTGCACTTCAGGCATACACCATCAGCCGCTGCAGTTGCTGATGATATTCCACCTGCATCGGTGTGGCATATACCTCACTCAGCAGGCTGTTGTTAAACACTTCAGCCGGTGTGCCCGCGGCGGCCAGCGCACCATCACACATCAACAGCACCCGATCCGCAAAGCGGCCAGCCAGATTCAGGTTGTGCAACACAACCACCACGCCGATGCCGGCCGCGGCGGCTTCCCGCACCTGCCTCAGGACCAGCAGTTCGTGGGCCACGTCCAGACTGGCGGTGGGTTCATCCAGCAACAGATAACGCGGCCCCGGGTGCGGATCGATCGGGCAGACCTGTAAAATTGCGCGGGCAAATTGTACGCGCTGCTGCTCACCGCCGGACAGGGTGTTAAAGCGCCTGGACAGCAAGCTGCTGATGCGGCAACCGTCCACCACCGCCTGCAGTTGTTGCTTGAACAACGGGCCGGCCGGCCGCACCCAGCCCATCTGCAGCACTTCAGCAACGCTGAAATCAAACACAATACGGCTACTCTGGGTCATCACCGCGCGCAACAGCGCGCGTTGTGCCAGATTGATGCGCGTCAGGGTCCGCCTGCCGTAACGCACCCTGCCGGACGGCACCTTCACTTCACCACTGATTACCCGCAGCAGGCTGGTCTTGCCGGCACCGTTAGGTCCGACAACCGCACACACCTGCCCCGGCACAAACGTGGTCCGCACGTTGCGCAGCAGGGTCTTATGGCCCACGGCGTAACTGAGATTTTCCACCTCTATGTTCACGGCTGGCGCATCCGCGCGATCAGCCAGAGAAAAAACGGTGCACCCAGGGCGCTGGTGACCAGGCTGACCGGCAGCTCCGCCGGGGTGATGACGGTGCGCGCCAGCAGGTCTGCCGCCACCATCAGAGACGCACCCAGCAACACCGCGCCCGGCAGCAGCAAACTATGCGCCGGACCAATCAGCAACCGCACCAGATGCGGCACCACCAGGCCGACAAATCCAATCATGCCGGACAGCGCCACCCCGGCACCCACAGCGGCCGCGGAGGTGAGAATAACCACACGTTTTAAGCGGTCCACATCAACGCCCAGGAACGAGGCTTCCGCTTCCCCCAGTTGCAGCAGGTCCAGCCCGCGGTGCTGGCGCAGCAGGATTATGCCGGCAACCAGCATGACCGCTAAGGCGGGCACAGTGGTGGCCCACGCTGAACGGCCAAAACTGCCCATCATCCAGAACACCAGGTTACGCAGCTGCCGGTCGTCGCTGAGATATTCAAACGCGCCTATGCCGACGGTGGCCAGGGCATTAATGGCAATGCCAACCAGCAACAGGGTAACCACACTGAAGCGGCCGAACCAGGCGGCAAAAGAATACAAAAAGGAAGTTACCAGCAGGGCGCCGGCCACCGCTGCCGCGGGCACCGCAAAAGGCTGCAGCGCCGGCGGCAGGGCAACCCTGTCGCTGAAGACAATCATGGCAATGGCACCCAGAGCCGCACCCGCTGATACGCCAATCAGCCCCGGGTCCGCCAGCGGATTGCGGAACAAACCCTGCAGCGCAGCACCGGCCAACCCCAGCACCGCGCCAACGCTCGCCGCCAGCAGGACCCGCGGCGCGCGAATATCAACAAATACCGTACGATGCAGGCTGGAGGCGTTGCCGGCAAGCAGATCCGCCAGGGGCAGAGGAATGGCGCCAACCGCCGCTGCTGTGAGCACGGTGCCGGTAAACAGCGCCAACAATAGCCATAATTTATTGCGCCGCAGTGGATCCGGGTGCGCCGTCACCAAGCGGGCGGGCGAAGCCGCGCTGGTCATTCAGCGGACCCAGCGGACTGAAGCTGCGCGGCAAGTTGCAGGGCAACATCCAGCGTGCGCGGCCCGAAGCCCAGCAACGACATGCCGTCTACGCCAATCAGACGTTGTTCGCGGCCCGCCCGGGTGAGGCGCACAGCCGCGTGCGCCAGTACCGCCTCACGTCCGCCGGCCGCTTTGATGCCCCGCTTGGGCATGATCAGCACATCCGGGTCTGAAGCAGCCATGGCTTCCAGGGATACCGGTTTCCAGCCTTTGAAAGCGGCAAATACATTCTCCGCGCCCGCCATGGTTAATACCCCATGGGCGGAAGTTTCCACCCCGCCGCCGGTGGGCACACCGTCTTCCAGAGACAGCAGTATTGCCGCTTTTACCGGCCCGGCCGCAGGCGCGGCCGGCAGCCTTTGCCGCTGCTCCTGCAGGCGCTGATGCAAACTCCGCAGCGCGGCCGCCGGCGCCCCGATAGCCGCCGCCACACACGCCACCTTGGCAAAGATACCGTCAACGGTGTGCACTTCCGGCACCACCACTACCGGCAGCCCGGCTTGGCGGATCTGCGCCACCACTTCCACAGGCCCGATGTCGTGTTCGCCCAGCACCACGGTGGGGTTCAAAGCCAGCAGCCCCTCAGCGGACACCGCCCGCACGTAGCCGAGAGACGGCAGGCGGGTGGCCGCCGGCGGATAGTTAGAGGTTCTGTCCACCGCCACCAGGCTTTCACCCATGTCCAATGCATAAATGATCTCGGTAATGGAGCCGCCCGCCACGGCGATGCGCGAGGTGTCCAACCCGGGTTCAACACAGCCGGCGGGACTGAGCGCGGCAAGCGGCGGCGCCCCCAGCAGCAGCGCCAGGCCAAACAGTCCAATCCACGGCATCAGAACACAACCTTTACCGTAGCGCCGGCATTAAAGCCCGGCTGGCTGAACCGTTGCGGGGCGTCATCACCAATTGACACGGTGTCCGCCCAACGGATGTAGGACCTGTCCGTGATATTAAACAAACCCGCATTCAGGCTGATGTGTTCCGTCAGGTCCAGGTAAACCAGCAGATCGACGATACCGTACCCGGCGGTCTGTAGCCGCTCCGGGTCCGCAATGTCGCTGCGGTCTTTGCCTTCCACCAGCGTCACCACCAGTTGCCCGCCCCAGCGCCCGTCCGCGGAATCGTAAACCAGACCCAATACACCGGTCAGCGGGTTGATGGTATCCAGGGGTTCGTCCAGATCAGTATCCTCACCGTCCGCGTAGGCGATGGCGTAACGCAGGCCAAACCCCTGTAACGCGTCACTCAACGCGCCGAGCTGCAGCAGTCCGCCCAGCTCCGCGCCGGCTATTTCCACTTCCGCCCGGTTTACCGACTGAAAGGTGAGGAAACCATCCGCCGGGTTGATCCCGCCGGAAGCGGCAAAAGCCGGGGCAACGGACAGCGAATCGATAAAGTCTTTGTACCGGTTGCGGAACACCGACAGGTTCATGCTGCCGTAGCGGCTGTTCCAGCGTGCTCCCACTTCCACACCCCGGCTGGTTTCCGACACCAGGTCGGGGTTGGCAATGGTTTTGTAATTGCCCAGCGGATTTGTGAAGCCGACGTTCACGTCATCGTAAGGGGGCGCGCGGAAGCCTTCGCTGTAGCGCGCGAAGCCGGACCACTGCGGGGCAAACTGATACACCGCGGACATCGAATAAGTCAGCTCGGTGTCATCATAGTCCTCAGGCACCGGAGAGCCCGGATTGCCGCTGAGATAGATGGCGTCCGCCCGGGTGTCCGCGTCAAACCGGTCGTAGCGCACCCCCGGCGTTAGGCGCAGCTTACCGTCCAACAGTTCAATTTCGTCCTGTACAAAGTAAGCAATCTGCGTCACTTCGGTGAGCGGAAAATCCCGGGTCGGCAACGGTGAAAACTCAAACTGGGGCGCCCCGGTGACTGCATCAAAAGTGCCGCCGTTACGCAGAGACTCATTGTCGGTCTTGTAGTAGTCCACCCCATAAGTCAACGTGTGCTGCAGGTCCGCGGTGGCAAAGGTGCTGCTGAGCTGCACAAAGGCACCCTCAATCTCCTGTTCAAATTCGGAGTATCGGAAACGGGTCTGCGGCCCGGATGCCGGCGTGCGGGTTTCATCAGTACGCTGCTCGCTGTGCCCGTCCTGCTGATAGACTTTTACCGCCAGGCTGTTGATCAAACCTTGATCCGCCCGGTAGGTATAGTCCAGGGACCATTTCTGCCGTTCCCGGCGGTCCTGTGCATCCCGCGTGTTCACCACCGTGGGCGGACCAAACGCGGATGCCAGAACCAGCCCATAGTCCGACAGAATGCGCGCGTCCGCCTCGTGCTCAAATTGTTCGTAACCGAGCATAAACCGGTGACCTTCCGCCGGGTTGAATTCCAGCTTGAATGTCGTGTTGTCCACCCGGATGTCCTGTGGGTCAGCCTGCTGGCGGGCCGCTGCCGTAAACCCCGAGCGGCCGCTGGTTTCGGTTTCTTCGCCATCCCGGTAGGTATGCGACAATAATGCCGCCACCCGGTCATTGCCCGCGGCCAGGGTGGTGGAACCCGTAAAACTGTTGTCATCACCGGAGTAACCGCCGCTGAAACCGG
Organism: Pseudomonadales bacterium; assembly: GCA_028279305.1. Classification (GTDB taxonomy): domain Bacteria; phylum Pseudomonadota; class Gammaproteobacteria; order Pseudomonadales; family Azotimanducaceae; genus UBA4421. Next base: position 14,154 of record JANQOA010000265.1, read on the forward strand.
CGTAAAAGGGTTCTCCCGCACCCACGTAACTGCCCGGTTTGCGGGTGGTGAAAGACACCACACCGCCCAGAGCGTCGCTGCCGTACAGCGACGAGATGGGGCCGCGGGCAATTTCCACCAGTTCCACGCTGTCAACATCGACAAAGTCCCGCCGCGCGCTGAGGAACGGCCCGAAACTGAATTCATCCGGCACCCGCACGCCGTCTACCACGGTGAGCACCCGGTTACCTTCGATACCCCGGATGTTAAAACCCGACAGGCCGAAGCGGCTGCCGGTACCGGCAACACTGACGCCGGGCTCGAAGCGCACCAGGTCCGCTATGTCGCGGCTGATCTGCCGTTCAATCTCTTCCCGGCTGATGACTGAAATAGTCGCGCCCACTTCGTTCAGCTGACGCTCTGTGCGGGTGCCCACAACGGTCAGCACCTCTTCTTCCAGCACCGGTTCCGCCCCTACCCCGGTTGCCCAGACAGCCAGAACCACTGCTGCCGGAATCCGCAAAACAGACATAGTTACTCCTCATATCCGGCAACGACCCATTAATCTTGTTACCGTAATATAAATCGTAACGATAATGATTCTCATTTGCAATGGGAGCCGGGTATCCGGCAGAGGAATAAGGAAAAGCGTGAACCCGTTAACGTTGAAGCGCTAGTGCCGCACCCACATCGCGTCGCTGACCAGGCAGATACCCCCGGAGCGGGATAACACAGGCCGCACCGCTTCGACAATACTGCGCACGGTCTGCTCGTCGTCACAGGCCAGCACAAACATGCAGTTGGTGGAGGTGCCGGTGGGTTCGTCAGCCCGGCGCAGGCCGCGGTCACCGCGGCCGCCGGCCCGGTCGATCAGCGTATAGCCCGGCGCCCCGTGTTCGCGCAACAATTCCGCCATGCGTTGCGCCAGCGCCTGCTCAATTACAATCTCTATGCGTTTGCACGGTTTCATGTCCAGCATTCCCTTATCTTCAGCCGCCTGCTCCCGTTTCACCCCATCAGCCAGCGGATGCTCTGATGATACAACGGGATACCCAACACCAGATTAAACGGAAAAGTGATGGCCAATGACATGGCCAGATAAATCCCCGGCCGGGCTTCCGGCAGCGCCAGCCGCATTGCCGCAGGCACCGCAATATAGGACGCGCTGGCCGCCAGTACCACCAGCAACAGCGCGTCACCTTCCGGCAGTTCCAGCAGGTAGGCGCAAGCCAGCGCCAGCGCGCCGCCGGCCAGCGGTAACGCCAGCCCCCACCTGAGCATGGCCGGCACCGACATATCCGTAGCCTGATCCGACATGTCCTGCAGGCGGCGCATGGCAACAATACCCATGTCCAGCAGGAACAGGCACAACACGCCGATAAACAGGTCGTCAACAAACGGTCCAACACTCTCTTTGCCGCTGGGGCCGGTGATCCAGCCGATAATAAGGCTGCCGACAATCAAAAACACCGAGCCGTTCAGACAGCTTTCACGGAACAGGTCCCTGGCGTAAAAGCGGCTGCTGTCATCAGCGGCAGAGTACATCCGGTATAACAAGAGACCGACAATAATGGCCGGCGACTCCATCAGCGCCATCGCCGCAACCAGATAGCCGCTCCAGGCAATACCTTCCGTGTCCAGATAGCTGGTGCAGGTGACAAATGTGACCGCGCTGATGGAGCCGTACGTTGCCGCGGTGGCGGCCGCGTCAGCGGCCGGAAGGGAGCGGCGCAGCAGGTAAAAAACCGCCAGCGGGATCAGCACCGACAGCAACACCGCGACCAGCAGGGTTCCCGCTACCGCGGCGCCAAGCTGACTTTCGGACAGCGCCACGCCGCCTTTGAAGCCGATGGAAAACAGCAGGTAAAGGGAGAGGAATTTGGCAATCTGCTCGGGAATCTCGAGGTCGGAGCGGACCCAGGCAGCCACCGCCCCCAGCAGAAAAAACAGCAGCGGCGGCGAGGTCAGATTTGTCAGAAACAGCGAATCCAAACGGTCTAACCGGCCCGTTCCAGGGCCAGGGCTTTAGCCTCAACCTGTTCCGCCATGGTCTGCTTATAAGCCGCAACCTGCTGCCGCACAGCCGCATCCGCCACGCCGAGAATCTGTGCCGCCAGCACCGCGGCGTTGTGGGCGTTATCAATCGCCACGGTGGCCACCGGCACCCCGGCCGGCATCTGCACAATGGACAGCAATGCGTCCTGGCCGTTGAGTTTAGTTGCGCTGATCGGTACGCCGATGACCGGTAACGGGCTGATCGACGCCACCATGCCGGGCAGATGGGCGGCGCCGCCGGCGCCGGCGATAATGACACCCACACCGTTATCTTCCGCTTCGGCTGCAAAAGTATACAGCCGCTGCGGAGTACGGTGGGCACTGACAATTTGCATGCGGTGGTTGATGCCGAACCGCTCCAGCAGTTCCGCGGCCGCGCGCATCACCTTCAGATCGGAATCGCTGCCCATGACTATGGCCACTGAAGGCCCCAGGGTGGCAGCCATCAGGCGCTCATGCTGAAACGTGTATGGTCGTCCCGCAGTCTCTGCACGCCGCGCACCGCGCGGGCGCCCGCCTGCCGCGGATTGTCACCCAGCGCGGTCAGATGGCCCATTTTACGCAGCGGACGGTGCCCGCGCTTGCCGTACCAGTGCACATGAACGTCGTCGTTCAGCGTATGCACCTGCCGCTCAAGTTCAGCGTTGGCCAGGCTCTCTTCACACAGCAGATTCTCCATCACCGCCGGCTTAAGCTGATGAATCACCCGCAGCGGCAGACCCGCCGCCGCCGCCATGTGTTGTTCAAACTGAGAACTGTGGAAAGCCTCCAGGGTAAGATGGCCGACATTGTGGACCCGCGGTGAGATCTCGTTGATCAGCAGATCGTCACCGGTAGTGAACATCTCCACTGCAAACACACCGACGCCGCCCAGCCGCGAGATCAGTTCTTTACTCAGCAACCGGGCCCGTTGCGCCTGCACCTCGCTGATGCCGGCCGGGCAGACAACCCGGCGCAACACGTTGCCCCGGCTGTCAAAGTCCATCTCAAAAACCGGATAGGTAATGCATTCACCCGCGGGGTGCCGCACCACCAGCACAGCCAATTCCTTCTGCAGGGGAATCAACGCCTCAGCGATGCAGTCATGACCCGCAAAATCGGCCATCTGCTCCGCACTGTCTACCTTGCGCACACCAAGGCCGTCATACCCGCCGGTTTTGGTCTTCAGCACAAACGGCCGGCCCAGCTCGGCAAAACAAGCCTGCGCCTGTGCCTGCAGCGCCGCCGTGTCATCCGGCAGACGGCACTCGACAAACTTGCCCACCGGGAAGCCTTGCGCCTGCAGCCAGCTTTTCTGCTCAAACTTGTTTTGCAGCAGCGACAGCACTTCCACTGACGGCGCCACCTTGACCAGGCCGGTGAGTTCAAGCCCGTGCAGCATATCCAGCGCGTTGACTGAGACGTTTTCACGCTCAAAGGTGATGACATCCACGCGTTGCGCCAGTTCACCCATAGCCACTACCGGGTTGGCAATCCCGCAGGTAGGCTCACCATCCGCAATCGCGCCGAGCACTACCTGGTCCGCCACCTGGCAGGCGGGCTGCTGGGGGGTGCTGGCTAACACCGTTGTCTGCAGACCCAGACGCCTCGCGGCATGACACAGATAACTGCCCAACTGACCGGCCCCAACAATTCCTACACGCACAACATCACCCCTGATTAAAACGGCGGCTAGACTAACAATCCGCTTCCACAGGTCCAGTCATGCTTCCGGTGGCTTAACATCGGTATTTCCGAAGTGTTGATGCGCTTTATACCGCCATCGGATTTTTCTGCGCAGCCGTAAGAAACGAACGGATAGATTTGCGCCGCCGCTGCGCCGAAGATGCAAGCATCAGACCGGCAACCGCAACAGGTGATCACGATGTCGATAAGCACGCTCCTGAATTCCGCACGCACACCTTGTGTCGTTAACGGCATGCTGAACAGCCGCAGCGGCGGCGCGTTAGCGGCAACCCTGGCCTACGACCCAGGCATGCAACTGCACCTGCAGCAGCGCGGTTTTGCGGTT
>JANQOA010000271.1 GCA_028279305.1 Pseudomonadales bacterium
AAGCGGTAACGGGCGTCGACAAATTGTTCGGTCAGTTCCGCGGCATAACGGCCCACCGCAACATCGTTGTTGCCCCAGACATAAAGAGTCGGCAGGCGCAGCGTGCCGACGCCGGCAAACAGCTTTCTGGAAAATTCCAGTGCCCGGTACCAGTTGAGGGCAGCATCCAATGCGGGGTAGTCATTGAGGGTCTGCAGATAAACCGCGGCGTCCTCTTCGGCAACCCCGGAGCGGGCAAAACCCTGCCGCAGGCGTTCCGCGCCGTTGGCAAGCATCTGCCCGGTAACCGCGCCGCTGCGGTTGTTTTTGTGGTGGCTGGAACGCCGGCTTTGTTCCGGATCCTCTTGCAACGCGCGCCCGAAGGCACGCGGATGCGGCCTGGAAATAACGGCCAGGGAAGCCACCCGGGGCTGGTTTAACAGCGCGGTCATCCACGCCACACCGCCGCCCCAGTCGTGGCCCACCAGATGAAAACGCTCGTATCCCAGCGCCTCTACAACCGCCAGCACGTCCTCGACAAGATATCTAACGGAATAAGGCTCAATCCCCTGCGGTCGGGCGCCGGCTGAGTAGCCGCGTTGATCATAGGCACATACCCGGTAGCCGGCAGCGGCCAGTTCCCTGGTCTCGCGCCGCCAGGTATAGCGGGTCTGCGGAAATCCATGCAGCATGACAACCAGTTCACCCGACGCATCACCGCCGACGTCAGCATCGAAGGTCATGCCGTTGGCGTGCACGGTTGTTGTTTGCACCTGCCTGTTAATCATCGCGGGCCCCTGTCAGAGATCAAGCCGCAATGCCGAAGGCTGCTTTGATCGCGGCCGTGATATCCCGTCCGGTCCGTTTGCTGACCTGCGCCTGCGGCGCAAGCCCGGTGTGGCCGTGATGTGTGCCCGGATATACCGTGAGGCCGGTGCGCACATTGGCTGACGTCAGCCGGTTTGCATACTCCACCGCCTCGTCCCGTAACAGGTCCATTTCCTCTGCAAATATGCTGGCCGGCGGCAATCCGGCCAGATCGGTTGCCCGCGCCGGAGCGGCATAAGGCGGCACCTCTGCGCCGAACGCGGAGCCCAGATAAGCCCGCCAGCTGAACTGGGCCTTGGTGCGGCTCCAGGTACGCGGATCGTCAATCAGTTTTGCTGAACCCGTCTGCAGGCGGTCATCCAGAACCGGAAACACCAGGATCTGATGACAGAGTTCAGGTCCATCAAGATCCCGCGCCATCAGTGCCATCACCGCGGCCAGGCAGCCGCCCGCGCTGCCCCCGGCCACGGCAAGCTGCTGCGGCCGCCCGCCTAGCAGTTCGGGACCGCTGCCGATCCATCTGAGGACGGCAAAACAATCGTTTGGCGCCGCGGGAAAGGTATGTTCAGGCGCCAACCGGTACTCCGCAGCCACAACATTACAGCCGATGGTGTCCACCAGACCCATGCAGACAGTGTCATTTTCGTTAACGTGCCCGCCCAGGAAACCGCCGCCGTGAATCCACAACAGAGTATTCCCGCTGGGGCCCTGTCTGGCTGTATAAACCCTTGCGCCGGGGGTATGCTGCGCACCCTCCGGATACGCGGCCACCCGGACATTCTCCACCCGCACCGTATCGGAACCCGGCTGCGGCTCAACATGACGCAGAGCCCTGGCTGCCGGCCAATCCGTTACAGCGGCATAGTCAACGGCCGGAAGCTGATCGAACAGCGGCGCAATCTCGGGATCCAGATGCGGCGTGAGGTTGGTAATCACCGGCGGCATCAACGCTGGCCCCGTACCAGGCGGCCCGGCAGCGCATCTGTCGCTTCACCGTTTGTGTAGGTCACCTGGCCCGATACAACTGTCGCCAGCATACCTTCGGTGGGTTGTTCGAGCCGCCCGGCCCCCGACGGCAGGTCATATATCGTGCGCGGCTGCAGCAGACGCAGATTGTCAAAATCAATCACGTTCAGATCCGCTTTCAACCCGGGACGGATCAATCCCCGGTCTCCCAGCCCGACCGCGGCGGCGGTATCAAATGTCTGCGCCTTAACCAGCGTCGGCAGATCAATCTGACCGCGCTCACGGTCCCTGCCCCAATGGGTGAGCAGGAAGGTGACAAAACTTGCATCGCAGATGATGCCGACATGAGCACCGCCGTCTCCCAGACCCATAACGGTGTTGTCGGCGAGAATCATTTCTCTGCAGGCTTCCAGGTTGCCATGGGCATAGTTGATGATCGGCGTGTAAAGCAGCCGCCTGCCGTCCGCCGCCATCATCAACTGATAGGCAAGCTCTGCCGGCGTCTGCGCGGTATGCGCAGCTCTGGCGGCAATGGATGATTCAGCGCCGGGTTCGTAATTGAAGGTGTCGTCAACCACCCAGATCCGTTCGTAAGCAGTGTCCGCAGGCGCCTGTTCCAGCACTTTGCGCTTAAATTCCGGGTCCTGCATGGCGCGCACTTTGTCCGCCAGGGAATATCCTTCGATGCGCTTGAATGCCTCACATTCCATAAACGGGTGCCGCGTAGAGGTCAGACCCAGCAGGATGCCGATTGCCCGCGGCGCAACCTGCCCCTTAACCACACGGCCATCACGGTTGGCCTCATCAATTTTGCCCAGGATACGCCGCCAGCGCTCGGGATTACGGCCGGCCTGGCCTAACGAGATGGACATGGGGGCTTGCGCTGCATCCGCCATGGCCATGAGGCGGTCGAATTCACTGTCGATGACCTCAAAATCGGAAATCATCTCGATCACCCCGCGGCCGGCGTCGGCAATGCCGCGTGCAATGCCCACCAGTTCCGCTTCCGCGGCGCTTAAAGTTGGCGTGGGTTCCCCTGTGATACTGCGGTGATTGAGGGTCCGCGAACTGGAGAACCCCAGCGCGCCGGCGCGGATGGCCTCTTCGGTGAGGCTGCGCATGGCCGCTATATCATCGTCCGTTGCGGCATCCCTCCGCGCGCCCCTTAAACCCATGACATAAACTCTCAGAGCCGCATGGGGCAGTTGCGTGGCAACATCCATGTCGTAAGAGCGCGCTTCAAGAAAATCCAGGTATTGCGGGAAAGTTTCCCACTGCCAGGGCAAACCTTCGTGCAGGGCGGTGCCCGGGATGTCCTCCACCCCTTCCATCAGTTCAACCAGCAGACCGTGATCAGCGGGTTTCACCGGCGCAAAGCCCACACCGCAATTACCCATCACAGCGGTGGTCACACCGTGGTGGCTGGACGGAAACATCCGGGTGGACCAGGTGGCGAGACCGTCGTAGTGCGTGTGGATGTCAACAAAACCGGGCGTAACCAGAGCCCCATCCGCGTTTACTTCCCGCTTCGCCCGGCCGGATACACGGCCGACCTCAACAATCAGACCGTCTTTGACGGCTACATCACCGGCAACACCTGCACCCCCGGCACCGTCAATAACGGTGCCGCCGCGTACTACAAGATCATATTCAGCCACGAATCGTCTCCTCTTCGCTGTGTTGTTCTGTAACTCCGCAATCAGGCGTATTCGAAATTCATCGCCTTCAGCAGTTCCGCCGCGCGCTCGCGGTTACCGTAGGGATATACCTCCGGCGGTTTCGACACCTCGTTGAGGCGCTGCAGATGAGCCTCGTCAAAAACAACGTCCGCCGCGCCAATGTTGTCTTCCAGTTGCTCAATGGTGCGGGCGCCGAAGATCGGCGCGGTCACTCCGGGTTGCCGCATCACCCAGGCCAGAGCCACCTGACTGGGCGTATGCCCCATCTCCTCAGCCACCTGCACCACGCTGTCGATAATGTTGTAAGTTTTGTCATCAATGGACGCGGTGGCCGGATTCAGCGTAACCCGCGAGCCTTGCGGAGCCGCTTGATTGCGGCGCACCTTGCCGGACAGCAGGCCGCCTGCCAGCGGCCCCCATGGGATTACGCCGATGCCCTCTTCCCGGCACAGCGGCAGGTGTTCACGCTCAATATACCGGCAGCTCAGCGAATACTGCGGCTGCAGGGAGTCAAAACGGGCG
>JANQOA010000092.1 GCA_028279305.1 Pseudomonadales bacterium
CCTTTGCCACCCCCCATGGCGGCGGTGGACCCGGCGCGGGACCGGTGGGTGTATCCGAAAGGCTGCTGCCGCACCTGCCGACACCCCTGGTGGAAAAAGTTGGCGCGGAAGGCGAGGCGGACGGCGTTCAATACCGCTGGCTGGATGCGGACCGTCTGCCGGGCAGCATCGGGCGGCTGTCCGGGTTTGCGGGGAACGCGGGAATACTGCTGCGCGCGTTGGCCTACGCGCTGTTGCTGGGCCGCGAAGGCATGCACCGGGTGGGAGAATACGCCACCTTGAACGCCAACTACATGGCAGCGCGGCTGGCGAAAGCCGGTTTTCAACTGGCGTACCCGGAGCGGCGCGCCACCCATGAGTTTATTCTCACCTTTGCCAGGGAAGCTAAAGAGCTGGGCGTCAACGCCATGGATTTTGCCAAGCGCCTGCTGGACTATGGCATGCACTCGCCTACCACTTATTTTCCGCTGCTGATTCCCGAGTGTTTTCTGATTGAACCTACGGAAACGGAAACCCGGGAAGAACTGGATGCATATGTTGAGGCCTTGATTGCCATTCGGGAAGAGGCGCAGCGGGATGCGGAGTTTGTCAAACAGGCGCCGTACAATACGCCGGTTAGGCGTCTGGATGATGTAAAAGCGGCGCGGGAGTTGGATTTGGCTTGGGGTGGTTGAGCGTTGATGTTATAAAACGCTCTAAATCCAAGGTTTGCTTGGATTACAAACACCGGAGCCGTGCCTCGAAGGGTGCGTTTTGCTATGGCGAGTGATCCAGACCGCAGATCGTTTCTCAAACTTTCAGTAGCGTTTGTTGCAGGGGTTGGGGCCACTCTTGCGGCAATTCCTTTCGTGCGTTCGCTGCTCCCAGCTGCAGACAAGCGGAATCTTACCCATACCGTTGACATCTCGAAGCTTCAGCCCGGTCAAGTTTTGGCAACGTTCCCCCCTGGGGAAGACAGATCTACGTATTAAGTAGAACCGCGGAGATTCTTGAAGGCCTCCAGGAATCCCAGAAAAACTGGGAATTGGAGGACCCTCGTTCGGAAAGATCGGTACAACCATTTCTTATGGCGAACTGGCACCGATCAACCAGTCCTGAGTTGTTTGTAGTCTACTCCCAATGCACCCACCTGGGATGTGACGTCGCTTATTACCCGCCGGGACAAGAACCCGGAGGCTATAGAAAACCCGGGGGAGAATTCTTTTGTCCGTGCCATGGGAGTAAGTATGATTTGGCCGGAAGGGTTGGAACCGGATATCCAGCCCCAGACAATATGGCAGTGCCCTATTATGAAGTGCTCGGAGATAAACTGGTGATTTTTGCACCTGATCACGAACGGTCAGAGGCGCAGGCGAGACGCGCGTAACCCGCGATGAAATCTCCCTTAGTGTGATGGCTGGCTGATTGGAACGAGGGTGCTGGATGTTGATTCTGCTTTACCTCGTTCTGGCGCAACCAATCCACGCCCCCGAAATTGACCACAACCACCCGCTTATAACGTTTCCGCAGAAGAACTTTCCAACGACGCTGGAAGGTTGGGTAAGTCATCTGGAAGATACCTACGGCGAGGATAAGATCCAATCTAACGCGGACTTTGTGCATCAGGGCCATTCCCTCGGTTATCGCGTGGAGTTGAAAGTTGGTGGCGTTGACGTCACATGGTGGTCTGGGATGCACGGAAACTCCCACAAGGGCTTGCCCATTCGCTACTCCATTTCAGGCCGTGATTCGCTCACCGCGTTCGGGATATCATCAAAACTCGTCGGCGACATCATGCAGCCCTATTACGCTGTTGCACCCGGCAGGTATTCTGTGGCGGTCGATTGTAACGGAGCGGGCTGCTTACATATTGAGGTCGCGACTGAAGAGGGTGAGGTAACGCGCGTCGTATGGGATTTTCCGCTGGACTAGGTGGAGCACTCCAAACTCATTTCAGCAGTTTGACCAATTGATTAGGGGCTGAATGTCCACGCTGATCCACACAAGGGTTGAGATGTGCCGAGCAGGCACAAACCCAAAAACCATCTGCAGGGTGCAATCCGGATGGGTTGTCATCGGCGACGTCCAGTTTTTGCCCGGCTACTCACTCATACTCCCTGATCCGGTTGTCTCAGATCTGAATGCGCTTTCAATGCCCGAAAGGGAAGTGTACCTGCGGGAAGTTTCCATCGTCGGAGACGCGCTGTTAGAGTTAACCGATGCCTATAGGGTCAATTACGAAATCCTTGGTAACAGCGAAGCCGCGCTGCACGCGCATATTTTTCCACGCTATCTATCGGAACCCGAAGAATTGCGAAAATCACCGGCTTGGTTTTACGACTGGCAGAACGCCGTACCCTTTGATGCTGACAGGGATGGTGTGTTGATGAGGGAAATGGAGTTGTATCTGAAGGAGAAAGGGGTTGTTGCCTGATGATTGTATCGACGGCTTGGCGTGACGGGCTGGCGAATATCGGCTGAGGGCCGGGGATTTAGGGTGTCAAAAGTTAAAATAATCCAGAACTCCACAGACCAGGATTCTGCGGTCTCCCCGCTAGTACGTCTTGCGATGTCTTTCCATCAAGACTTCGCGCTTTTGGTTTCGAACCCTGATGATATGGCGCAGTTTTTCATCGATCGGTTAACAGAACCAGAACGAAAACTGCTCGCGCGAGAAATCGGAGACCTATTACGGAAGTACCCGGGCAAGGATCAGCGCGGGTTAAAACGAGCCTGGTTCAAACTGGGCGCTCAATGGAAGGCCACTGATTTCGATCTGATGAGTGCCATGGAACGATGGGTAATGCTGGCGGACTGATGTTCGGCTATCGATTAGTCAACATGCCCGCAATCCACTCGGTATTCCGGAGCCAAACTTGCTTCCAGTAAATATCAGGGCCGCTTCCTGGCTCGCCGCTGAATGCGTTGACAAATTTGCCTTGGATAATCGGATAACATCACAAGCGTTAACCGATTTCGCAAATCATCTTCGCATGCTGGCACAAGCCGACGACTTTACAGTCTGGGACAGTCAAGGAAATGATCTGCAGATCACCGGTATGGGTGACCCTTTACCGAGCGAACTTTGTAACATCGAAGGGCTTAATGAGCTTGTCTGCGCAGCCCGGGAAGTCAGTGCAAGCCAGATTTACGGTGCCTTTGTTCCTGAAGAGGTTGAAAGGTGGCTTAGACACACTATCCATTTATCGCAGCTGGACCTGGGCCGGTACAATCTCGAAGCTCTATGTTCTATTTCTCCTGAACCTGGTGGCTTTGGCTCACCTATCCAGCAAGAGGTAATCAATGAGTTTAAGCTGTCTCCAAATGGGCGGTTGAGTAAATGATTGGTTCACATCTACATAGACGCAAATGAGGACGCAAAATCCCACCATCCGCGCAGGAAAACCTGAAGAGCTGGAATTCTTGCGCGAGATCGAACGCCTCGCCGGTGCAGCCTTCGCCAACCACGGCATGGCAGAGATTGCCGAGGACGATCCGCCGAGTGTCGAATCTCTTGCCGAATATTGCCGGGACGAACGGCTTTGGGTCGCCGTTGACGAACAAGACGGTCCCATCGGCTACATCATTGCTGACACGGTCGATGGCTTTGCACACATCGAGCAGGTTTCGGTGCATCCGGACCATGCAGGCAAGCGCATTGGACAGGCGCTCATCGACACGGTTGATAAATGGGCGGGTGAACGTAACCTCTCAGCATTAACCCTGACCACGTTCCGCGATATTCCCTGGAACGCCCCGTACTATGGGCGGCTCGGTTTTGAGCCCCTGGTAGATGCAACGCTTTCTCCGGGCCTCAAAGCTGTTCGCGAACAGGAAAAACTGCATGGTCTCGATAGATGGCCACGGGTATGTATGAAAAGAAATATTGGCTGAGGAGGCATATGCCGTGTCCCTGGAACGCATTGTCCGCATATCTCTATGGGTTACCGCACCCTTCAACCTGATTGCCGGCTTTGCGATCAGTTTCCCCGCTAGCGGCCTCGGCCAACTACTCGAACTTCCATCCGGGTCACATCCTTTCTACACCATTCTCAGCGGTGCGCTTGTTGGGATATTTGGGCTTGCCTACATATGGTTGGCTAGTCAGGCCCGTATTTCCAAACCGCTACTGTTTGTCGGCGCGAGCGGCAAGTCAGCCGCGGTTATCCTGACCGCCACCCTGTTCGTCAACGACATGGTTTCATCCACATTGGCGTTTATGATCTCAGGCGATCTCCTGTTCGCGGGATTATGGTTTTACTTTCTGTATCAAGACAGCTAGAGGATAACTGCCACGCAGCCCTCAACCTGGCCATTAGAGTTACTCTTTTGCTGGGCTTCACGCTTGTAACCGCCTCCTGTACCTCTGCGATGGAGGGTTCGTGCATGCGCTCAACAACGCACGTACTCGAACTCAGGGACGGAAGTTACGTCTGTCGGAGCGCGCAGAACCGCTGTGAACTGGATTTTGTTCAGCATGCGTTCGACGAAGAAGCGTGCACCAGCAAAAGTGGTTGCGTGTATGACCCCGGGGAGTGTTACTGTCCGCTATATGAGGGCGTGCAATGTGTGTGCGCCGGCGGACCGCCGCCGATGTGTAAGCTTGATGATTAGAAACGCCATGTTCATTACGTGTGTTCTAGTTGCTTATCTGCTGTTGCTTTATGTCTTTCAACGCAGCCTGTTGTTTCCCGTTCCCGGCGGCAAGTTACCGGATACGCTGCCGCCTCACGTTTCTAAAATTGAACTTACGGAGGGGCACGCGCTGTTCCTGCGCGCAAGCCCTGGAACCGGAGAAGAAAAGCCGCTGGTCTTTTTCACTCACGGCAACGCGGAGTTGGCACATTGGTCCATCCAGCCCATGTCTTTTTTCAACAACCTCGGCGCCCATGTGGTCTTGTTGGAGTATCCCGGGTACGGCGGCGCTAGCGGTAAGCCGGCACGGGACTCCATTCGCCGCGCATCCCTTGAAGCTTATGACGTGGTCACGGCCATGCCTGGGGTGGATGCGTCTCGGGTTGTCGCATACGGGCGCTCGATTGGCGGCGGGCCGGCCGTTGAATTAGCTCGAGACCGCCAGGTGGCTGCCCTGGTGCTTGAGTCTACTTTCTCCTCACTTTCCAAACTGGTTTACGAAAAGTGGATGCCGGCGTTCCTGCTTAGGGACCGGTACGACAATCTGGGAATTCTGGCCGAACTGGAAATACCCGTATTTCTGTATCACGGTAATCAGGATGTGATTATTCCGGCTGAGCACAGCCGGCGGCTGCAGGCTGCCGCGTACGATGCAACGTTTGTTGAAGCGAATTGCGGGCACAACAATTGTCCACGGCCGTGGCAAGAACTGAGGCAGTTCTTTTCCCAGAAGGGTATTCTTTGAGTCTTGTTATGAGCCAAGCTAACCCATGGGAAGAATTTAGCGCCAAGCACCATCGCGGTGAACACATTACCAGCCGCGTTTCGCGCGTTGTCCTGGATATGGGGCTTTTGGTTGCGTTAGAGGGAGGGATCGATGGCATTGTTCACCTCAAAGATCTCGATTGGACGATACCGGGCGAGCGGGCGATTAAGCGCTACAAAGTAGGCGATTCGGTAGAAGCGGTCATTCTGAGTATTCAGCCCGAGCATCAGAGAATCTCCCTTCGCATTAAACAGATCCGGCAGAACCCTCGGCGCGATGCGGACGGCGACCCGCCCGCGCCCGTTCCCGTCAGACCAGGCGGACCGCGCCCCAAACCTCAGTCGGCAGAAGTACAACGTGATTAGCGCTCAAGGAGCGCCCGGTTAAGAGGCACTGAAACAGGAAGTTTTATGAAGCATGTTTTCTGGCTTATCGAAAATGAGATCTGCGGACGGCCGGGACCCAATCTTCAGCCGTGGAGGCCGGAGGAATTTGCTGCCGCGGGTATAGGTGCAATTCTCTCGGTCAACAGTGCGGAGTCAGTTTATGAAGATGAGCTTAGCCCGCACAATATCAGTCACCAGTGTGTCCCGTTGGCTGCTAACGCTCCCCCTGAGCCGGGCGAACTGGAGCTTTGTCTGGAACGTCTGCCGCAGGCCTATCAATACGCCAGAACGCAGGTCGAAGCCGGTAAAGCTGTTTTGGTGCACTGCCGCCAAGGCAAAGATAGAACGGGCCTTTTTATGGCGTACTATCTGATGCAGCGCGACAATCTCAGTGTTGACCAGGCTATTGCACAGGTAAAAGAGGTTCGTCCCATCGCAATGTCGGCCACGGGTTGGGATTTGTTTGTGCCTGAGGTGTTGCGGGCGTGCTGAGGCGGTGACTGCTTGGTACGGAGTGACGGTTAGAATTACAGCTCAAACTAATCGTTAGGATTCCACTGGTTGTGCACTTCTGTTCTTCCATATCGCGTCAAATATGCGCTGAGATTCGCCGGATAGTTGCGTCGTGACGACTCTCTCGAAGTTATGGTACACCCGCATAGAACTGCACTCATAGCAGATGAGAAACTCAGTGGTTCCGCGACTCCAGCTAATCGATATCGCATGTCGAGGCGTGAAACAGAGCGCCCAGAATTCTGACTCGAAATCGAGTTCAGTCTTCATGGCCAGTACAAGGGATGCGATGGACTCTGCATCTGTTACAGTCTCCGTGCTGACCAGTTGGTAACCGATGTAGTTCGGTGCATCTGTGAGCTCACCGGTAAGCCGATGGAGTGTGATTGCTTTAGAAGATGTGAGTTCCAGCCAGTCCTCATCTGAGAAGATGGCTGAGTCTTCGGCCTGAGAATTAGCCGCAAACATGCAGATAGCGCACGCGCTGATGATTTGTAGGAACTTCAACGGACCAGACCGTCAGGGAAGAGGCTTGTGCTCAGTGCCTTCGCCGAAGGTGATCACCGTAAGCCAACCCGGGGTGACGCATTCCGCCCAATGCCACACCCCTTTGGGGATGAGGATTGTTTCACGCGCCTTTAGCGTGTGGGGCGTGTCGCCATCGGGGCCTTCAAGATAGACGATGATCTCTCCCTCATGCAGGATAAAAAGCTCGTCACCCTTGGGATGCATTTCCTTGTGCGGGAACTTGCTGTCGAGATGGTAAAAGCTGATCAGCCCTTCACCGGGGATTTCTCCGGCCATCATTTTGGGCCAGAACGTGTCATCCATAGCAAATGGGGTAAGCCTGCGGTCTGTTCCCTCGATGGTCCAGACGGCGCTATCAATTGCGTGCACACTTTTTGTATCGAGTGTCATGTCATCCTCCGTCCAGGGAAGGGCAGTATGACCCGGCTAAGGTGCTATGCACAGCCTGTCTTGCCCGATTCCTACACTTGCAGGTAGCCCCTGACCAGTTGGAAGAGTAGATTGATTCTGGAAACAACCAATCGGCCAGCCGGATTGAAGATCATTCCAAACCTTCTTGAGGCCTCTGATCTAGACTCAGTCGCTAAAGCTCTAACCTGCTTTCCAAGATCTACCCGGAGGGCCCTTGAACGACCCGATATCGGTAGATTGGCTCGGGAGCTCACCGCCCGGATTGATGGCTTCGCGGATCTTGTGCCGGTCCAAGCTTCGTATTTCGTTAAAGACGTTCAATCAAACTGGTTTGTGGCGCCTCATCAAGACCTCGTTATCCCGGTTGCAACACATCACCCTAACACTGGATGGATAAACCCCAGTTTCAAAGAGAATGTTCCCTTTATCCAACCGCCATTGTCCGTTTTAAAGCAATGTCTGGTAGTGCGCCTTCAACTGGATCCACCTCAGCGGGGAGATTTACGGCTCCATATGGAAAACGGGAACATTGAACACCCGTACGTACCGGCGGGTTCGGCGTTGCTAATGTCTCCTCTGGCCATACACTCGTCGCCTAAACTATTGCCTGCCCAAGGCAGACGTCGTGTGTTACACATCCTTTATGGACCCGAGCACCTTCCGAAGCCGTATCGATGGTACGATTTTTCGCCCTGACGGGTGCTCCGAACTGCTACCCGCACCAGCTCTCAAGCTGGAGTCTAGTGGGATGGACATGATGCTAAGGAACTTAAGGCTTTGAACATCTGCGTATTTGCCGGGTCGAGTTTTGGCGCCAAGCCTATGTACAAAGCCGCAGCGGAATCGCTTGGGCGGGAGCTGGCCCGGCGTGGGCTGGGTGTTGTTTACGGCGGCGCTACGGTGGGGCTTATGGGTACGCTCGCTGACGCTGCGCTTGACGAGGGTGGCAGGGTGATTGGAGTGATCCCGCAAGCCCTCGCAGATATAGAAATCTCACATCAAGGTTTAACCGAGCTAGTTGTCGTGCAGTCTATGCATGAGCGAAGAGCACACATGAGCGATCTTTCGGATGGATTCATTGTGCTGCCCGGGGGGATAGGCAGTTTAGAGGAAGCGTTCGAGGTCTTAACCTGGTCGCAGCTTGGCATCCACTCAAAGGCCATCGGCCTGTTGAATGTTGACGGCTTCTACGACGGGTTGGAAACGTTCCTTGATCATCTTGTACGCGAAGCGTTTGTGAAGCCCATGCACCGCAAAATACTACTGTCTGATGCGGATCCCTGCAGGCTGGTGGACCAGGTGCTTGCGGCTGAAATTACGGTGGCTGGTAAATGGATTGATCCATGACGCTTTTGTTGGTCGGATGAGTAAGGATGGCGCCCTCATGGACGGTGGGCACCGAATTTGCAAAGCGCTCAAACAGGGACATACTCACATCAAAGCGGTTCATTTTGCGCAAACGCCGGAACCAAGTGATCGCATCCAACTCGACGTCTCAAAAGGGTAGATGCCTGTGCGGGCGAGTGACATTTTCTGTCTCCGCCGCCCCGCTGGGTGTAGGCAACTGCCATTGCCGTTCATGCCAGCGGGCGACGGGCGCGCCTTTCTTCACGGAAGCGGTTTTTCCGTATGAAGCGCTGACCATTCAAGGCGATCTTATGCAGCACACCTCCATTGCAGACAGCGGGGCGAATGCTCACCGGGCATTCTGCCCACACTGCGGTGCCCTGATGATTGCTTACGGTGACAACCCCGAAATCGTTGCCGTCTCAGTTTCTGCCTTTGATGATCCCTCACCGTACGCGCCTCAGCTAGATATCTGGCTATCCGAGGCGCAACCTTGGGTTCGATTGGACCCAAACACCGTGAAACATGAGAAGAGCCCAAAAGCATGAACAATCCATTCGCTCATGAATTGGTCGCTGCAGCAACTTCATGCTGCTGTTTCTGAAAAACCTGCTGTTTACCATCTTGGTTCCCGGCACGGTTGCGGTATTTGTGCCTGTTTTTGTCTTCGCTCATGACCACACAGGGTTGACCTTAAATACCCTGGCAGGTGGATTGCTGCTGACCATTGGCGGGGCCATCTATATGTGGTGCCTGTGGGACTTTGCGTCGTTCGGGCGCGCGACCCCGGCGCCTGTGGATCCACCCAAGCACCTGGTCATGCGCGGCCTGTACGCATACACGCGCAATCCGATGTATGTAGGGGTTTTGGCAACAATACTTGGCTGGGCGGTATTTTTTGGCGCTTGGCCAATTGCCGTTTATGGGCTGTGCGTTGCGGCCGGCTTCCATCTCTTTGTGGTGTTCTATGAAGAACCCCATTTGAGACAGGTGTTTGGTTCGAGTTATGAAGAATACTGCCTGCAGGTTCGCCGTTGGTTGCCCTTACGCCCTGGCCCCTGACTACCTGTTCAAACTCGCCACCGGCCCTCTTTGAACGCCAACAGCGCTTTGCGGGCGGCGGCATCGTCAGCTTCCGTCTGCCTTCGATAGCCGTGTTGAAGAAAGTGGTGAAATCCTTCGGGCACCTCTTCCAGGCTATCCGCCCGCTTGTACCCCATGGACCATTGCTCAAATGCTCTCGCGTCAACCGTTGTGCGTAGAACAATGTTTGCATCTTTGTGCCGGCTGTCCTTGCTGACTTTATCGAATAGCGACTCCACTGCCGCTTCCTCCCCTTCCAACACCTGGATAAAGCTGCCCTCGTGATAGAGGAGCATGCCCGTTACGCCAAGAGCGCCGTTGTTTTCTCTTGCAGAACTCAGAATTTCGTCAAGCGCCTGAACATCCATATCCACGGCGGCTCGGCTGACGTAGACTAACTGATAAATCACACTCATCCCTGATACGCATACTTTTGATTTATATCGGCATTTGCTCGAAGAAATTTAACAGGCGTTTGCGCTTCCTGTTTTCATCGTCCGGTGTTCCAGCCTACACTGCGCAACACAAGCACAACCGAAAGTGACTCATCGCTGACTTTCAGGGCATCACGCGAGCATGCTTCGAAAATTTGATAAATCTACAGACATTGATTTGCTGGTTGCCGGTGAAGTCGAAGCTTATTCAAGTTCTTACCCCGGCTCCCAGGTACCGCTTGATCTTGTTACAAACCGCATCAGGTCCATTGAGCGCAGGCGGGTGAAGTGTGTTGTCCTGGACGAAGGCGGCCCCAAAGGCTATGTCATCGCAAACAGGCATATGGTTCGCGGCCGGTTCGAGATCTACGTTGAGAGCCTCTATATAGACCCGCGGTTGCGGGGCCAGGGGAAGGTGGAACTGTTGTTCAACGCCCTGATCGAACCCAGCGCTGACAGTACCATCAGCCTGGACGTTTCCGTGGTTAATCAGTCCGCGGTTGATTCGTACCAGGCGCTCGGTTTTGAGATTCAACGGTACCGGATGAAAAAGGACTTCCCACCTCGGGGGCCTGGAAGTCAATGACCCGTTTGATTTGAGATTGATTTGGCCGGTTTAGCCACCTTTTGACAAAGTGCTACAGCATGTACTGACAGAACAATTCCGACTGCTCGTGTTCCGCGACGTGTCTTTTGATATCGAGCGGAGGTTCACCACATACTTAGCATATGTGTTGGTCGTCTCATGGCTTGTCGGAATCGGCCGCTATTGGGATCACCCCAATGCGTACGCCTGGCAGTATGCAGGGTTGGGATCGGTTGCTTATGTCTTTGTCCTCTCAATATTTCTCTACTTTGTCATCAAGCCCATTAAGCCGCCTCGTTGGTCTTACCGGATGGTGTTTGTATTCGTCGGATTCACTTCATTGCCTGCAGTCCTTTACGCTATTCCCGTTGAGCGGTTCCTCACTTTAGACATCGCTCAGAAGGTGAACGCTTGGTTTTTGGGCATTGTCGCATTCTGGAGAGTCGCCCTTTATGTGCGATTTCTCCGTAAAGCGGCTGGCCTGGGAAAGTTCGGGGTGTTTATAGCGGCCCTACTTCCCCTATCGGTTATTGTTGTCACCCTGTCGATCCTTAACTTGGAACATGTAATTTTTGATCTGATGGCGGGCATTAGAGACCAGGACCAATCTCAGAATGACGTTGCATATATGGTTGTGTTTTTCTTGAGCGTGTTTGCGTACATGGTATTTCCGGTTACAGCGATCTGCTACGGTATCGAGATCTTCAGAAGAAAAAAGCGGGATGCTGACTGGCCGTGATTCAACAACTCAGAACGTTGGGCGCTCTATTGCTTGTATCGGCTAGCCCGCTAGCCGCGGAGGTCTTGGAAGAAATTGTCGTGACGGCGTCTTCTGTATCCGACGGCTATTACGATATGCCGGCTATTACGCTTAAAAGAAAGGCAGACTTCCTTGTGCAGGAGATTCGCTTTGTGAACGATAGCCGCTCCCCCGATTTACGGAAGCAGGAAATAATGGGCAGTATTGGCGCTTTCCTGAAAGCGGCGAGCAGGTCCAAGGGTATAGAACTTTCTTACGGCGAGGGTTTTCTCCTGCCGATCGATCTCTCCGATGACTCCCTTCAGCTCATCAATGATCGAAACAGGGTTGATACAAACTATGTGGACGTTTACGTCAAATCATCCGTCACTGGGGCCAGATCGGTTAAGGCGCAGATATCGCTCTTGCGGGGGTTCATTGCGGAGCAAAAACTGGTGGGCCGCACTGAAATTGAGCCCAGGGGTGATGTGGGCCTTAGTATCGTGGGTCCCGAACAGTACCGCTATGAGATCCTCAGGCAGATAACAGAAGAAAACAGGCGCATCCGCGAAATTGTCGGCGCGGATTGTGCAATAACGGTGGGAGGTCTTGAAGGCCGCGTATCCTGGGAAAGAACCAGCATCGACGAACTTACGCTCTACATTCCATACGGCACAGAAATAAAGTGTGGTGAATGATAAGCCCTCCGATTTCAGGTTGCGGATGCCTGGAACAGCCATGCGCTGCCCATTGGTGACTGATTGAGTCGCGTCAATACATTGTTGACACATGTAAATGATATGTTTACATTAGTAAACAAATGATTGACGCGCGAGAATATCCGATGGCTGAGTCAAAACCGATCAAAATGGATCTTATGGGCGCCGACCAACATTGCAGTTTTTGTGCTAAATCGAGGCATGAAGTCAAAGCCCTCGTCGCCGGGCCGGGTGTGTTCATATGCAATGAGTGTACTGAGGCAGCGAATGGGTATATAGAGAAACATCAGAGCTTATCTGAGAAGGAAGCGGCGGTTCTGGCAGACACTGCTCAAGATCAGATGATGGCATACCTGGCGAGCAAACCCCCGGAAGAGTTGTTGGAAGGTCTGGTGAACGTCGAGAGGACGCGCATTTGTATCGATAATCACCAACAGAGCCTTGTTGATCTACTCCGATCGAAACGCATTCCCTGGGTAGAAATTGGCAGTGTTTTAGGGGTTACAAGACAGGCGGCGTGGCAGCGTTTCGGCGCAGCAGGCTAGGCGCGCCTATATCTGTCTTGGCGGAAAAATGGACTAATGCTACTTTTGTAGCACTAAGTCAAGAGATGAAGTACCATATGAAACACTGCGCTGTGGGAGAATGCAGATGCGGGTCACCAGAGCTGAGCCGGAGAGCAGGGTAAATCTAACGCCGATGTTGGATGTAGTGTTTATCATGCTTATTTTCTTTGTTGTCACATCAACGTTTATCAGAGAAGTAGGGATAGACGCGTCCGCTCCAGAGCCTGCGGTTACACCGCCGCCCGACCAGACAGACAAAAACATACTCGTCAGGATTGAAGCCAACGACCAATTAGTCGTCGACAACCGCTTTTCTGACCCGCGCGCTGTCAAAGCGCATCTGCTGCGGTTGCACGCCGAACGCCCCAAGGCGGCAGTGGTAATCGATGCGCATCCAAACTCGTCGACCGGAGCGCTGGTGCTGGTTATGGACAACGCGCGGGCGATAGGTGCGGAGGTAAACTTCTCCTCATGGCGCTAGGCGGTCGGTGAGCCTGCACAAAACACTCTCAGTTTACTCCAGCACCACGGTTGTTATTGTGGTCGGCCTGGTTCATTACCTCCTCACCAAGCCCGCTAAGTTTCTCCGCGAACAGTTCTCCGACTCCGGCGCTGAACTGCCTGCACTGACCAGGATGATGTTTCCGGATTCCGCTTACTACTGGATTATTCCCGGCATTGCCCTGGTGTTGGTTGTGCTGAACGTCTTAAAGGTGGTGCCAAAAGGTGTTGCCGTTTTGATCTCCGGCCTGTTAACAATTGTGAGTATTGTCCTGTTTATCGTGGGTATGTACTTGCCCATCTATCGGCTCGGTTCGTTTGTCGGCGGCTAGTCATTGAATAAGCCCGAATGAAACAAATTCACCAGAGCCAATTCATACACCTTGTGAAGCATCGGTGGCCTGAGCTTACCCAGGACATCAATGCTGAGGAGAACCTCATTCACTTTCAGGTAAAACACATCAGAAACCTCATTCAGAGTTTTATAAACTCTCACTACAAGCAAGACTTGGTTAAGTCGTTAGCTTTTCTTGAACATGTCTACGTTAACGGCAACAAAGATGTGCGGAATGCCATCGACGTCAGCATCATAGAAGAGTTGGAATTCAGCGACCGCGGCAAGCTCTCCAGACGTTGGGCCTGGGAGCATGTTCCGCCCAAACTTAAGGAACTTTACGTCGCGTTTCATGGAAAGATGGATTAGACGGTGCGTATCCACATTACCGGCAACGCCGGCGCAGGCAAAACCACTCTGGCGAAAGATATCGCCCGAACTCGCGGCTTACCCGTTCACCACCTGGATAAAGTGGTGTGGGCGCCGAATTGGACAAAACCGGGCGAAGCAGAACGGAACGCGAAAATCGCGGACCTCGTTGCGCAGCCGGATTGGATTATCGAAGGTGTCTCCGAAATCGTCCGCCGCAATGCGGACATCGTTGTTGTACTCACAACACCCACCTACAAATGTTTATACAGATGCATTGCCCGTTGTTTTAGGGTCGGCTTCAAAACCAGGGATGAACTGCCGCGGAACTGTCCGGAGATTGCGATTTTATTCCGTGCGATAAAGATTGTTTTGAAATTTCAGGAGCGTATCGGTAACCAACTGCTTTTGGAGGCAAAGGGCAATCCGCGTTACATAGTTTGCAGGGATGGCTCGCGCGCGGTAGCCGAATTGCGCTTGGCAAGCCAGAATGTATTAGGCGGCTCGGCGGGCACCAATGACACGGCTAATATCTTCTCTTGTTGCGCCCAAAGCCAACATGCCTCTAAACAGCAAGTCTGAACTCACAGATGGGTCTCCGGCTTCCATTTTTGCCACCCGTGATTGACTTGAGCCTATTGCTTTCACTGTCATATCTCCGCGCGCGGTCTTTGCATATCTCAATCACAGACTTGGTTGTTTTCGTAGCCTTTTTGGCAAACACCTCAAGTATCAATATCGCGTCTTCATCTACTCGATAAACTATTCGCCAAGTTTTGTTCTCGTCAACAATTCTAAGCTCATGACATCTTCGGCCTATAGATGGCATGGGTCTCGAGTGAGGCATTCCAATTGATTGGCCTTTTTGTAGTAAACTCAGTGTAAGACGGTAATATTCTGATGAAGATCCGGTTCACCAAAATTTCTGATACCGAACATCAGGTTGCCGTGGTGCGCGCGGACGGTTCGCAGGATACGAAGGTCCTGAACTCACGCAGTTTTTTGTTCCACGATTTTGCCCATCTGGCACTGGAAACCGCAATGCGCCTTGAACACGGGTTCTGGGGTTCGGTAGCAACTGGTGCTTCCCTGAGCGGTTCCGACTGCAAAGGGAATGATATATTGCTGGCCGAATCGTTGGCGGGTCCGATCCAGGTGCTGATCAAGAAGGATGCAGAGCCAGCCGACTATCGCAAAGTACTCTCTCGACTTTTGAAAAATTCGCCGCAGACCAAAACGCTCAGCGAATCCATTCACGCTGAGGCGCGCCATCTAAAAGGGCTCTGGCGGGCAACACCCTATGGAAAGACCATGGAAGTTGACTGGACGCTGACCCACATCGAGCCGGTGTTGTGATCATCACCTTTCAGGACGTGCAGACCACACTTATGGAAATCCAGAGTTACAGCGGCCCTGCTTCTGAATTCAGGTTGCTGGTGCCGGATGTTATGAACGATCCCGATGGCATCAACATGGCGTTGGTTGCGGATGCCGTGCTTGCCAGAGGCTGGTTCCCCAACGGCTTCACACAGTCGGATGGGTATCGGATATACGAATATGTTGATTCGGCTGCCCAGTAGGGTTGCACGCGCCGTTCTTCCAGCTGTTGCAGCGCTGTTAGTCGGATGTGAGGCTGAGCTGGAAGCCGTTTGTCCCAACATGCAGTTTTTTGTTGGAGAGCTTTCTGCAGAAGAGCGCCGGACAATCCACGATCGCGGGTTAGCGAATTCCGGCTGTACCTCCGAAATGGTACAAGGCCGTTTAGCGCCATGCTTACCACCGCACGACTACATAGAAGCAAAGCCCGACCGAATGCCTGCTGTTGTAAGCCGTAAGTTACTTCCGGACCTCATAGTTGAGTTCGATGATCGAGGCCGGGTTCTCGAATTCTGGGCAACCCCGGCCGAGCCGCGCTTATATGCAGTAGAGGGCAGCCATATTTTTGTACGCCAGGATCTGTTTGGTGAAGGTGCCTGGCAGTACATCAAAATCCATTCAAATCGTACCTATAGTCTGGTCAGGCGCCCCATCAGTGTTTATCGTTCCCAAGTTCAATGCCCCGGCGATCTGTCGATGTTTATCCGACCAAAATCCGTCGTGTGTTGGACGTACAAAGACCTGGTCACTAACATGGATCGGCATTTTGCGGTGAGCAGTCCGGGCCGCTGTCGTAAAATCGGGCCAAACCTCAACAAAAAGTACTTTGCTTCTGCTTAGCGAGCTGCTGAGCCAACACCTTTAACAGAGGCCAACATGGAAATCACCGACGTAATCAAATTACTGCAAGACAATCCCGAAGGTTCATTCCTGGAGTTCTCACCGTTTGGCGATAACAGCTTCGGCGCGTGTGAGGTAACCGGAGTATCGCCGGGCTGGGAAATGCACCCGGACACGGACGAGTTCTTCTACGTCATTGAAGGCACTGTGGAAATTACTCTGCTGGAAAGTGATGGGCCTAATCACTATGTGGCTCCGGCGGGAAATTCGTTTGTTGTGCCCCAGGGCATCTGGCATAAACCCGGCGCGCCCGACGGCGCCAAGTTTATTTACTTCACCCCCGGACAATCACTCTATTCCGAGAGTGAAGATCCGCGCCTTGATGAAGGTTCCTGACGAATTCACAAAGCTGACTGCTCGGCTGATGTTCGAGTGCTACTTTCGGATTAAAGGGCTTTAGCAAGTGCTTACGTGCCCTCATTGCGGTTCGCCCGTACAACCTGCCAAGCTGGTCCGCCCGTCTCTCCTGGCAAACTATCGTCAGTGCCCGGTATGCGATGAGCCTGTTAGTGTCGACCCAAAGACGAAACTACGCCAGCTGCTCGCCGTCCTGGCGGCGGTCGTGTCGCTGATTTACACGTGGTTGATGTATGCCGAAGGCACTGCGTGGCTGTTCCATTCTCTAACAAGCTACGCCATGCTTGCGCTCATTATCTGGTGGGGAAACAAACATGTCCGGCTTGTGGTGTACACCCGGAAAAAGTAGCGGCCGGGTTGAGGTGCGGCAGTTCTCTCAAGCTATGGGAATCGAAATGAAGTTGCTGCAGGTGCTACCATTCGCGAACACAAAGGATTCGAATCATGAACAATATAGACACCGTCAAGGCGTTCGTTGCTGACTGGAGCGGTTTGGATGCGGAAAATCTAGCATCATACTTCACGGAAGACGGCACTTACTTCAACATACCGGCGCAGCCGGTGACAGGACGCGAGAATATCCGGCAGTTTATTGCCGGCTTTACCGCCACCTGGAGCGAAACAAACTGGGACATATTGAATATCACCGAGGACAACGGAATAGTTTACTGCGAGCGGCTGGATCGAACCCGGACAACTAACGGCGATGTGGACCTGCCTTGTTTTGGGGTGTTCGAAATGAAAGACGGCAAGATCCACGTCTGGCGGGACTATTTCGACATGGGTACGTTTGTAAATGCAATGACCGGTTCCTGAGCCTTTGCGCCCGCAAGGCATCACTTCCTTTTTTCTACTGGTTGCCGCTCAAGCTGCGCACTCCTACGAAGAAATCCACTTCCGCCTTTGGGAGGTGTTTATGCCGGCAAAACTACTCACGGACGCAATTGGTGGTGACCCGCGGACAACTTTTGCTGCTGTTAACGCTGCGCTGGTTCTGGTCATGCTGGTCTGCGCGGTTGTGTTTCTGTCTAAACAGAAGTTTATTGCCTCTGTTGCCTGGTTCTGGGTGGCGCTCGAACTGGTCAATGGCGTTGTTCACATCGTCAACGCAGTCGTTCGCGATGGCTACTTTCCGGGCTTGTATACTGCGCCCGCTCTTATTGTCTTTGCGCTTGCAACAGCACTTTACCTTGTACGTACAAGGCGGAAACCGGTTAATGAGTGATACCAACGAAACGCTGCAGAGAATCGCGGCGCCGGCTGACTTCGACGAAATAATTGCCGTTGTCGATGATTGGTGGGGGCGCCCGGTCAGTCACGCCGTACCCAGATTGTTCCTGGATCATTTTTACAACACCAGTTTTGTTGTTCATGAGCAAAACAGGCTTGTCGCGTTTCTAATTGGTTTCCTGTCACCATCGCAGAACCATGTAGCGTACATCCACTTCGTCGGCGTTGCCCCCGGCGCCCGGAAGCAAGGTTATGCAGCTAAGCTCTACCAGGACTTCTTTAATGTGGCGGTGGCAAACGGCCGCAGTGAGGTACACGCTATTACGGTGCCGATCAACACACGTTCAATAGAGTTCCACCGGCGCCTGGGTTTTAGCATCAGCGATCCGGTGGAGGGATACAATCAGCCGGGTCAGCAACACATAGTGTTCAAAAAGAAACTGCAAGGGGCGCCTTAGTGAACCGGCGCTATCAGGGGCTCGCCGTGCTCCTTTTGTGCCTTTCAGCATGCGCAGACAGCCGCATCACCGAACGGCTGCAAACACTTACCGGCAACGAATTCCTGGCCATGTCGTCTGCTGAACAAGCCGGAATCGTGGAAGACGCGCTGGCCAGGTTCACCACCTGGAGGTTCTGGGACCGGCCCGACATCTGCGCATCCGTGCTGAACCCTGAATCCCTTTCGGAGCTTTTTGAAAGCTCAGCGCAGGCCGCGCAAGATAATCCGCTGATGTTCAGTCTGGCGGTTATTTCCCACGAGGAGTGCTTGGCGCGGGAGGAGGTATTCAAGTAACAGGTTTGCGGACGGTTGCCGGCGGTTGCAATCTAACTGCCCAGAATCCCCCGCAATTCCTCCAGCGACTCCACCGGCGGTGAACAGGTGAGGTTGGTGCAAACGTACGCCAATACCTTTTCCTGCTGGCCGGCGCTCACCAGCCGCGGCAGGAACCCGGGCACCCGGGTGACGTCTTCGTACGGGATGGCATAAACGCAGCGCCAGGGGGTAAAGGCGCCGGTCAGTTCTTTTATCCATACCTCCATTTCCTGCTGCGGCCCGCGCAGTATCACCTGCTCCGGCGGATACACGGCAGCCTCCAGCGCGGTTAACAAAGTGCAGTGGGCGGTGGGTACGCGCTCCATTAAACCGCGCGCCCAGCGCAGGGTGGCGTCAGCAGCGTCCAGGTAACGGGTTTCACCCAGCAGATGCCCCAGTTTCATTAGCGCCACTGCAGCGGTGCCGTTGCCGGGAGGCAGGGCGTCATCCATGGTGGGTTTGGGCCGGTGGATCAGGGTTTCATGATCGTGGCTGGTGAAATAGAAGCCGCCGTCTGCATCGTGATAAAACTGCTGCAGCAGGACATCCGCAAGCTCAACGGCAAATTCCAGGTCCTCTTGCCGCCAGCGCACACTTAACAGTTCCAGCAAGCCGTCCAACATATTGGCATAGTCGTCGAGGTAGCCGGCGTAGCGGGGTCTGCCTGCTTTCCAGGTAGCCTGCAGACGGTTACCCTGCCAGAGTTCCGTGCGCACAAAATCCACGGTTTGCTGGGCCATGGTGATCCAATCCGGCTGCTGCAGCTGCCGGCCGGCATGGGCCAGCCCCCGGATCAGCAGCCCGTTCCAGGCGGTTAAAACCTTGTCATCAGTTCCGGGGCGGGTGCGTTCCGCCCGTGCGTTAAACAACTTTTCTCTGGCGGCGGCCAGCAGCGCGTCTGCGTCCGCCGCTTCCAGGGACAGGCGGCTGATCACCGAACGCCAGGAATCGTAGCGGTGCAGGTTCCACTTGTTCTCGAAGTTAGCCGGTTTGTCCAGACCGTACAGGGTTTCCACGACCAGGTACTCGTCTTCCGTCAGCAGCTTTTTCACCTGCTCCCGGCGCCAGACATAGAACTTGCCTTCTTCGCCTTCCGAATCAGCATCCAGCGCGGCGTAAAAGCCGCCGTCCGGGTGGCGCATTTCCCGCT
The DNA here is from genome assembly GCA_028279305.1 of Pseudomonadales bacterium. Taxonomy (GTDB): domain Bacteria; phylum Pseudomonadota; class Gammaproteobacteria; order Pseudomonadales; family Azotimanducaceae; genus UBA4421. The sequence continues at coordinate 19,725 of JANQOA010000092.1, forward strand.
GCAGCCATGTCACCGTGTCGGTGACCGCGCCGCGGAATAACTGGTCGTCACCGAAGGTCAGCGCATGGCTGTACAGGGACAGCAGTTGTGCGTTGTCGTACAACATTTTCTCAAAGTGGGGGATCATCCACTTGCGGTCCGTGGCATAGCGGCAGAAGCCGCCGCCCAGGTGGTCGTAGATGCCGCCCCGGGCCATCTGGGTGAGGGTGATCATCACCATATCCAGGCCTTCGCGGTCGTTGCCGCCGTTGCGCCGGGTATATGCCCAGTGGCGCAGTACGCGTTCAAGGGTGCCGGGCATGGGGAATTTGGGGGCATTGCCGAAGCCGCCTTCCTGGTTATCGTACTGCTCCCCCAACTGGTCCCGGGCCTGCTGCAGCACGTCTGCGTCCCGCATGTCGGCTTCGATCACAGGCGGTACCAGTTGCTGCAGGGTGGTTTGCACTTTTTCACCCTGTTCTGCTAATTCATCGTGCTTGCTGGCATACAGTTCGCTGATGCGCATCAGCAGATCCGTGAATCCCGGCAGTTGATAGCGGGGTGTTTTGGGGAAGTAGGTGCCGCCGTAGAAAGGCAGCAGGGTGTGCGGGTCCAGAAACATGGTCAGCGGCCAACCGCCGCCCTGCTGGGACAGCAGCTGCAGGCTGGTCTGGTACACCTTGTCCAGGTCCGGGCGTTCTTCCCGGTCTACCTTTATATTAACGTAGTGGCGGTTCATCACCTCCGCGGTGGCCGGGTCCGCAAAAGACTCATGTGCCATGACATGGCACCAGTGACATGCTGAATAGCCGATGGACAGCAATATCGGTTTGTTTTCCTGCCGCGCCAGGGCCAGCGCGGTGTCGTCCCAGGGGTGCCATTGCACCGGGTTGTCCGCGTGTTGCAGCAGGTAAGGGCTGGTCTCTTCGCTCAGTCGGTTCGGCATGGGCGCATCATAGCCCCATAAACGCATTTGTGCTTATGCCGAATTTACGGTATCAAGTAAGACTACACAGTAATTGGAAAACCATAAAAATCAGAAGCTCCAGCACTACGAAACCCGGGGGGACGTAAAGCGGCGGTAGGCCGGTTCCCGGAGGGGTTGTGAAATGTGCCGGAATAGTAGTAGCAGACATAAGGATGGGTGACATAAATGGTTGATGCAGATGGCTTTCGACCAAACGTCGGCATCGTCTTAGCCCACGGCGGTGGCACCGGTCAGGTGCTGTGGGCGCGGCGCGTCAGAGGGGACGATGCCTGGCAGTTTCCGCAGGGCGGTATTCATGAGGGGGAATCGCCTGAAGAAGCATTATTTCGTGAGTTGTACGAAGAAGTTGGCCTGAAACCGGAGGACGTGAAGATCCGCGCCCGTACCAAGGGTTGGCTGCGGTACCGTTTGCCGCGCAAACTGCGGCGCTTTAACTCCACCCCCGGTTTTGTAGGGCAGAAACAGAAATGGTTTCTGTTGGAAATGCTGGCGGAAGAGGACACGGTGAAGTTCGACTGTGCGGAAAAACCGGAGTTTGATGCCTGGCGCTGGGTCAGTTTCTGGTACCCGTTGTCCATGGTCATCGACTTTAAGCGGGAAGTGTACCGGCGCGCGCTGATGGAACTGGCGCCGGCACTGCCGGTGAACAATACAATTGGCGAAAGACGAAAGGGCCGCCGTTAGTTAATGGATTCCATGCTCAAAACCCTGCGCTCGATTGTGCAGCACGTGGCGGTGCACGGCGATTTTGCCGACGCCGTGCGGGCGCTGGTGACGGAGGTGAAGCAGGCGGTGGAAACCGACGTCTGTTCCATTTACCTGCGCAGCGAAAGCCGCAACGGCTACGTGCTGGCGGCCACTGACGGCCTCAATACCGATCAGATTGGCGAGGTTTCGCTGGCTCTGGACCAGGGCCTGGTGGGGCTGGTGGGGCGCCGTGCGGAACCCATCAATCTGGAGGCGGCGAAACGGCATCCGGACTACCACTTCCTGCCGGAATCCGGGGAAGAAGCCTTTAACGCTTTCCTCGGCGTGCCGATTATTCATCAACGCCGGGTGCTGGGTGTGCTGGTAGTGCAGCAGACCGCCTCGCGGCGGTTTGACGAATCTGAAGAAGCGTTTCTGGTTACCCTGGCGGCACAGCTGGCCTCCCTGGTTGCCCACGCGGATGCCGTAGGGGAAAGCGCCATCCTGCCGCAGCGGGATGGTGAAGATGCGCAGCGCCGCATCCGCGAGCAGAACGACACCTGTTTTATGGGTGTGGCCGGCTCACCGGGTATTGCCATCGGCCGCGCGGTGGTCATGCATCCGGTCGCGGATCTGGATGCGGTGCCGGAACGCGAAACCGAAAATGTCACCCAGGAACTGCTGCTGCTGGACCGCGCCCTGGAAAGTGTGCGCCGCGACATACGCAAAATTAACGAAGAGTTTGAGTCCAGCCTGCCCAAGGAAGAACTGGCGCTGTTTGAAGCCTACCTGCACATGCTGGACGAAAACGCCCTGGCCGGAGACATCCGTGCCCGGGTGCAGCGGGGTCAGTGGGCCCAGGGGGCCTTGAAGCAGGTTATCCGCGAGCACCTGGACCGGTTTGAACTCATGGAAGACGAGTACCTGCGGGAACGCGGTGCTGACGTTAAAGATCTGGGGCTGCGGGTGCTGGCTTACCTGCAGGATATCCGCGACAAAAAAACCGTGTTCCCCAAAGATGTGGTGCTGGTTGGTGACGAGGTGACCCCGGCCATGCTGGCCAATGTCACCCCTGAGCGCCTGCGCGGCATTGTATCGGTGAAAGGCTCCGGTAACTCCCATGTGGCCATTCTGGCCCGCGCCATGGACATCCCGGCGGTGATGGGCGCCCTGGACCTGCCGGCCTACGACCTGGAGGGTGAGACCCTGCTGGTGGACGGCCACTACGGCGAGGTGTTCCGCCGCCCGGCTGAGGCCCGGCTGCAGCAAAGCCGCGAGCTGATTGAACAGGAGCGGATATTTGACGAGGAATTGGACGAACTCAAAGAGCTGCCCTGCATTACCCGGGACGGCTGGCGGGTGCAGTTATGGGTGAACATCGGCCTGTCCGGGGATATCACCCGGTCCCTGGACCGGGGTGCTGAAGGCATTGGCCTGTTCCGCACCGAAATTCCCTTTATGTCCAAAGACCGCTTTCCCACGGAAGCGGAACAGATGAGCCTGTACCGTGAACATATGACGGCGTTTGAACCGCGGCCGGTGACCATGCGCACCCTGGACATCGGCGGTGACAAATCCCTGTCTTACTTCCCCATCACCGAAGAGAACCCTTTTCTCGGCTGGCGCGGCATACGCGTAACGTTGGATCATCCGGAAATCTTCCTTGTCCAGGTACGCGCCATGATCAAAGCCAACGCGGGTTTAAGCGGCGATCTGCGCATCATGCTGCCCATGGTCTCGTCAGCGGCGGAACTGGCGGCGGCAAAAGTGCTCATCAACCAGGCCTACAGCGAAGTGCTGGAAGAAGGTGCTGACGTTAAACCCCCTCAGGTGGGGGTGATGATCGAAGTGCCGGCGGCAGTTTACCAGGCCCGCCTGCTGGCCAAGGAAGCGGACTTCCTGGCGGTGGGTTCCAACGACCTCACCCAGTACATGCTGGCCGTAGACCGCAACAATCCGCGCGTGGCGGAGCTGTACCAGGATGTGCATCCGGCGGTCATCACCGCGCTGCGTGAAGTTGCGCGGGCCGCGCATACGGAAGAAACCGGCGTGGGTATCTGCGGCGAGCTGGCCGGCACTCCGGCTGGTGCGGTGTTGCTGATGGCCATGGGTTATCACGTGCTGTCAATGAACGCTACCCACCTGCCGAAGGTGAAATGGGTAATCCGCAACATCAAACGCAGTGATGCGCGGCGCATGCTGGCGAAGGTCTTACGTATGGATTCCGCGGGTGAAGTGAATGCCTTTATGCACCAGCAGCTGAGTGATGCGGGGCTGGCGCGGGTGCTGCCGCACCATCACGACTAACCCGGCTTGGAACGGGGTTAAACCACCTTACACAAGCCGCCGTCCATATTGATGGCACAGCCGGTGAGATAACTCGACGCCGGGCTGGCCAGAAACAGCCCCAGATTGGCGGCCTCTTCCGCCTCCCCCATACGCCCCATGGGCAGGCGTTTGCCGGCATTGGCGACAAACTCATCCAACGATATGTTTTCGCCGCTGTTTTCGTGCATGCGGCGGATCTGGTCGCTTTTGATGAAGCCGATCAGCATCGCGTTCACTAGAATGTTATGCGGCGCGCCCTCTGCCGCCAGTACCTTGGTCAGCGCCATGCCCGCGGCGCGGGTGACCGAGGTCGGGGCGGTGCGCGCGTCGGGGTGTTTGGCGAATACGTTCAGCAGGTTGATGACCCTGCCCCACTGTTGCTGCTCCATGTGCGGCCATACCAGTCGGGTCATGCGCACCGCCGCCATCAGCTTCAGGTCGATATCCTGCTGCCATTCTTCGTCGGTGATGGTGGTAAATGGCTTGGTGGCGGACTGGCCGGCGTTGTTGACCAGAATGTCCACCGGACCCAGCTTCGCCGCCACCGCCGCGTGGACCTCTTTGACGCTGGCCGGGTCGGAGACATCGCAACTGAACCCCTCAATGGTGCCGCCCTGGCTGCTGATCTGCGCGACGGCTTCGTCCAGCGGCCCCTGGCGCCGGGCCAGGATGGCCACCCTGGCGCCGGCCCGGCAATACGCGTCGGCCATGGCGCGTCCCAGGCCGAGGCTGCCTCCGGTAATTATGGCGGTCTTGTCAGTTAGGGAAGTGTCCATGGCGGTTTCCTGATGGTGGTCTTGGGCTGGCGTCAGTCAACGCTCAGCGGCACGTGGTAGTCCACCCGGCCGCTGGCTTTGCCGCCGGCCAGGAAACTCTGTTCGCTGAACTTGATATGGTCCCGGGCCATCACCAGAGTGGTACTGGCGCGGGTGCCGTACTCGTCGCCGACAATAAAACACGGCGCGCCGCGGCGTTCCATTTCGATCGGGCGGCCGCGGTCCGGCAGCTTGTCATCCGGCGGCACGGTGTTGTCCGCCAACAGGTCAATCAGATGATCCGCGTCAAATTCACCCCGGGTAATGGTTTTCAGTTTCTGCGCACCCTGCACACACTTGGGCCACTCCGCGCCCAGTTCGGCGTTGCTGAGGCCGTAGTACCCGGGGGCCAGTATGTCCGCGGCCAGATTGCTGCTGCTGGAGTGCCGGTTGCTGGTGTACACCAAGTGCTCGCCGTCAAACACCAGCAGGTTAAAGCCGGCGAAGTCGTCACCGTTCAGGCTGCTGACATAATCCCGGCCGCTGACGTCCGACTGCAGGAAAGATTGCACCAGCAGGCCGCGGGAGCGGGCCCGGGGCTGGTCGTCGGGGTTGGAGAAATTGGTTAAGGCGGCAAAACGGCCGCCGGTTGTGACACCCAGCCAGGTGCCGCCGGCGACCAGGTCGCGGCCGGCCAGAATGTAAGGGTGGTCCTGCCAGAAATCGGCGGCGGCGGAATCCCGGCCGTGGAACTCATCGCGGTTGGCGGCGATCACCAGCGGCGAATCTTCCAACGTGCGGTAACCGAAAAGTATCAGGCACATTATGCGTTGCTGCTTAAGGTTTACTGGAGGTTTGTTTACAAAGCGGGCTAGTTTAGCACTATTCGGTTATGCTTGGCGTTTTCCGCCTGCTGAAGAACTACCCGTGCATTATCCCGTCATCGACCCCGTCATCGTGTCAATCGGCCCGGTAGCCCTGCGCTGGTACGGCCTGATGTACCTGGCGGGTTTTGCCGTGGTGTGGTGGCTGGGCAGGCGGCGGGCAACAACCCATCCCGGCAACTGGCAGCCCAACGACATTTCAGATCTGGTGTTCTACGGCGCCATGGGGGCGGTGTTGGGCGGGCGTATCGGCTACGTGCTGTTTTACAACTTCGGCCTGTTTCTCGACGATCCGCTGTATCTGTTCCGTATGTGGGAAGGCGGCATGGCTTTCCACGGCGGGCTGCTGGGGGTGGCTGTGGGGGTGTGGTTGTTTGCGCGCAAAACTGGCCGGCGCTTCATCGACATCGGCGACTTCCTGGCGCCGTTGTGCCCCATCGGGCTGGGGTTCGGGCGTCTGGGGAATTTCATCAATATGGAGTTGCCGGGCCGGGTCGCGGAAGGTGCAGTTGGCCTCGTCTACAAATGTGATGCGGTGCGGGCGTTAAACCCCATGTGTATCGGCGAATGGGAAAACGCGGCGCGCCATCCGTCACCGCTGTACCAGGCCTTTACCGAAGGCGCCCTGCTGTTTGTACTGGTCTGGCTGGTATCCGCACAGCCCAAACCCCGGGGTTTTGTAAGCGGGGTATTTCTCTGCGGCTATGCCGGGTTCCGTCTGATTACAGAATTGTTCCGCTCGCCGGACGCTCACATCGGTTTTGTCGGTCTGGAAAGCATCGGCGGCATCACCATGGGCCAGGTTTTGTCGATACCAATGCTGATCGCTGGTATTCTGCTGATTCTCTGGTCCCGCGGACAAAAAGTTCTGCCGGCGGGTGCCAGCCCCACATAGCACTTTTATCGTCAACGTATCGCCATGAAACAATACCTCGATCTTATGCAGCACGTCCGCCAGAATGGGACGTTTAAGGGTGACCGTACCGGCACCGGCACGTACAGCGTGTTTGGTTATCAGATGCGGTTTGACCTGAATGACGGCTTCCCGCTGGTCACCACCAAAAAGATGTTTCTCAAAGGCATCATCCACGAATTGCTGTGGTTTTTGTCCGGCTCCACCAATATCAGGTACCTGACGGATCACAACGTGCATATCTGGGATGAATGGGCGGACGAACACGGTGAACTGGGGCCGGTGTACGGTTCCCAGTGGCGCTCCTGGCCCGGGCCGGACGGCGGTACCATCGACCAGATCAGCCGCGTGGTGCAGGACATTAAGACCAACCCGGACAGCCGGCGGCATATTGTCAGCGCCTGGAATGTGGCGGAAGTGGATAATATGGCGTTACCGCCCTGCCATACCCTGTTCCAGTTTTATGTGGCGGACGGCAAACTGTCCTGCCAGCTTTACCAGCGCAGCGCTGACATTTTCCTTGGGGTGCCGTTTAACATTGCATCATATGCGCTGTTGACGATGATGATTGCCCAGGTTGCGGAGCTTAAGCTGGGCGACTTTGTGCACACCTTCGGTGACGCCCATCTGTACGCCAATCACCTGGAGCAGGCTGACAAACAGCTCGGCCGCCTGCCGCTGCCGCTGCCCGCCATGACGCTGAACCCGGAAGTGAAAGATATTTTTGGCTTCAGCTACGAAGACTTCACCCTGTCAAACTACCGCAGCCACGACGGTATTAAGGCGCCCATTGCCGTCTGAGACACACAGCAGTGAAACCGGGGATATGGACGTCAGCCTGATCTGGGCAATGTCCGAAAACAGGGTCATCGGACGGAGCAACAGTCTGCCCTGGCGGCTGCCCGACGATATGCGGAATTTCATGCGCGTGACCATGGGCAAGCCGGTGATCATGGGCCGCAAAACACTTGAGAGTATGAAAGCGCCGTTGCCCGGGCGCACCAACATTGTGCTGACCCGGGACAGCCGCTGGCAGCGGGACGGCGTGGTGGTTTTGCACCAGCTGCAGGATGCCCTGGCACGGGCGGAGCAGCAATGCCTTATCGACGCTCAAACTGAAGCAATGGTGGCTGGCGGTGCGGATATTTATGCGTTGACTCTGCCATTGGCCACCCGGCTCTACATCACCCATGTGCATGCGGAGGTGGAGGGTGACGTGTACTTTCCGGAGTTTGATCTCAGCCGCTGGCGGCTGCAGAGCAAGGTTGAAGGCGCGGCGGATGAGCGCCACTCCGCCGCTTACACCATGGCGGTATATACCCGCGCCTAGGGTCCGCGGCCCGGTCTGTTGATTGTCCTATTGATTGAGGCGGGCCAGCCAACTGCCGTCCATCGGCAATTCCTGCCAGCTGTCCGAGGGTAAATTCTCCGCTGTAACCACCCACTTATTGAACGCCCCGGCACGGCTGATCAGCACCCGGTTCAGGCGCAGCGCACCGGCAGCCAGGTTGAAAATCTCATCCCGGCCGCGCTGAATGTCGCAGGAACCTTTGTCCAGCGATTTCAGGGTGGCGGCAAACGCGGTTTTGTCTACCGCAGCCACCCGGTAAGCGCACTGATCACCCTGCATGTCCAGCAACTCCAGCAGGTAACCGGTACCGCAGCTTGCGCAGGTGGCCAGTGCCTCCGCCGGATACACCTGCATCGCCAGCACCCGGTCGACGTTCAACTCCGGGGCGCCGGGCGGCTCAATGTGCGCACATGCTTTGGCTGTCATGTTGAATCTGATAGGGTCCGGGCTGGTTTTGGATGTAGTTGAGTTCATGTATTTCAGCACCATTGATCGCGCTTTTTCAACCCGCTTGGCGGCGCTGGCGGTGTGCCTGCTGCCGCTCCTGTCTGTGGCTGCCGTGGCGGCGGCGGAAGCACCCCCGCAGGGTACCGTGGCGGTGCCTGCCAATATCCAGACCCGGGACGTACCGCCCTTGCCCGCGGCACTGCAGCAACGTCTGCAGCGTTACGGCCACACCCGGGGTGCTTTTCTGCTCGGCTGGCAGGGTGACAGCCTGCTAATCAGCACCCGTTTTGCCGAAACCGAACAGCTGCACAGGGTGGACGGGCCGCTGGCATACCGGCAGCAGCTCACTTACCTGGATGAGCCTCTGGGCGGCCTGGCGGTGCCCAGGGGCGGGGCAAAAGACCAGGCCATCTTAAGCTGGGATGTGGGGGGTTCGGAGTTCAGACAGCTGTTCCTGTTTGATCTGCATAGCGGCCGCAGCCGCATGGTCAGCGACGGCCGCTCATTGTATGACGATGTGATCTGGGCGGCCGACGAACAGAGCTTCATTTATGTCACCACCGAACGTAACGGGCGCAACTGGGATATTCACCGTCAGGATCTGCAGGGCAATATCACGGTGTTGCTGGAAACCGAGCAGGGTTACTGGTATCCGGTGGACTGGTCGGCGGACGGGCAGCGGCTGTTGATCAAGCACCGCGTGTCCATTAACGAATCTTCAATTCACGAATTGGATTTGTCAGATAAACGGTCCGGGCTGCAGCGGTTGCTGGGCGGTGCCCCGGGGGTGGCCATCGGCGACGCCAAATACGCCAATGACGGCGGCATCTACTTCACGTCGGATGAGGGCACGGAACAGTTGCAGCTACGCCGCCTGAACCGGGACAGCGGCGAGATCAGCGTCATTAATCCGGAGCGGCGGTGGGGAGTGGAAGGTTTTGTACTTTCACCGGCAGGTGACAAGCTCGCGTACAGCATAAACGCGGGCGGCTTGTCGCAGCTTAAAGTGGTGTCGGTGCCGCGGCACCGTGCCGTCCCGGTACCGCAATTGCCGGCCGGCATCATCCTGTCACTGAGTTTTGCGGGTGACGGTAACCGGCTGGGGGTCAGCATCAATAGTGCGGTGTCACCCACGGACGTCTACGTTGTGGATCTGGCGGAAGCCAGCGCCCGGCGCTGGACCCGCAGCGAGGTAGGCGGCCTGGATACCAGCCGGTTTGTTGATGCGCGGCTGATAGAGTATCCAAGCTTCGACGGCCGTAACATCCCGGCCTTTGTGTTTCAGCCTCCCGGCGCCGGGCCGCACCCGGTTGTCATCCTGATTCACGGCGGCCCGGAAGCCCAGTACAGGCCTTACTTTTCCACCACCGTGCAGTCTTATGTGAACGAAATGGGCGTCGCGGTCATTGCCCCCAACGTGCGCGGCTCCAACGGCTATGGTAAGTCGTATCTGCAGTTGGACAACGGCAAGCTGCGCGAGGACTCCGTGCGCGACATCGGCGCATTGCTGGACTGGCTGCAGACCCGGGAACAGTTTGACAGCAGCCGGGTAGCGGTCATGGGCGGCTCTTACGGCGGCTACATGGTGCTGGCCAGCATGGTGCACTTTGGCGAGCGGCTGACCGCTGCGGTGGAAAGTGTCGGCATCAGCAACTTCGTTACCTTCCTGGAAAACACTCAGCCTTACCGTCAGGACATGCGCCGGGTGGAATACGGTGACGAAAGAGTGCCGGAGATGCGGACTTTTCTGCAGGGCATCTCGCCGCTGAACCACGTGGACAAAATGGTCACGCCGGTGTTGATCTCCCAGGGAGCCAACGATCCGCGGGTGCCCGCCAGCGAAAGTGAACAGATGCGTGAGGCGCTGAGCCGCCGGGGAATACCGGTGTGGTATATTCTGGCGCTGGATGAAGGTCACGGTTTCCGCAAAAAAGTTAACCGCGACTATGACCGGCTGGCGAAGTTCGCCTTCCTGGAAGCGTACCTCACCGGGGACTCCCGGGTATCACAAGGGAATTAACGTTGCATGAGTAATGGCAAACTGGGGTTGGTGGTCAACCCCATGTCAGGCCGGGACGTGCGCCGCCTGGCGGCCCGCGCCACCAACATGACCCACGAAGCCAAGCGCGATATCGTGGCTCGGGTGGCCGCCGGCGCGGATGCCATGGGGGTCACCGACATTTATATCACCCGTGAGCCGTTCCGCATTGCCTCCATGGCGCTGGAACACATGGGGTTAGATGCGAGGGTGCATGTGGTGGAGCACGAATTAGCCAATGATGCCTCCGACACCCACCGCACTGCAGCGGCGTTCCGCGATGCCGGCTGCGGTACCTTTGTGTCCCTGGGCGGCGACGGCACCAACCGCGCCATTGTCAGGGTGTGCCCGGACGTTGACCTGGTGCCCCTTTCCACCGGCACCAACAATGTGTTTCCGGTTCTGGTCGAGCCCACCGTGGCCGGCATGGTGGCGGGCCTGAATGCCTGCGGAAAATTCCCCGCCGATGCGGGCATCAAACAGCGGGTAAAAGTGCTGCGGGTGCAGATGCCCCAGGGCAGGGACGTTGGGCTGATTGATGCTGTGTTGCTGCGCAACGACCACACCGGCAACCTGCTGCCTTTCAACACCAGCAAGATAGAGCAGATTCTGCTCACCCGCGCGGAACCTAACTCCATTGGCATGTCCCCTATCGGCGGGCTCATTCATCCGGTTTATGCGCAAGATGACTTTGGACTGCTGCTGCACATCGATCCCGGCGCCCCGCCCATGCTGGCGCCGGTATCACCCGGCCTGTTCAGCCCGGTGCATGTTTCCCGGATGGATGAAATGGCTTTTGATGTGTCGGTGCCGTTCCGCGGCCCCGGCGTCATAGCACTGGACGGCGACCGCGATTTGAAGCTGCGCCAGGGTGAACATGCCAGCGTGGCGATCCGCCGCGACGGACCCTGGGTGATCGATGTGGAAGCAGCTATGCGCTGGGCTGTGGCCCAGGGTATTATGGCGCCCGCACACCTCACCCCAACTACTGCAGGCGCACACCAGGAATGATTGTAAAACCCCGTATCCGCGGCTTTATCTGTACCACCGCCCACCCCACCGGCTGCAAGGCCAGCGTTGACGGACAGGTGGACTATGTGCGCGGCGCCGGCGCCATCTCCGCCGGGGAGCTGAACAACGTACTGGTGCTAGGATGTTCCGCCGGTTACGGTCTGGCCTGCCGCATTGTCTCCGCTTTCGGCTGCGGTGCAAACACCCTGGGGGTGTCTTTTGAAAAACTGCCGGAAGGTAACCGTACCGCTTCCGCCGGCTGGTATAACAACATCGCTTTTGAAGACGCCGCCCAGGCTGAGGGCCTGTACGCAAAAACTCTCGACGGTGATGCCTTTGCCGACGAGATGCGGACCCGGGTGATTGAAACGATCAACCGGGATCTGGTGCAGGCCGGCAAGGGCAAAATAGATCTGGTGGTCTACAGTCTCGCCTCCCCCGTGCGCCAGCATCCAAAAACCGGCACCCTGCACCGTTCCGCCATCAAGCCCCTGGGCGAAGCGCTGGATATCAAGTCCGTGCACGTTGACCGTGGTGAGGTGATTCAGGTGAACCTGGAACCCGCCACCCCGGAAGAAACCGCTGATACGGTGGCGGTGATGGGTGGCGAAGACTGGGAATTCTGGATGGATGCTCTGCAGGATGCGGACGTGCTGGCCCCGGGCTGCCGCACCGTGGCGTTTACCTATATCGGCACGGAGTTAACCTGGCCCATTTACTGGGAAGGCACCCTGGGCCAGGCTAAGCTCGACCTGGACCGTGCCAGCCGGGCCATTTCCGGCAAGCTGGCCGGGTTGGGCGGCGAAGCCCGGGTGGCGGTACTGAAAGCCATTGTCAGCCAGGCCAGCTCCGCCATTCCGGTTGTGCCGCTGTATGTCGCCTTATTGTTTAAGGTGATGAAAGAGCAGGGCATTCACGAGGATATTATCAGCCACATTCACCGCTTATTCGCCACCCAGCTGAAGCAAGGCAGTGAACTGCGGCTGGACGAAGACGGCCGCATCCGCATGGATGATGTGGAGCTCAGCGAAGCGGTACAGCAGGAGGTGCAACGCCGCTGGCCGCTGGTGGACAGCAGCAATCTGGACGAGTTGGGTGACCTGTCCGGGTTCCGCGAGGACTTTCTGAAGATCTTCGGCTTTGGCTTTGCCGGGGTTGACTACGACGCTGACGTGGACCCGGTCATGGGACGGGTCTGACTTACCCGCTGCAGGGCTGAACCCGCACGCCGGCCACAACCGGCAACCGCTGTTGCGGAGATTGCCGCCGGCTAACATGGTGGTGTGCAGCCGCATGTGTACAACACCTCTTTTCTGTGGGCGATGGTGGTCTGCCGCTGCGCCGCTTATCTGCTGCTGCTGTGGCTGGCCGCCTGGCCGCTGCCCTGGCGTGAGGCAGCCTTGGATCCGCGCCTGTGGTATCTGGCGGGTGTGCCGGTGCTGGCCAATCTCCTGCTGCTGCGGGTGTTTGCCGGCCGGCAAAACCGCGCCTACCGGTACAAGCCGGGGATATGGCGCAATACAGACCCGCTGTGCACCGCGCACACCCTGGAGTTTGTGCTCACCTTTGCGGTGGTTTTGAGTTTCCAGCCTGCGCTGTTCACCGCACTGGCGGTAGGGTGGATATTTATTGCCAGCAATACCGCCCTGTGGGGCTTGCGGGTCGGCCTCCTGCACCTGCTGGCGGCGTTGGGCCTCTGGCAGCTGCAATGCCCGGGCTGCGGCTGGATCAGTCAGCCCCGGGTGCAGGACCTGGCGGCGTTGGCGGCTGCGCTGGTGTTCATGCTGGCAATATGCGCGCTGGCCTATCACCAGGCGCAGAGGTTCATTAGCGCGCGCCGGCACAAATCCGCGCAACTGCGGAGGTTGCTGCGCTATCTGCCCGAGGACATCAGCCCCCAACTCAACGCCAGCGCGGATGTGCAGCAACGGGTGTGGATGTCCGTTGCTTTTGTTGACCTGGTCGGCTTTACCCGGGCAGTCCGGGATCTGCCGGCGGAACAGTTGCATGAGATGTTGAATACCTTTCTGGATGTCACGGCGCAGCTCACCCGGCAATGGGACGGCCGGGTCAGCAAGTTTCTTGGTGACGGCGCGCTATGCGTATTCGCGGCCCGTGACCAACAGCAACGGGTCAACGCAGCGGTGCAGTGTGTGCGCTGTATGCACCTGTTGACCCGCCATCTGTCCGCGGCCGGTCTGGGCGCCGCTTCCCGGGTGGGGGTCAGTTCAGGGTTCTGCATTTCCGGCAGCTGGGGCAGCGGGCAGCGCTCGGACTATACCGTCATCGGCACGCCGGTGAATCTGGCCAGCCGCCTGCAAGCCGAGGCTGGTATGCATGGAGGCATGCTGATGGATGAAAACACCGCAAGCCTGGTGCGCGGTTTTGAGACGCTGTCACCCTGCGTGCAACTTACTTTAAAGGGGTTCGGCAGCCGTCGGGCGTTTGCTTTGTGCGCTGGCGCATATTCGCCGGTTGGTCGCGACGCCGGGCTTTGTTAAGGTGCGCCGGCAATGGAAAAGATATTTGTAGCTGCCTGTCAGGGCAAACCCACTCCTCACACACCCATCTGGTTAAACCGCCAGGCCGGCCGCTATATGCCTGAATACCACCAGGTTAAAGGTGACATGCCAAGCCTGGATTTTTTTAAGAATCCGGAGAAAGCGGCCACCGCCACCCTGGATGCCCAGCGAATTCTGGGGGTGGATGCGGCCATTATGTTTGCCGACCTGTTGCCCATCATGGAGCCCATGGGGCTGCAGTTGGACTACGTGGCCGGCCGCGGTCCGGTGTTCGCCAACCCGGTGCGCAGCGAAAAAGACGTTCACGGTCTGGTTAACGCGCCGGCGCAGGAAGCCACGCCGTACATTGCGGACACGGTGAAAAACATCCTGCAGGAATTGCCCCCGGCCATCGCCTTGATCGGCTTCGCCGGCGCGCCCTTTACGCTGGCCTCGTATGCCATTGAAGGCCAGGGTTCGCGCAATTATGTATTTGTCAAACAGATGATGTACAACGCGCCGGCCCTGTGGCACAACTTAATGCAGAAGTTGGTTGAACAGTTGGCCAGTTACCTGCAACTGCAGATCAGCAGCGGGGTGGATGCGGTACAGCTTTTTGACACCTGGGTAGGCAACCTGTCGGTGCGGGATTTCCGCACCTATGCCAAACCTTATCTGCAGATGCTGTTGCAGAAACTGGATGCGCCGGTGCCGGTGATCTACTTCGGCACCGGCAACAGCCATCTGCTGCCGGATGTGGCTGAACTGGGGTTCGACGTGGTGGCCTTCGACTGGCGCACGCCACTGGCGGAAACCTGGTCCAAACTCGGCTTACCGGCGGTGCAGGGTAACCTGGACCCGATTGTATTGTGCGCGCAGCGTGAAGCGGTGGCGGAACAGGCGGGTGCTTTGCTGGACAGCGTGGCCGGCAGACCCGGTCACATCTTTAATCTGGGCCACGGCATCATTCCCGAAACTCCGGTGGACAACGTGAAGTACCTTGTTGAGCTGGTGCAGGGGTATGCTGCTGAAAGTGCAGGCGCCCGGGAGGGCACAACGATATGAAGATGGTGTTGAAAATTCTCGGTGGGATAGTGGTGTTGTTGCTGCTGGTGGTAGGCATCGAACGCGTCGCGTCGGAGAGCGGTGAAGTAGTGGTGCTGCAGACGGTGGACGCCCAGGGCCAGGCTCAGGAAACCCGCCTGTGGGTGGTGGATCATAATGGCAGCGCATGGCTGCGCTCGGGCTCGTCCCAGAGCGGCTGGTATCAGCGCCTGGTGGCGGTGCCGGAAGTGCAGGTCACCCGCGGTGACAATACCTTCACCGCGCTGGCCGAACCTCAGGTTGACCAGCGGGCGTTGATTAACGGCAAAATGGCGGAAAAATACGGCTGGGCGGACAGCTACATCAGCATGCTGTTTGGCCGCGAAGACGCCATCCCTATCGTTTTATACCTGTCACCCTGAGCCGCTTGGTTATAGAAGGCTGCTGACGGTCCGCGCCGGCGCTGCACTACCGGGCTACAACGCAAAATTGTCGGGCGGGGCGTAATCCCGGGGCAGCAGATGCCGGGCGTTGCGGTCCGGAATCAGCAACCCGGCCCGGCTCAAAGCCTGGAACAGGCTGCCTTCAAATTGTTGCGGCCAGCCCTGCTCGGCACTGTCCCAGCAACCCCGGCAGACCTGGATATTGTATTTCGGTACCCGTTTGAAAGCCGGTCCGGCCAGGCACAGGTAACACAGTTCACTCATCACCCGCGTCCAACTGCTGGACCCAGCTCAACCGGGTGTCGTCAAATACGTCCTTGCTCGGAGTGAATTGTTCCGGGTCGTCCAGGCTGCCCAGGGTGACGTCGGTCCATTGCGGGTGTCCGCTGTTGATGCAGACCAGCGGCGACCCGCAGTCAGCGCAGAAATAGCGGGTGCCGTCAGCGGAGGATTGCAGCTGCCGCGGCTGGCCGCTGGTGTACTCAAATTGATCGGTGGGCACAACCAGCCAGGTGACAAAGGCAGCGGCGCTGGTCTTCCGGCACATACTGCAGTGGCAGTTAACCGTGGCAATTTCAGGCGGGGAGAAGGCGTAGCGTACCGCGCCGCAGAAACAGCCCCCTGTAACCGCCTGTTGTACGGTACTCATGCCTCAACCCCCGTAACCGTCCACAATCACCAGATCGGTTGTTGCAGAACGGTGGCGGATCGCAGCGATGGGGGCATACTCCGGGTCATCGAGAAAGCTCTGGGCGGTGTTGCGGTCCGGAAATTCCAGCACAACAATGCGTTTCGGCTGCCAGTTGCCTTCGTGCACCGTGCTCTCACCACCCCGCACCAGGTAGCGGCCGCCGTGTTTTTCGATCATGGCGGGTACCTGGGCCACGTAATCGGCGAAGGTGCCGGGGTCGTGCACTTCTATATTCACCAGCAGATAAGCGCTCATACTGACTTAACCCTCCTGTTCTGACTGTTGGCCCTGCCCTTGCCGCTCTGCCAGAGCTGGGTCCGGCGCGGTAATGCGGATGTAGGCGCGGCGGTTGTAGCGGCCGGACAGCTTGCTGAAAAAATCCGTCATGCGGATCTGCCAGCCGTACCTCCGGCGTAAAGCCTGCAGAGCCGTAGCAATTTCGTTGGCATCTTCGGTGATGTGAGCCTGAGCATCCATCCAATCGCCCAACAGCTTGCCGCGCGCATCACATACTGCCACCCGCACCGCGGCAAAGTTACGCAGGCGTTTGACCTTGCCTGCGTCCGCCGCGCTGAAGGCATACAGCTTCTCTCCCTCGGGCGCCGCCCACACCGGCGTGTTCACCATGGCGCCGCTCTTGCGTTGCGTGGACAGGCTGATGTACCGGGCCGTTTGGATGTCCTGCCAGTTGCTCATGATGTCTCCGGGATGCGGGCCCAGGTTGGCGCGTGTTCGGTAAAGGCTGTCATGGTGTGTTCAAACTGGCTGTCCTTGACCATATAACCCGCGTAGCCGTCGGTACCCGTCGAGTTTAAGCAATCCGGGCAGTAGCAGAACAAGCACAGTTCGGGCTCCCGGGTGGTGCGGTAGGTTACCGCCCCGCACAGGCAGCTGCCGTGCAGGCTCAGGGTGTTGTCCGAGTCGGCGGCAGACACGAGAGGTCAGTCCAGTTCCGGTTCGCAGTCGAACAGCTTGTCGACAAAAACCGAAGAGATTTCCAGCGCGGTGGCAATGTCACACAGCACCTGGCGTTCCGCTTCGGTGGTGTGATTATCAGCCCGCGACACCGAGCAAAGGTCGCGGACCACCTGCATGCGCTGGGGGATGGAACTCAGCGACTTCACCTGCTCAATGCGTTCGGGTACCTCTTTGACCAGTTGCTCGATGTTTAATTTGCTGCTGAACGAGGCTTTGCCGAAAAACTCTTCAAACACTTCAATTTCGCCGGGTGAAATCCCGCTGCTGGCGTTGGCCACGGCAATTGCACCTGCAAACAGCAGGCGCCGCATGGCTTCTGCGGCGTCGGTCTTGCCTTCCAGGTAGCTCGGCTCCATTAATGCCATCAGGCCTTCCACACCCAGATCCAGTTGGTCCAGGTCCGCGTTGCCCGACTGCATCAACTCAGCTTCGAAAAACAGCCGCAGCGCTTTCACCCGCAGCGGGCTGAATGGATGGGTGAGGAACCAGTCTTCGGTGGGTGCGCCCTGCCCCGGCGCGTTGTCTTCTGACTGCATTTCGTCCACCTGGCGCAGGAAATCGTCCACGCTGAATTCTGCATATTGGCCGCTCAGGCCGCTGGCCAGCTTAAACAGCGCGTGGGCTACTGCCGGCAGGTCGTAGGCGCAGAAGGCGCCGGCGCGGTCAGCGGAAATTTCAGCATACCGCGACCAGCTGGTCAGGGTCAGCGCCAGCCGGGGATTCGGCCGGTTCTGGCCGCGCAGGATATAGCCGATGGGGATGTCGTGGTGATTAAACAGGTGGTGCCCCAGCTCGTGGCCCATGACAAAGCGAATTTCTTCCGCGGTGAAAGCTTCGAGGATGGACGAACTGAACATGATAAACAGGCGGCCGGCTTCGGGTTTGACGCAAGCAGCGTTGTAGCTGGGGCTGGGAAAGACATAGAGTTCCAGCGGGATGTCGAGCGACAGCTTCTCCTGACACTCCGTAGCCGTCTTATGCAGATCCGGCGCCATGGTCGGGCTGAGGCGCACCGATGTGGAGAGCAGCCGGCGCCGTACCCCGAGATTACCTTTTTCCACCTGGCGCTGGATCTGTTCGTTGACGTTCTGAACGTCGCGGTCCTTCAGCAGTTGCTCGTACAGTTCCAGATCATGCTGGCTGCGGAATTTGTGTGGATCCATGATTGCCCCCGCTCAGTTAGTCAGATAGGCCCAGCAGGCGCGAAACACCATGACCCAAAGCGCCAGTGACGACACCGCGTACAAGCCAAAGCGTACAATAACGATATTCCTCGTACAGTGCATGGCGCTGTGAAAAATGCGGAAGGCCAGAAATGCCCAGGCCAGCCACAGGTAAACCGCGTCCACCTGAGCGGTGACATACAGATAAACGCACAGTGCGTAAAACAGCACCGGCATTTCGAATAGATTTTTCAGGTTGTCCGACGGGTTGGACACTTCCGGCGGTGACAGTCTGGCCAGGGTCTGGCCGGTCAGCTCTTCATCCGGCAGGTCCAGTTGCTGAATGAATGGAATACGGCGGGCGTACATATAAACCCAGACCACCAAGGTGAGCAGCCACATGCCCAGTACCGGCGCAAATATGGCTGAGTGTTGCGCTGCAATTGTCATCGATGTACTCCCTCCCGGTGCTTTTTTATTATGTGCGGGGTAAGCCGCGGTTTATTGTTTGCCGCTTTTACCGGAGGTGCTTTTACCAGAGCTGCGAGGCCGCCCTTCGGGCCACTCGGGCAATTGTACTGCCGGGTCGTACCAGACGGCCCCCTCACTGCGCCATATGTGCAGCCTGGGCTTTTCGCCGGGGTCGTCGTCCAGACAACCCATGCGGATGATCACCCCGGGTTTATCAACCCATTCCGCCATGACGTGGGAGCCGCAGTGGCTGCAGAAATGCCTGCGCTTACCCGGTGAGGATTCGAAGTGTTTTAACAGGTGTTCACCGCGCAGCCAGCGGAACTGCTCGCGCATCACCGGCGCGGTAGTGGAGAAGGCGCTGCCGTGTGCCTTGCGGCACTTCAGGCAATGGCAATGAACGATGGGTGCGGCAAATGCGTCAATTTCGTAGGCCACCTGCCCGCACAGGCAACTCCCCTGCATGGCGATCTCCTCTGCGTTCCACTTGTCCCGGGTTGCTGTGTCCGGGTTAGTTCCGGGTCAGCGCAATGACCGGAATCACGCGGTCTGTTTTGTTCTTGTATTCGGTAAACGCCGCCATCGAAGCTTCCATTTTTTCATACAGGCGGGTGCGCTCGGGTTCGTCGACCACCGCCGCCGTGGCGCTGTACTTTTCAGTGCCGACCTCAACGGTGACCTGTGGATTCGCCACCAGGTTGTGATACCAGGGGGGGTTGTTGTCAGCGCCGGCAAAAGAAGCAATGATGAACAAGCGGCCATCGTCTTCGATGGTGGCCAGCGGGTTGATCCGTTCAGCCCCGGTTTTTGCGCCCACGGTGGTCAACAACAGCAGCTTGGCGCCTTCAAACGGCCCACCCACCACACCTTCATTGGCGCGGAACTCATCGATAATAGACTGGTTGAATTCTTTGATGTCCACGTTGCTGTCCTCTACAAAAAAAGCGGTCGGTTAATCTAACACCCCTACCACACGCCCGCGACCTCGGTATCCGCTTCCGCGTCACCCGGCCAGGCGGGTAGAGTGGTAATCACAAAACTCAGTTCAGCCGGCCCCGGGTTGCGGAACTGGAAAACAAACCGGGGCGGCACCCGCCAGCTCATGCCGGTTTGCACGGCAAAAGGTTCGCCGTTGTTTAAACCGCTGCTGTAAAACTCTCCGCGGCCCGCCAGGCAGTACCACAATTCCTCAACGGTGCGGTGGGCGACCGCTCTGGAGACCTGCCCTGCCGGCAGCGTACAGAAACAGTGGCTGGCGCCGGGGGCGCGGGCGAGGGGGATAACAGCAGAGCCATCCGGAGCGGTTTCCGCGGCTTCCCGCCGTGCCGTAAACGGGCCGTCAGGCGGGTTATCCGGCACACCGCTGTTGCTGATATCCCGGGGCTCGGACGCGCTGTCACTCTGCAGGGCCTGGTGGGCGCTAACCACTTCGCCGATCACGGCGCGGAATATCTGCCCCACCAGGGCTGGCGGCACCTGGTGTTGGGCGGCCAGTTGGGCAAAACGGCTGAACTGTTGCCGCTCTCTGTCAGCCGCAACCGGATTGAGTTGATCCCTGGCTTTGATCCGGCCGATTTCAGCGGTCAGGCGGAAGCGTTTGCCCAGCAATTCAATCAGGGCACGGTCCAGGTCGTCGATCTGCGCGCGCAGGGGCTCCAGGGTCATCAGCATTTACCGGGGGGATACCCCGGCAGGTTACTGATTCGCCAAGTGCAGGGCAAATGCCGCCGCCAGCACCACCACGGCAAACACGTCCGCCCACATCACGCGCAACAGGTTTTCATTGTTGATACCCAGCATCCACATCAGCACGATGTAAGACACCATGCTGGCTAGACCCGCCAGGCCCGCACTGGTGCGCAGCGCCGGGGCCGCGGCGGCGGCCAGCAGCAGCGCACCGATGATACCCAGCAGCACGGCCCGGTGGCGCAGCAACAGTGCAAAGTCGGCATTGGCAAACTCCACTGCATACAGCGCTTTGACCCGGGCATTGGAAAGCACACCCAGCACCGGCGCAAAATTGATGAGCCCGGCGATCACATAGCCGCCGGTAATCAGGTAGTTCATGGCGCCACGGTAAGCTTTCCGGCGCCGGGCCACAATTATGTTGCAGGTAGTTGCTTAGCGCTCCTGCGCACCCGCTTGAGATACAATGAGGTTGTCCGCCATCTCAGCAGGAACACAAAAATGAGCAAATATTCCGTAGCTAAAGAATCCATCGCGGCTGCCATCGAGGCAGGCAAAGGGGAAAGCCTGGAACCGGCGGATGTGTTGGAAGCGCTGATCGTGTCATCCGTGGAAGAAATGAAATCCCACAAGGACCGTGCCTATATCAAAGGCTTTCTGCAATACGAGCTGGACAGCCTCGGTTCCGGCGGAACCTACGAGATCCAGCGGCGGTAACTCAGGTGCTAATTCAGGTTCAGGGCACGGCGCTCCGGCGTTGACAGCGAACCGGCTTTTTCCGCCAGCCAGTGCCGGCCGCCGGCGGTTTCCACAAACAGCCCCCGGTAACTCTGCAGCAGCCGTTCCGCCAGCTCATTGGAAATAGAACCGTTCTGTTTGCGGCGCACGATGGTGGAGAAGGCGCCCCGCTGCCGGTCCATCAGTAACATGAAGACAAAAGCCTGATCGTCGTCCAACCGGGCGGGGTCGGTCAGGCCGGTGCGGAAGATGTAGGCGTTGTTGCCTTCGTAAACCGGTGTATAGGCCTCAAAAGAGCGGGCAGTGATATGGTCTTCCGCCTGGGCCAGTAGTTGCACCTTGGTCTGCCGCACCTGGGCAGCCAGGTAAACGATGGAGATGACAACCGCCGCGGCAGCCACCGCCTCAGCGCTTGCGCCTATAGCTTCCCAGTTCATATGACCTCCTCTATTCCGCTGATTTGTTCTGTTTCTGGTCCAGGTACCCGGCAAAGCCTTGGATAAAACTATCCCAGCCGGCCGCGTGATTGTGGTACGACGTTTCGCTCTGGAAACCGGAATGGGTAATTTCAACCCAGCTGGCGTGCGCTTTCCCTTTCCCTTTCCCTTCCCCTTCCCCTTCCCCTTCCCCGGTCAACGCAACGTGCACCCGGGTCTGTTCATCGTCACCCTGCCACTGCCACGTGTGGCTGAAGCTCCGCTCCGGTTCCAGGTGCAGAAAATGGCCGGTCATGATCACCCCGCCCGGCATGATGAGCGCGTACTCGCCGCCCACTGTGGGATCGATTCGCATTGCCGTTGCGGGAGGAATGACCGTTGATGCGTCAAGCCAGCGGCGGTAAATCTCTGTGCTGGGGAATGCCAGCGCATAACTCTTTTTGAAAGTCGTTATTACGGTACCCTCATCAATACAGGTGTCTATAACCGCGGCAAGCGTCTATGCAGGCGCTCAATCCTCAATTTTTTCCGCGCTGCGCAGCACCACATGGGCGATTTTTCCGCTGCTGTTTTCCAGCCGCAGCACAGCCAGTTCGTAACCGAAAAATTTGTTGTAAGTATGTCCCTGGCCGCGGTGGGAAAAGCTGCAGGGTTCACTGACTTCGCAGTACTTTATATCCGTTAAAGTGAACGGGCCCTGATCAACGGCAGAGGCGCCAAAAGAGCCGATAATCACCCAGTCCTCCCAGGTCTCGGACATGCCGATGGCGTCCACGTCCGCATACTGTTCACCGCGCGGATCCGCGCAGCCGTGCAGGGCTAACCACAGCATGATCAGGGCCAGCCGGGCCGGCATCAGTCGGGCTGTTCCAGGCCCGGATAGCTCGGGTGCTGGGGGATGTTGCTGCTGATATGCGACCAGGCGGGTTTTGCGGATGTCCATACATGCATGACCGGCGGTTTTATGTCGGGCCCTTCCAGCACCCCCAGGGGTAAACCCAGAATTGATGCATAAGCGTCCGGTTCGAACCACAACGGGCAGCCGCACTTGCTGCAGAAGCAGCGCAACCCGCCGCCGGAGTGATAGCGGCTGATCGCGGATGTCGGCGCTGTAATGTGCAGGTTGGCGCGTTGGACCACCCCCCAGGCGGCCGGGCTGGTGCCGGCAAACTTGCGGCAAGTCCGGCAATGGCAATAGCGCGCGTCGTGCACTTCTCCTTGAATGGAAAAGGTCACCTCACCGCACAAACAGGCTCCTTTGATCATGGCGCATCTATCATGACGGGGATCGGTCCGGGTTGATGATAGACGGCCCATAACCCGGGGGCCACTGTTTGTATTGCGGCAGGTCGTCTGCAATGTGGTACCAGCTTACGCACTCTTCGGTAAACATATGTCCCAGCAGGGTAAGCTCAGGGTCGCCGTCCAGGGTCCCGGCGGGCACAGCCAGGTTGCCGTCACCGGACTGGCCGTGCACCAGCAGATGGGTACCGCAGTGGGGGCAGAACTCGCGGCAGGCGCCGGGAGAAGAAGTGTACGCCACCCGCCGGCTGCCGCTGTGAGACCATAACAATTGTCCGGGCGGCACCACACAGTGGGTGGAAAACGCTGTGCCGTGGGCTTTTCTGCACATGCCGCAGTAACAGTGGATGGCGTTGAGGCGCTCGCGCCGGATCTGATAACGAATGTGGCCGCACAGGCAGCCGCCGGAAAAAGACATCAGCAGCTCCCTATACGCCGGGGTTTGAAGACAGCACCCGCAGCTCCCGCCGCAGGTTGGCCAATAACACCGGTACCATGTCTTTTACCCAGCGCGGTTCGCGATGGCGGATCATCAGCCAGAACAGTGACTTTACGTCCCAGAAGGTTGCATCCAGCAA
>JANQOA010000315.1 GCA_028279305.1 Pseudomonadales bacterium
TTAGCCGCCGCCGCAACGGAGCGGTGAGACTCGCGCAGCGAGGCTCAAGAGCGGAGGAAGGGGAGCCGGGAGGGCCGGCGGCGTGAGCGCCGTAACCCCCACGCCCTGTGAGCCCGGACCAGGAAACTGAACAACCCGCCAGGCTTCAACAATCAAAACCCCAAAAAACCTGCAACGCGAGTTATGATTCAGCCATGACCTTGACCGCGGACCAATTAGCGCAATACGAACGCGATGGTTTTCTGCTGCTGAAGAACGCCATCCCGGAGGCTGATATCTGCCGCCTGGAGCGCGGAGTAGCCAACAATCCACCGCTGGACGGCACGCTGGATCCTAACGCGCCGGTTTATCCCGGTCCCGGGCGCTATACCCTCGCCACCCAGTGCGCAGCGGATCCGGACCTTGCGTTTATCATTGAACACCCGCAAATCGTGCCGGCGGCGGAGCAGCTGCTGGCAGACGAAGCGCGCCTGACTGCTTATGTCATATACGACCGCACCCCCGGCGGCGCGGGTTTGCCGGCACATCACGATTACAAACGCTGGCGGCCGGTGGGATCATCCATGCACTGGCTGTTTACCATCGTGCCGTTCTGTTCGTTCGACGCTGACACCGGGCCCTTATATGTGGCACCCGGTTCCCATCACCTGGAACGCGTGCACGAGGGGGAAGGCGTCTGCAAAGAGGTGCGCGCCGCCATCAGACCGGCGGCGGAAGACTTTATCGACCCCGGCCTGCAGCGCGGCGACCTGTTGTTCATGAACATGCACCTGTGGCACCGGGCGGACGGTAATACCTCCAGCCGGCACCGGATGGGTCTGTTTAACAAGTACGCGGCGGCCAGCGCACCGCCCGCCACCGGCTACTACCTGTATAACAACGCTGTCGCTGATGCCCTTTCCGAGGCGGGCAGAGGGCTGCTGGCCGCACACAGCAACCGGCCCATCAGCCACACCCGGGTACTGTTAACCCGCCAGCGGCCGGCGGGGGTGGAGGTCTACCTTAATGCTGAAGGCCGCTTGCCGGGCGGGCCAAGCTGGGACGAACGCGCCATTCCGGACTGGGACCTGGGTAACTACATTGCGCCTGCGCAACAGTACCTGCGCGAGCAGGTACAGATAGAAACGCCGTGGCTGTCTTACGTGGGTGACTATGAAGAGGGTGACGGCTTATGCCGGGTGTACGGTTACAACTTGAACGATAATGGTTTCCCGGTGGCTTACCCGGGCAACTGGGTGACGCTGCAGGTGTTAAGCGAATGCCAGGCCCAGGGCTGGGAAACCCGCGCCGCTGAATGCTGGCTGGACCCGGCCGTCGTGCGCGGCAAAGGCTTGTCCCAGGCGCAAAGCCGGGTTGATCAGTTTGCCTATTAACCCTGCCAGTCCTGCCAGTCCTGCCCGTCCTGCATCTAATCCGCGTCGCTGAATTGACCATAAAACGGATGCTCCGCAAATTGCATGCGGCGGGCATCTACGTCAACGGCATCCATGTGGTTCCACAACAGATTCTGCGACAGGTCGGTTTCCTCCACCGGGTTACTCAACGCATCCGTCAGCACCTGCAGGTCTTCTGTCACCAGCATTTCATAAGGCAGCGCGGCGAGCAGGTCGACGATATCCCGTACCAGCCCATCCACCTCCGGTTCCGCGTCCTGCAACTGCCTGCGGATTTCGGTGCGGGCCTGTTCCCCCCACTGCCAAACCGCCAGTTCATTCATGTCTCCACTCTGCCAACCATCCAGCACCTGGAGTAATTGTTCGCGGGTAATCAACTCGTTTTCCTTTGTATTACCGTTTACAGTCCAACCTCTATTTCAGGGGACACGTGCTTTTCATGCAACCGGTTTTTGGCCGCAGGGCGGTTGTAATGGCTGCATCGGAACACAGGCGGCAGATGCGGGCCGCAACACGAATTCATTGGAAATCCGGATAGGCTTATGGACTTTGGACTGTTTATGTACTGCACCGTGGGCCGGCGCAGGGAGCTTGAAGGCGGCATGGCCGGCCGCAACAACGAGCTGTATCAGCGAATGCTCAACGAAATTGCCGACTACGCCACGTTTGCAGACGAAAACGGGTATTTCGGCTACGGCCACCCGGAACATCACCTGCAGATTGAAGGTTTTGAAATCTCCAACGACCCCTGCCTGATGGCCATGCACCTGGGGCGGCACAGTAAACGCATGAAAGTGATTACCTGTGGTTTTGTGTCCACCGCCAACAACCCGCTGCAGACTGCGGAAAAAATTGCCACCCTGGACCATATGCTGGAAGGCCGTTTTGGGGTCGGGCTGGTACGCGGTTACCAGGCGCGCTGGGTGGAGAACTACAAGGTCAAACCCGAGTTGAGCGCCGTCGGGCCCTGGAATACCAAAAGCGCCGCGGACGACCTGAACCGGGAGTATTTTGCCGAGTTTGTTGAAGTTGTCGTGAAAGCCCTGCGCGAGGAAACCTTCAGCCACCGCGGGCGTTTCTGGAACTTTCCGCCGCCGGGGTTTGTTAACCCTCACGAACAGCCGGTTTATGTTAACTACGGCGCCGGGGTGGATGCGGACATGTCCGTGTCCCAGGTAGGCATTGCACCCCAGCCGCTGCAACAGCAGATTCCCCTGTACGGAGGCTTTTCCCAGAGCCTGACCACGGCAAAGTTCTGGGCCCGCTATAAAGGACGGCCGATTATCCTTTCCGACAACACCGAGTTCCTGCAGCTGCTGTGGCGCGAATGGACCGAGGAGGCCAAACGCTTCGGCCACGATGTAGAACCGGGAGACCAGGCCTGCTGGGGCGGCGTCATGATCTGCGCGGAAACCGACGCTAAAGCCCAACAGTTGTTTGAAGACTGGGCCTGGTTCTGGAAGTCCTGGGCAACCCCTTTCGGCCAGGGAATGCCGGGGCTGCTGGTGGGCTCGCCGGACACGTTGAACCGCAAAATAGAAGCGGTGGCGGCCGCGGTACCCGTTAAGGAAGCTTTCCTACTGTTCCCCCAGGGGCTGCATGAGCGCGACCAGGTACTTGAATCGCTGGATCTTTTTGCTACAAAGGTCATGCCTAACCATGGCTGAGAAGCTGAACTTTTTGCCTGACACCGATTCAAAATAGCTATGCAACGTACATTTATTACCCGGTTACCCCGCCTCCAACCCGTTTTGTGCGGTTTCCTGCTGATCACCGCGGTGCTGTCCGGTCACGCTGCCGCAGCGTCCAGGTTCGACGGTGAGTGGCGGGTTAATCTCGAGGAGACAGACAAGGTAGCCGTAAAGTACAACGATGGCAGCGGCGTGCAGGGCAACAGCGGCCGCCTCAAACCCACGGTGGATATCGGCCTGGGGTTACCGCTGCCGCAACGCATCAAGCAACCGCCCATGTCGGATCTGGCACCCAACGACCCGGACGTGCTGCGCTGCACCACCATGGTGATCACCACCACCGGCAACCGGGTGCGGCTGGACTATGACCAGGCGGAAAAAGAAACCCTGGTGAAAGGCGACTACCGCGGCCGCAGCACGTCCATCAGCAAGAAACAGATACAGCAGAAGTACAAGACCACTGAACGCAAAGTGACCAAGACCTGGTCAATCCGCGAGGACGGGCGCATGCTGGTGTCGGTTAAGCTCAACCCCAACAAGGACAAATCTCGCACCTACAACCGCGTTTTCGACCGGGTGCCGGCGGCTGACGCTACGAACTGACGGCCAGCCCGAATATCCACACCGACATGGCCAGGCTGGCGACAAAAGCCGCAACCCGCAAAGCCGCCTGCCCCATGACATAAAATACGCCATGCAGCACCCGTGCAACCAGCCAGACGATGCTGGCGGTGGCCCAGCCGCCTGTGGGGTCCACACCCTGTATAAATGCCGCCACATTGGCTGCCATGAATACACTCAGGGCTTCCCACTGATTCATTTGCGCACCCCAGGCACCCGCGCCGCCTTCGGTTAAAGAAGCGGCCTGCAAACGCGGCTGCGCCAGGTCCAGGCCGCCAAGCTGACTGTTACGAAAGGGTACAGACGCCCCGGCCCATATATAAGGCAGCACCACACCACCCATCAGACACCACATAGGTATAATCAACTCAGCCCCCTCCAATTGTTTAATGAGCGTTTGTTTGTCGAGCGTTGCTCTGCATTAGACGACTGGCGCCAGCTGATACGGACAGCCGTGCCGCCCCAGCTTCTCCTTATCGGGGTTACCGCGCATTCAGCGACTGCAGCGCCCGGTACAAAGCGTGTTTGCCGAACTCCACTTCAAGCTGCACGCGCTCAGCCTTCTTCAGCCTTTTAACCACCAATGCGTAAGACAGGTCGATCATCCTTTCCAGCTCACCCCGGGGCACCGTGCCGTCCAGCAGCACGGTGTTCCAATGCGCCTTATTCATGTGGTAACCAGGCAATACCGCGGCAAATATGTCGCGCAGCATCAGCGCCTGTTCAGGATCACACTTCAGATTGATGCGCGCCAGCTCATCTTCCCAACCCAACGTGCCGAACATCTTGTCTTTGACCTTAAACACATAGACATCCGGCCCGAACGGAAAGTCGTGCCACGCAGCCGGGCGGCTGAGGAAATACGCTTTGGCCTGTTCACCGTCCACCGTTAAGCAGACAGGCCGGGATAAACTTCATTGAGGGGTTTGGACGATCCGTCATCCTGCACAATCCGGCAATGAAAACGCTGCAGGCGCCGGGGTTCCGGCACTCCGCAGGAGTGCGCAATGATGCCCACCTCTTTCTGCATATTCTTGGCGTAGTGATAAACCCGCTGGGTTTTATCCGTTACATCCAGGCCCCGCTGCAGGTCTTTGTCGTGGGTGGTAATGCCGGTTGGGCAGGTGTTCTTGTTGCACTGCAGCGCCTGTATGCAACCCAGGGCAAACATGAAACCCCGCGCTGATACAACAAAGTCCGCGCCTATGCACAACGCCCACGCAACCTGGGCCGGGGTAATAAGTTTGCCGCTGGCAATTACGCGGATGCGCTCGCGCAGACCATGTTTCTGCAGCAGATCGACCACCAGCGGCAGACTCTCTTTTAACGGCAGCCCCATATAGTCGATCAGGCTGGCCGGCGCTGCGCCGGTACCGCCGTCGGCGCTGTCGATGGTAATAAAGTCCGGGGCGCTGTCGATACCGCGTACTTTAATGGCTTCACAAAGCTGTTCGATCCAGCCGTAAGCGCCAATCACCGCTTTAAAACCTACCGGTTTACCGGTCACCTCGCGGATATGGTTGAGCATGTCCAGCAGATCTTCGGCTGAATCAATTTCCGGATGCCGGTTGGGGCTGATGGAGTCCTGGCCTGCTTCGATGAAGCGGATCTTGGCAATTTCGTCAGTGACTTTTTCACCCGGCAGGATGCCGCCTTTACCCGGTTTTGCCCCCTGGCTGAGCTTCAGCTCAAACATCTTCACCTGTTCGTGGGCCGCCACTTCACGCAGGCGCTCGTCGTTGAGGTTACCCTGAGCGTCACGCACGCCGTACTTGGCGGTACCAATCTGGTGCACGATGTCCGCACCGCCCTGCAGATGCCAGGGAGATAACGCGCCTTCACCGGTATTCATCCACACTCCGGCTTTTTTTGCCCCTCCGGACAGCGCCAGCACCGCGGGCTTGGAGATGGCGCCGTAACTCATCCCGGAAATGTTGAACACCGAGGTGGCTTGATAAGGGTGCCGGCAATCCGGGCCGATGACGACCGGGCTGGTGGGTACGGTATCCTCTTCCAGCGTCGGGTACGGGCAATTCACAAACAGTACGCTGCCCACCGGCCGCAGATCGCGGGTGGAACCGAAGGCTACGGTGGTATCTTCGTCTTTTGCCGCCTGATAGACCCAGGATCTTTCCGCCCGGTTGAACGGCATCTCCTCCCGGTCCATGGCAAAGAAATACTGCCGGAAGAATTCCCCCAGATGTTCAAACCAGTAACGGAAACGGCCGATAACGGGATAGTTACGCCGCACCGTGTGTGCCGTCTGGGTACGGTCGATGACGTAAATCACCCCGATCACAAGAATGCCAATGCCGATCAGCCACACCAGCAGCTGCGCCATGACGTTGAAGACCGTCAACGCAAAGTTCATGTCCATCCGAAAGCCCCCACTAAGTTACCCACGGTTTGACGATGGCTGCCGCAAATGGTTCCGTGGATCAGTCGGGCAGCCCCAGCACCCGCTTGGCTATAATGTTGCGTTGTACTTCATTGCTGCCGCTGTAGATGGACGCGGCGCGGTAGAACAGCCACTGTTTGGCGTCCACCAGTTCCTTTTCGCTGAACTGATCGTTTTCGGTGATGGTGTCCGGAAAGCCGCGCACCCCCCGCATCTTCAATAACAGGTCGTAGTACGCCTGCTGCAATTCGCTGCCGTATACCTTGAATATGGACGTTACCGCGCCGGGGGTACCCCCTTCCGATTCTTCCACCGCCCGCCGCTGGGCCATGCGGAACACCCGGTTGTCCATCTCGTACTTCAACACCTGGGACCGGTACGCCGGGTCCGCGATGGTGCCGCCGGTTTCGCCGATACAGCGCCGGGCTTCGCCAACCAGGCTCATTTCGTCACCCTTGGCGCCGCCGCTGACCAGGCTTTCCATGCCCGAACGCTCGTGCTGCAGCAAGCGCTTGCCCACCGTCCAGCCTTTGTTAAGTTCGCCCACCAGGTCTTCTTTACTGGCTACCGCATCGGTAAAAAAAGTTTCGTTAAACGGTGATTCCCCGCTGATCATGCGGATCGGCCGGACCTCTACCCCGGGCTGATCCATGGGCAGCAGCACGAAGCTGATGCCGTCGTGTTTGGGCGCATCCGGATCGGTCCGCACCAGGCAGAACATCCAATCCGCATTGTGCGCGCCCGAGGTCCAGATTTTCTGCCCGTTGATCAGATAGTGGTCACCATGATCCACCGCCCGGGTGGACAAACTGGCCAGATCACTGCCGGAGCCGGGCTCGCTGTAACCCTGGCACCACTCCACCTCAGCCCGGGCGATGCGCGGTAGATGTCTGGCCTTCTGTTCGTCGGTACCAAACTCCAGCAGCGTAGGCCCGATCATGCTGGTGCCGAAACTCGACAGCGCCGGCCGTGCATACATGGCCGCCATCTCCTCCAGCAGGATCAGATACTCTTCGTTATTGAGACCGCCGCCGCCGTATTCTTCGGGCCAGTTGGGTACCGTCCAGCCTTTTTCAACCATGCGTTCCAGCCACAACAGCGTATCGGGGTCGGTAATCTTTATTTTGGTGCTGCCGTTCGACACCGGGCCGGGGCCGCGCGCGCCGGGCGGGCAGTTGGCCTGCAACCAGGCTCTGGTCTCCTGCCGAAATGCCTGCAGATCGCTCATGCCGGTACTCTCCCTTTCAGTTTGCGTATTTTCGTTTGGCTTTGATGCTAACCGCTTACGGCAAAACATTGAATACTTGCCCGTTGGTCCCTAAGGTGCCCCGATGTATTCAAAAATCGGCATCATCGGTGACGTTCATGCTGAAGACCAACTGCTGCAGACCGCCATCACGCACCTCTACAAACTAGGTGCGGAGGTATTGATATGCACGGGCGATCTGGCGGACGGCAGCGGCGACCTGGACCGCTGCGTGGACCTGATGATCGAACACCGGGTTGTGACCGTGCGCGGCAATCACGACCGCTGGCTGCT
>JANQOA010000332.1 GCA_028279305.1 Pseudomonadales bacterium
GTTGCCGGCGCCGCCGCAACGCCGCGGCTATGCCGTGGAGGCGCGTCTGTATGCCGAAGATCCGCACACATTTATGCCGTCCACGGGCAGGCTGGCGCATTTCCATGTGCCGCGTCTGGAAGGTGTGCGGGTGGAAACGGGTTACCGCAGCGGCCAGCAGGTGACGCCATTTTACGATGCGCTGCTGGCCAAGGTGATTGCCCGCGGAGATACGCGCGAAATGGCCGTCGGGCGTCTGCTGGTGGCACTGCGGGCGATCGAAGTGCGCGGCGTGAAGACTAATGCCGCTTTGCTAATGCAGGTGCTGCAGGACCAGCAGTTTCTCAGCGGCGCGGTTGACACGGGTATAGTGAATAGAATTTTGGGAGGGCTTGATGGCAAAACATGATATTGAAAGTGAGGTAACCGGCAACGTATGGAAAGTGCTGCTGGAGGCCGGCGCCACGGTTGCGGAAGGGGATGTCATCATGATTCTCGAGTCCATGAAAATGGAAATCCCGGTGGAAGCGCCGGTTGCGGGCACCCTCACCGAAGTGGCGGTGGCGCCGGAAGATCAGGTTGACGAAGATCAGCTGTTAGCGGTGGTGGAAGCGTCCTGAGCCAGCGGCAGCGTAAGGGTAAACACCGTACCCTTACCCCGCTCGCTGTCTACCTGCACCGTGCCATGGTGGCGGTCGATAACGGTTTTCACCAGACGCAGACCCAGCCCGGCGCCGCGGTTTTCAGCCAGTTCCTGGGCGCTGGAGCGAAAGTAGGGTTCGAAGATCTCGCTCAACTCTTCAGCCGGAATACCGTAACCCTGGTCTGCAACTTTGATCACGGCAGCCCCGTCCTGCCGGGCCAGGCTGACGGTTATGCGGGTGCCCGGGTTGCTGTATTTGATGGCGTTGCTTAACAGGTTATCCAGAGCCCGCTCCAGCAGTTCACCGTTGGCGGTTAACCACAACCCTTCCCAGGATGCGGCGTCAACCTGGGTGTCGTCCAGCAGCCCTTGCATGCTCAGCGTGATGTTCTTTTCCCTGGCGAGAAAATACGCCTGCTCTACGGCATTGTGGATGACCTGCCCCAGCTCAAGGTCGTAGCGCTCGAAGTCACCATGCAGTTGCAACCGGGACAGCTGCAGAAATTGATCCGACGTGGATAACCCCTTTTGCGTGTAGGCGCTGATTTTCTCCAGCAGCGGTGAATTCTGGTTGCTGCCGCGGATTAACGCCAGCACCGACAACAGCGGCGAGCGGATGTCGTGGGAAAGAAACGCCAGCGCCTCCTCGCGTTGTGCCTGGGCGTCACGGACAGCGGTCAGATCGGACAGGGTCAGCACCCAGTGAGGGGCATACGCATCACCAGTATCCGGGTCCGCGTCCGGCCGGCTGCCGGCGGGCAATGGCTCAGCGGCCACGTATACCGGCACCCCCGCAACGTTGCCTTCAAAAGCCACAGGCTGCCGCAAAAGTACCACGTGGCGCATGATGTCCGGCCAGGTCTGCCCAAGCGGCGGCTGGATTACGCTGAGCAGATCCAACAGTTTTGCGGGTGCGGCCCCCTCCTGGATATTCAACAGGCGCACTGCGGCCGAATTGGCAAAGCGGATCTCCCCCATTGCCGATATGATCAGGGCGCCATTGTTCATGCGTCCCAGCCCGGCCAACCCGATGGCCCTGCCTTCACGCACGTCCCGCGCCCGGTACTGCAGGGTGCGGATCTGCGCGGCGAGGATTTCACCCGGCAACGCCGGCCGCGGTTGTTCCTCCTCCAGCCGCGCGCCCACGTCCCGCAGCAGTGCCTGTTGCGCCGGGGACAGGCTGTCGGGCTGAGCCCGGGCCGGATCAATGTCCTGCTGCAGCATCAGCTGCAGATGGGCAGTCAACTGCGCTTCACTTTGTGCTTCGCCGCGCCAGTGGGTGAGGGACTGCCACTGCCGGCTTTCGCTGTCGATACGGTCCAGTTCTTCCTGTATGAACGACCAGGCAATTTCATGCCGCCGCCAGCTCCACAGCGGGTAGATGATCAGCACCGCCACGCTGGCGGTGGCCAGCGGCACGTAGATGTGCAACCGCCACAGCGCTGCCAGCGTGATCAGGGCCGGTACAACGGTTAGAACCGCGGTCAGCAGCAGCATCTGTTTGGGCCGCAGCCGCGGCAGCGTGAGGCTGCACAGCGCGGTCAGGCCGCAGGCGATGAACACTGCCCACCAGTAAGCAGGGCTGTGAATTAAATTGTTATACAGCAGCGCGCTGAGCAGGTTGGCGTTAAATTCCACCCCCGACATCGGGCCGGCATGGTCACCCCCCGGACTGGTGGGGCTGGTCACCCAGTCACCGGCGCCGGTAGCGGTTAAACCCACCAGCACAATTTTGTTTTGCAGCGCGCGCTGCAGCAGCGGCGCCTGGCTGGCATCGGGCTGCAACAGCAACTGCGCCGGAACTTGCGGGTAGGTGCCGGGGGGACCGGCAAACGGCAGCCGGGCGTAATTGCATTTGCCGGTGACGCGGGCGGTGCCGGCGGTGGCGGGAACGCACGGCTCGGGTGTATCGCCGCTGACCCGGGCCGCCACCACCTGCATGAGATGCGGCCACAGCGGCACGCCCAACCCCTGGAACAGGTAGGTACCGCGCACCACCGCGTCATCGTCCAACTCCACATGGACATGGCCCACCGCGTCCGTTTGCGCCAGCAGATCCGGGTAAGGGAGTACTTCCACGTGCTGGCGCCCGGCGCCGAGCCGCTCCACCATCAAAGGCAGGGCTAGAAACGGCAGTTCAGCCGCCGCCTCATTCAAGTGGCTGTCCAATTCAGTGGTGCCGGCGTAAATGACGTCTACCGCGGTCACCAACGGCTGCCGTGAGCCAATCGCCCGCAGCAGGCGGGCCTGCAGATCCCGCGGCCAGGGCCAGGGACCGTATGCGTGCAGGCTGGCGTCATCGATGCTGACAATCACAATATCGGGATGCTGCGGCGCACTGTAGCGGCTGATGTAGAAATCGTACAACAACTGATCCAAGGGGGCGGCCCATTCATTGCGCACGCTGAAGAAGGTCACGACGACGCTCAGCACCAGCAGCACGCTGGCTTCCAGGACAAATCGCCGCTGCGGGCTGATCATCAGCGGCTGGCGGTCCGTTACAGGGTTAACAGGGGCACCAGCAGCAGCCACCAGGGCCGCCGCTGCAGGGAAACGTCAGTGCCGGCGGGGCGGCTGGCCACGCCCGCCTGCATGGCTGTCACCGTCACCCGGTATCGTCCGAATGCGGGGGCTTCGAATGTGTAGCGGCTATCCTGCACGCGCACGTTAAACTGCTCCGGCTGGGTTGCCGCTTGCGGTCCGGCGCTGCTGCTGAGGGGTTGGAGCGCAACAATGTATTCATCTATATCCTGCTGGGGTAACCACGTTACCGTAACCCGGCGCTGTTGTGCAGTGACGGCCAGTCCCTGCGGTACCGGCGGCCGCAGGGCAAACGCTTGCGGCTGGGAGGGCGCGGAAGCGGCCGCGGCCACCTGCCAGGTGTAGCTGCCGGCGGGCAGGTTAACCAGGGCGGTCTGTTCCGGGGTCTGCAGACGGGTGACAAGGGTGCCGTCTGTGTCGAGGATTGTCAGCGTGAAGGTCTGCGGCAGGTGGGGAAATTGCCAGCTGAAGGCCACGTTGCCGCTGACCTCGGTGGCCAGCGGCTGCAGGGTAGGCGCCAGGCTGCGCACCTGCAGGGCGCGGACGCTGTCGAAGCCTTCGATGCCGGCGGCTGACACCGCACGCACCGACAGCCGGTAATCGCCGCGCGGCACGTCGATGTTCAGCGCCGTGTCGTGGCTGACATATTCGCTGAACACAATTCGCGGCTGGCTCTGCGCATACCAGGTCACCATGTAACGGTCCGCGCCGGGAACAGCACGCCACCCGAGCCGCGCTTCCGGATGGCTCAGCGTATCGGTGTCTAGCCATTGGGGCGCGGGCAGCAGCGCTTCCTTGACCAACCCGGTGCTGCTGGCGGCGAGGCCGAAGCCGGCGGGCACAGGGGTGTTGGTGGTGTGGTGAGCAAAATCGACCAACCCTTCCAGGGTTTCGGTGTGGGTCACGGCCAGCGCTGCATCAGCGCTATGGCCAACCCGGAATTCGGTGCCGCGGACCGCGGCCACGCCCTCGGGGGTTTGAATGCGGAAGCGGTCGCCGCGGTTTTGCGGCTGCACCCTGGCCTTGCCGCGCCCGTAAGCAAAGCGCAGGTGTGTATCCACCATGCCGGCCGGACCAAACTCGGTGAGCTTGTTGAACAGCACATGGCTCTGCGGGGCAATGCTGAGGGTTGACTGGTCGGCAAACTCAACCTCAGCGGAGCCCTCCGCGGTGATCACCCGGTCGCCCATGTTCAACTCGTCGCCGACCCGGGCCCGCTGGCGGGAATTGTTCTGCAGGCCGGCCGTGGCGCGCTGCACAGCGACGTCGTCCGTCACCGCTATGATCCGCGCCGCGCTGGGTGCAAATACCAGCCAGGCGACGGGAATGTTGATGCGCTGGCCGGCCTTTATCTGGGTCGGGTTGGCCACATTGTTATGCCGGGCAATGGCGGCCGCGCGGTTGCCGCTGCCGCAGAACTGACGGGCAATGCTCCAGATGTCGTCACCGGGACGCAGGGTATAGGCCCAGTCTTCCGCCCAGGTTTGTCCCGCCAGCAGGCAGATCAACAGGCAGGCTGCACCCCTCATAGCTGTTCCAGGCGGTAACCGTGCTGATAGATGGTTTTAATGCGGAAGCCGCGCTCCGGGTTGATGGACAGGCTCTTGCGGATGCGGCTGACATGTACATCCACGGTCCGCGTATTCAGGCCCGACACGCCCCATACGTCGCGCAGCAGCTGTTCCCGCGACAGCAGGCGGCCGGCGTGGCGGAACATGTACCACGCCAGCTCAAAGTCCTTGGCGGTCAGTTCACATGTTTCTCCGTCCAGGGTTACGGACTGGGTTTGCGGC
This sequence comes from Pseudomonadales bacterium, assembly GCA_028279305.1. Taxonomy (GTDB): domain Bacteria; phylum Pseudomonadota; class Gammaproteobacteria; order Pseudomonadales; family Azotimanducaceae; genus UBA4421. The sequence goes on from JANQOA010000332.1 coordinate 4,957, forward strand.
TTGAATGTGTAGGGGCCCACGGCAAAATCGAGTTCTTCGTTGGCCAGCCGCCTGCCCAGGGCGTTAACCCGGGCAAGAAACTCCGCTTTCGATATCTGCTTGACCATATAGTCGTCAGCGCCGTTGGCTAACGCGTTAACTATGTCTGCTTCAGCGTCGCGCTGGGTGACAAACAGGGTTGGGACATGCCAGCTTACTTTGGCGCGTACCGTGCTCAGCACTTCGATACCGCTGGTGTCGGGTAACTCCCAATCCAGAATCAGCAGGTCAAAACCGCCTTGTTGCAGCTGGTTTGTGAATGCTTCGCCGCGGGGAAAGTGCTGCACTTCATGCCCGGCTTCGCGCAGCCAGGCGCTCAACATCTCAGCCTGGGCCGGGTCATCTTCGAGGAGCCAGATGTTCATAACTGAAGCCTACCTTAAGTTCCCGCGTCTGACACTCAGGGCAGACGAAATTGCCCCACCCAGGGTGCCATGGTCATAACCATGGATGCCGCCAGCGGCGGCGGCAGATTGCTGTGTCTGGCCAGATCTCCGGTGTCCACAAGGCTGACAAACTCCCGCGCTGACAGCGCGCTGAAGATAAAGCAGAGATTGTCGTCATCGCCGCCCAGTTGCGCGGAAATCTGCCGTGCGGCGCGGCTCAGGGCGGCGCCGCAGATACCGAGGTTCACCAGGTCCGCATACAGCAGCGGATGTTGCTTGATCAGGCTTAAAACGTTCATAACAGTAAGCAACGTTAGCGAAATGTGTTGCATAATGGGCGGCCGGACGTGAGGTTTTGCCTTTGTTTTACATTTTCCGCAGCCGCGCGCGGGGCGCCGTGCCGGCGCCCCGGATAGCGGGTTTTAACGTGTTACTTCACGTGTGGACGGCGGTCCGGCGCGGTTATTGGACTGATTTGCCGTGAGCGGGCGCATCTGGGTGGCGGAGCCCGACATCGAGGCGCTGAACAAACTGCATGAAGAAACCGCGGTAGCCCGCCTGGGTATCACCATCACCGCGGTGGGGGACAACTTCCTGGCCGGCCGCATGCCGGTGGATCAGCGCACCAGGCAGCCGTTCGGCCTGCTGCACGGCGGCGCCGCGGCGCTACTGCTGGAAACCCTGGCCAGCGCTGCGGCCAACCATTGCGTGGATCCGCAAACACATATCTGCGTGGGTCTGGAGTTGAACTGTAACCATTTGCGCGGCGTCAGGGACGGATTTGTCGACGGGCGGGCCAGCGCCATCCATATCGGCCGCACCTCCATGGTCTGGGAGTTGCACGCGCAGGACAGCAACGGCCGCCAGGTCAGCGCCGGCCGGCTGACATCCGCGGTCCTGCCCCGTGCACCCGGCTGATCCGCCCCGCCAGGCCAATTTGTGGTAGCATCCGGCGGCTGTTTCGGGGCCGATTGGGGGCACTATGAGTGAAGATTTAGTCACGGTTGACGTCAGTGACGGTGTTGCCGACGTACGTCTGAACCGGGTCGACAAGTACAACGCGCTGAGCAAAGACATGTTCCAGGCCATCGTCGACGCCGGAGAATCGCTGGCGGCGAGGACGGATGTGCGCGCGGTGGTGTTATCCGGCAACGGCCGGGGCTTCTGCGCCGGGCTCGACATGGGCAGTTTTGCCGGCATGGCGGATAGCAGCGGGGACAGCGGCAACAGCGCCGCCGGCGGGCTGCTGGCCCGGGGTGACGGGCCGGAGAACTTTGCCCAACGGCCCGCATACGTATGGAAGAAGATGCCGGTACCGGTCATTGCCGCGCTGCACGGGGTGGCATACGGCGGCGGCGCGCAGATTGCGCTGGGTGCGGACATCCGCATCGCCGCGCCGGACGTCAAGTTGTCCATTATGGAAATCAAATGGGGGCTCATTCCCGATATGAGCCTGACCCAGACGCTGCGGGACCTGGTGCCTCTGGACGTGGCCAAAGAACTTACTTTTACCGGCCGCATCCTCAACGGTGAGCAAGCCCGGGCGCTGGGGCTGGTGACCCGGGTCGAAGATGATCCGCGGCAGGCGGCACTGGATCTGGCGCGGGAAATTGCCGCTAAATCTCCAGATGCGATCCGCGCCGGCAAGCAGCTGCTGGAGAGCACCTGGCACGCGGACGAACGCAGCGGCCTGGAGCTTGAAGCGGCGCTGCAGACGGGGCTGATCGGCTCACCCAATCAGATTGAAGCGATTACCGCCAACTTCGAAAAACGTCCGCCGGCGTTTAAAGATCCCGAGTGATCCGATGAGCTGGGAAGCCGAGGTTAAAGAACTTGAGCGGCGCCGTTATCTGGCGCAGCAACAGGGGGGCAAAGAAGGCATTGCCAAGCAGCATGCCAAAGGCCGGCTGACCATCCGCGAACGCATCGACAGTGTCCTCGACAGCGGCAGTTTCCGCGAACACGGCCGGGCCACAGCCAGCCCGGTGTACGATGACAACGGCGAAGTGATTGAATATGTGCCCGCCAACTATGTGGTGGGGTTCGGCAAGATCGATGAGCGCCGGGTGGTCATCGGCGGCGAAGATTTCACCCTGAAGGGGGGCTCACCCAATGCCGCGGGGCTGCGCAAGAGCGTGTACGCGGAGCACCTGGCGGTGCAGTACAAGGTGCCGCTGGTGCGCATGCTGGAAGGCGGCGGCGGCAGCGTCAAAGGCGGCGCAAAAAAAGGCGGTACCGTTGGCGAGCCGGTGTTCAGTGAACCGCGGTTCAAGATTATTGCCGACGCGCTGAGCCAGGTACCTGTGGCGTCCGGTGCCATGGGGGCGGTGGCGGGCTTTCCGGCGGGACGTCTGGTGGCCAGCCATTTTGCGGTCATGACACGGCATACCGCCCAGGTGTTAATCGGCGGTCCGGCCCTGGTGGAACGCGCCCTGGGCGTAAAAATGAGCAAGGACGAGCTGGGCGGCGCCCAGGTGCATGCCGCCAGCGGTATTGTTGATAATCTGGCGGATGACGAACACGACGCCTTCCGCCAGATCCGGCGCTTCCTCAGTTACCTGCCCGGCAGCATCTGGCAGCGCACGCCGAGAATCGCCAACAGCGACCCCGTTGACCGCATGGAGCAGGAACTGCTGAACGCGGTACCGCGGGAAAGCAATGCGCCGTTTGATATGCGCGCCATTGTGGAAATGATTGTTGATGCGGACAGCTTTTTCGAAATCGGCGCCTTGTTCGGCCCCAGCCAGATCTGCGGTCTCGCACGGCTGGACGGCCAGCCGGTTGGCGTGCTGGCAAATGATTGCCGCTTCTACGCCGGTGCCATGACCGCTGAAGCAGCGCAAAAATACCGGCGTTTTGTGGAGATGTGCGACACCTTCCATATACCGGTGATCAATTTTGTTGATCAGCCGGGATTTATGATTGGTCCCGAATCGGAACAGGCCGGCACCATCCGCTATGGCATGGCGGCGGTGGCGGCCGCGGCCCAGGCGACCATCCCCTGGGCTGTGATTCAGGTACACAAGGGGTTTGGCGTGGCCACCGCAGCCCACTACGCGCCGGGCAGTTACGTGCTCGCCTGGCCGTCAGTGGAATCGGGGGCGCTGCCGCTGGAAGGCGGCGTGGCGGTGGCTTATCACCGCGAAATTGCCGCGGCGGATAATCCGGAGGAAAAACGCCGGCAGTTGGAAGAAGGACTGCGGCAGAACCGGTCGCCGTTCCCGCGGGCTGAATCATTTGCGGTGCACGAACTGATCGACCCCCGCGAAACACGGCCGATGCTGTGCGAGTGGGTGGAGTGGATTCAGCCGCAGTTGGACAACCTGTTAGGCCCGGTGCGTTTTGGCATGCGGCCCTGACAGCGGACATATACGGTTACAGATAACAACAAGTATCAGGAGTAGAGATTATGAGCATTTCTTTTGCAGGCCAGGTGGCAATTGTAACGGGGGCCGGCGGCGGTCTGGGCCGTTGTCATGCGCTGGAGTTGGCCAAGCGCGGTGCCAAGGTTGTGGTAAACGATCTGGGCGGCGCCATGGATGGTACCGGCGGTTCTTCCGCTGCAGCGGAAAGCGTAGTGGCGGAGATCACTGCCGCCGGCGGTGAAGCCATTGCCAACGGCGGCTCTGTGTCCGACCGTGCCGGGGCCAAAAGTATGGTGGACGATGCCGTGAATGCCTGGGGCCGGGTGGACGTGCTGATTAACAACGCCGGTATTCTGCGCGACAAGTCATTTGCCAAGATGTCCCTGGACGACTTCCAGATTGTCATGGATGTCCATCTCATGGGTGCCGTTAACTGCAGCCACGCGGTTTGGCCCATTATGCGCGAGCAGAACTACGGCCGCATTCTAATGACAACTTCCCCCACCGGACTGTACGGGAATTTCGGCCAGACCAATTATGGTGCGGCTAAACTGGCGCAGGTGGGTTTTATGCACTCGCTGAAAATCGAAGGCGCCAAGAACAACATTCATACCAACACCATTGCCCCGGTGGCGGCCACCCGCATGACGGAAGATCTGATCCCGGAAGCGGCGCAGGAAAAACTGGGCCCGGAACTGGTCACCCCGGCCGCCATCTTCCTGGTCAGCGAGGGTGCCCCCAACGGCGTTATCATGCAAGCCCAGGGCGGCAAGTTCTCCATTGCCTGTATTGTCGAGAACGATGGGGTGGAGATAGGCGTGGATGCGGACGCGGATGATATTGCCGACAACTACGACAAGATTGCGGACCTGAGCGGCGCCAAACCGCGCAATATGCTGCAGATGAATTCGCTCTAGGCGCTGCGGCGGTTTCCTGAACCATGGGTGTTGTCGTTCTGACGCTGGCCACATCGTTGTTTATCACAGCGCCGCTGTGGTTTGTGCTGGGCAGCCGCCTGCAGTTAAGTGAAGACGAGCGGCAGAATGAAATGCTCAATTTTGCCGCTTACTTTCTGGGCACGCTGCCCCTCAGTTTTGTGCTGATATTTTTTGGTATAGGGGGTTAGCCGGGCTGCCGGCACGGTTGATCACCATGCGGTTGTGCAGATAACCGATCAGCCGGCTGCCGGTGCTTTTGAACAGGAATGGCAGCAGGCCGTGTAACAGGCAGCATAATGCAGCTACAAACAGCCATGCCGCAAAGTGCCACGCCATGGCCAGATGTTGTGTATAAGTTTCACCCACCGAGTTCGGGTGTTGCACAAAGTGCTTTTTCAGATTGTTTTTCAGCATGAAATTCAAGCCCATACCACGCGACCGAATAGAGCTTCAGTTTATGTGACGGTTGGCGGAATTTTTTATCGAATTTCAACCAAAAAGGGGCATCTTTCGAAAATATATTCGAAAATGACTAAGAGATTGAGAAAAATCCCTCAAGCACCGGCTGCCGCGCCGGTTTCCTGCACCTGCTCTCCCGCAGGCGTTTGCCTTAAAATCAGGCGCTATCCCTAGTTGTACCCCAGCACAAAGCCGCCGCCGGCGGGTTCACCGCTGGTAGACCAGCCGGCATACTGATCCGCAAACTGCTTGTCGCTGTCCCCTTGGGCGGGGGCGATGTAGCCGTCTTCAGGATTTTTGCCTTGGGCGCTTTCGTTTGAGGTCTCTTGTGAGTCATCCATTTTTTCGTCCTTCGAAAATTACTCGGTTATTCAGGCTTTGAGAGCCTGCCGAATTGGATGTGGAAGGCCCGTCTTAGGCCTTTGCTTCAGTTACCGAATACACAAGGCCGGGTGTTTAACCAGTTTCGCCAGCACGCGGGCGCAAATCACCATCACTACCGCGCGGCGGTATTTAGCGGGGATATTCGTATGCGTACTCATGACTGCGTTAGACTGACCTATGTTGCCTGCGGTGATTATCCAATTATCAAATAACCGACACGCAAAGCTTAATATTCAGGGCCGCGGATATTATTGACCTAGTCGAAAAAAGCAAGAACTAATTGAAAAATTTCTGAGAAACAATGCACTTACCTGTTAACGCTGATGATGTGAAGGGCTTTCTGCACCCGGAAGAGGGCAACCGTTTATACGAACTGGCCAAAGATGCCAGCCGTCTGGGTCCGTGCCTGGAGGTGGGCAGCTATTGCGGCAAGTCCACCCTGTACCTGGGTGCCGGCGTGCGCGACGCGGGCGGCCAGCTGTTTGCGCTGGATCATCACCGCGGTTCCGAAGAACACCAGCAAGGTGAGGAGTACCACGATCCGGAATTGTTTGACCGTCAGTTGCAGCGCATGGATTCGTTGCCCGAGTTGCGCCGCAACGTGGCCCGCGCGGGTCTCGAAGAGTGGGTAATTCCGCTGGTTACTTCCAGCACCAGTGCCGGCCGCTTCTGGAACATTCCGCTGGCGCTGGTTTTTATAGACGGCGGTCACAGTTTGCAGGCGGCGCTGAATGACTACCGGGTCTGGTCCCGGCATCTGGTCAGCGGCGCGATCCTGGCCATTCACGACATTTTTCCGGATCCCGCGGACGGCGGACAGGCGCCGTATGAAATTTATCAGCTGGCGCTGGCTTCGGGTCTGTTCGAAGACTGCGGCATGACCCGCACCCTGGCGGTGTTACGGCGTCTCTAACCCAGCTCCGCGGCAGCGGGCAATTGGTGCACAAACAGATTGGCGGCCGGGGTCAGCTGGTATAACGCATCTGCCGCCATCAATACCGCGGCCGCGGTCCAGGTGGGCCGTTCATCCGGCCAGTGCAGATCATCGGGAAATACGTAACCGGTCCACCAGCTGCCGTCTTCAACCTGAAAGCGCTGCAGGTCGGCAAATATGCGTTGCCCCTCGGAGCGCAAACCGGCGCTTACGCAGGCCATGGTCAGCTCGCAACTTTCCGCCACCGTAACCCAGGGTTCCTCCACCACACAGCGGCACCCCAGACCCGGTTCAACAAACTCATGCCAGCGTTGCCGCAGGCGTGCGGCTGCCTGGTCGCCTGTCACCACGCCGCAGAGCACCGGATAAAACCAATCCATGGAATAACGCGCTTTACTCTCCCAGGTGCGGTCGAACAGATGCGGTTTGTGCACAATGGCCCGGCCCAGACGGCTGCGCGCCTGCAGCCAGCAGTCAGTGGGTTGGCCCAGCGCGGCCGCCAGGTGCGCGGCACTTTCCAGGGCTTTGTAGATGGAGCTGCAACCGGTCACCAGAGCGTCGCGGCTGATGCCTTTAACCCGGTCCACGGCCCAGTAAATTTCACCCTCATCGGTCTGCAGAGACAATACCCAGTGCAGGGCCTTTTCGATCATCGGCCAGTAGGTCCGCACTGTTTGCAGGTCACCGGTACTCAGGTAGTAGTGCCACAAGCCGGTGGTGGGATAAGCGACAAAATTAGTTTCAGCGCGGGTCGCGTCAGCGATCTGGTCGTCGCTGTAAGCCGCGTACCAGGCGCCGTCGCTGCGCTGGTTCTGCGCCAGCCAGTTAAAGCCAAGCCGCGCCTGGCGCAGGTAGCCGCCGATGGTCAGCCCCATGATGGCTTCGACGTGATCCCAGGGGTCGACAATGCCGTCACGGAACCACGGGACGGCGCCGGACGGCAGTTGCAGGTCGGCTATGTACCCCGCGGTGTTGGCCAGACTGGAGTTCAGGGTACTGCTCATAGTTCGTTCACAAAGTACATGACAACACTTTTACCCATCAGCGGATTCAGGCAGCGGTCCAGCAGGCGGGTCAGGACCGGCTGTTGCATCAGATCCCAGACCAGCAGGCGGTGGTAAGCCGCCACCAGCGGGTGTTTTTCGCCGTGGCGCCAGAACAGGCAGCGCAGCCACCAGTAAGGGACGTGTAACGCGTGGGCCCAGTGCCGGTGAAAACGCCGCATGCGCAAGGTCTGCACGGCGCGGTGCAACTCGCCGCTGCGGAAGATGCGTACGTGACCGCCTTCCACTTCGTGGTAGGCGCGGCTTAACCGCCAGCACACCCACTCCGGGAAATAGCGCGGCACGCTGGTGGCAAAAATACCTCCGGGCTTCAGCACCCGGCGGATTTCCGCCAGCACCCGCTGATATTCGGGAATGTGCTCCAGCACCTCAGCACAGATCACCTTGTCGAAACTGTTGTCCGCAAACGGCAGGGCAAAGCCGCTGGCGTGGATAAAGGTGCAGGAGGCGCGTGCCGGCGGTTTGGCTTCAAACTCGCCCAGACGCTGGCGCGCCGTTTGCAGATCATCGTTGTTAATGTCGATACCCACAACGTGCACGTCTGCCAGCAGGTAAGCGCTGATGGCATGGCGGCCTTCGCCGCAGCCCAGGTCCAGAACGTGCTCTCCGTTGCGCATCTGCAGGGTCTCGAAGTTTATGGTTTCCAGGCTCACCGGGTCAGACACCCGCGGTGGCGGGCAGGCCGCTGCTGAGGCTGGACGGTTGCAGCAGACGATAGTAGTACTGCTCCAGGCCGGCGGCGGCGTGCTCAGCACTGAACAGTTGCCCGATGCGCGCACGGCCGGCGGCCGCCAGCGCCGACTGCCGCGCCGGGTCGCCCAGCAAAGCCAGCGCCGCTGCCGCCAGCGCTTCGGGGTTGCGGGTGGGCACCAGCACGCCGGCTTCACCCACCACTTCGGGCAGCGCGCCGCCGCGGGTGGCGATCACCGGTACCCCGCAGGCCATGGCCTCAGCAGCCGGCAGGCCAAATCCTTCGTATTCGGAGGGTACCAGGGCCAGGGTGGCGCGGGCATACAGATTCACGATGTCATCGGTACTGACGCCGTGAACAAACTCGATCTGTTCCGCCAAGCCGTAACGCCGGATCAGTTGTTCGGTGCTGCCGCCGGGTTTGGGCTTGCCGATAAAGATCAGGCGCAGGTGCGGCAGCTGCTGTTGCATGGCGGCAAACGCCGGAATCAGATGCTGGGTACCTTTCAGGGGCTGGTCCGCGCTGGCGGTGGTAATCAGCAGCCGATCTTCGCGCCGGATGTGCGGGCGCGGTTTAAAGGTGTTGATATCGATGCCGTTGGGTACCACCTGAATGCGCTCAGCCGGAACGCCGAATGAAGAGCTGATGTCGCGCCGGGAATTTTCGCTGACGGTGATGATGTGCCGCAGCCGGCGCGCCACCCGGGTCTGCATATTCAGAAACAGGTGCCAGCGGCGTATCAGCAGGCGCAAGCCGGGCCCGCGGGCGTTGGCCAGGGCAATATCCCGGTCAAAGGTGATCGGGTGGTGGATGGTGGTGACCAGCGGCACGCCCAGGCCCTGCACAGCCTGTACCCCGGGGCTGAGGGTCTGATTGTCGTGGACCAGATCGTAATGCCGGTAGTGTTGGGAAAGGTAACGGTAAACCCGCCGGCCGAAGGTATAAGGCTCGGGAAAGCCGCCGCTGTTCATGGACAGCCATTCAAACAGATCGGTGAACGAACCCAGGTGCGCCGGGCGCAGTGCCCGCAGCGGGGCTTCTTCAGCAAACAGGTTTAAACCCGGCAGCTTGACCAGGCGGATATTGGCATGTTCTGCCAGGTGCGGATAAGGTTCGCCGGAAATAACGTCCACATGGTGACCGCGCAGGGCCAGGCCGCGGGCAACGTTGCTGATATATACACCCTGGCCGCCGCTGAAGGGATTACTGCGGTAACCCAGCAGGGCGATATTCAGTTTTTTTGCAGCGGGTTGGGCAGCCTGCGACATCCAGCTGACCCCTTTTTTATTTTATAGCGGGGCGCGGATTCTAATTCGAGGCGATGTTATTTACCACAAGCTCGGGTGCGCGCAGCTTCGGGTCCGATTCTCTGCTGTCGTGGCTGACGTGCAGGTGGTGGTACAGGTTGGCGATCCATTGCTGGCCTTCACCGGTGCGTTTCAGATAATTGATGCCTTCGCCGATATAGGGATGGACCTGCTCATAGAAGAATTCCGGGAAACCGGTGCGCAGGGCGCCGGTGTTGGCAAACTCCTGCCGCTCAGCATCGCCGGTTTCAACAAATTCCGCGTACAAACGGGACAGCTTCTGCAGATACTGAGGGTCCGCCATCTGGCCGATGAGGTCAGCCGCGCGCACCAGTCCCGCCAAGCTGTCGGTGGCTTGATAGCGGGGTGCCGGGGGCACCGGAAAACGCGTCATTTCGATACAGTCGATGACCTGTTGCGTGTCAATGGCCGGGTCGTGGGCAAAACGTTCCGCCACATACATGGTGCCGCGGGTGACATGGTAAGGGGTCATGTACGCGTCGGTTGACCCCGGCGGCGGAGAAATGCGGGTGCCGTTAGCGTCGATGATGCTGGACTGGTGGGTATCGGTGCTGAGCAGCGAGCGCAGGTACCCGATATCGTGGAACAGCATGGCCACCACCGCCTGCAGCCAGTCATGGGCGGTGAGATCACCGCGGGCCGCCTGGCGGCCTTTGAGAATGGTCTGTCCGACCTCGGTAACCAGCACGGTATGCTGCACGTCATGGTACGCGCAGTCACAGTTCTGCAAAGTCTGCAAAGCGGTGCGGGTTGCCTGTTCCAGCGCCTGGCTCTGTGCCGCGTCCGGGGAAGGATACAGACGGTGGAATTCCCCCAGCAGATGCCCGACAAACGCTTCTATGACAATGTTGTTGGGATTAAACATGCCGAGAGTTTACGGTAATGATCAACGAGCCTGCGTGTACTGGTGCTCAGTTCAGCCGTGGACGTGACAGCAATTCGGAAAATGAATATGATGCATTTTCTGGTCTGGCAAAATGATTAAGATTCATGTCAATTGAATTGCGGCATCTCCGTACCCTGGTTGCACTGCGCGACACCGGTAGCCTGGTAGAGGCGGCGGACCGGGTGTTTTTAACGCAATCTGCCCTCTCGCACCAGATCAAAGAACTGGAATCACGCATCGGCTGCCCGCTGTTTGTGCGTAAAACCCGCCCGGTCCGCTTCACCAGCGCGGGAAACCGGCTGCTACGCCTGGCGGATGAAACCCTGCCGCGGGTGCACAGCGCGGAGCTGGACCTGCAGCGCCTGGCCGGAGGCGAGTCGGGGCGTATTTTTATGGCCATCGAGTGCCACAGCTGTTTCGAATGGCTGCTGCCCGCCATTAACCAGTACCGCGACGGCTGGCCCGACGTAGAGCTGGATATTGCCAGCGGCTTTCATTTTGCGCCGCTGCCGGCGCTGGGGCGGGGGGATCTGGATCTGGTCATCACCGCGGACCCGGTGGATGAACTGGGCGTGCACTATTTTCCGCTGTTCAGTTACGAAGCCCAACTGGCCTTGGCCAAATCCCACCCGCTGGTGGAGAAAGAATGGCTGCAGCCGCGGGACCTGGCGGAAGAAGTGTTGATCACCTATCCGGTGGACCGGTCGCGGCTGGATGTCTTTACCAGTTTTCTGGAGCCGGCGGCGGTGGAACCCAAACGGGTGCGCCACGCGGAGCTGACCACCATGATAGTGCAACTGGTAGCCAGCGGCCGCGGCGTGGCGTGCCTGCCGAACTGGGCGTTACACGAATACCTGCAGAAGGATTATCTGTCCGTGCGCTCGCTGGGCGAGGAGGGCATCTGGCCGACCCTGTACGCCGCGGTACGCAAGGATCAGGCGGAAGCCGCATTTATGCAGGGTTTTGTGGAAGTGGCAAAAAAGACCTGTTTTGCCACCTTGCACGGTATTGTAACCGCGGAACTGGATTAGCGGCGGCGCCCGGGTCAGGGCACCAGCACCTGGCTGTGCCAGCCGTTCTGTCCGCGGTTGTAGCGCACGCGGCTGTGCACCCCGTCAGGTTGATTCAGATCCAGGCGTTCCATCTCCAGGGGTTCCAGGCGCAGCCCGCGTGCATTGGCGGGCGCCTGCAGAGGCTCCGGCAGGACCACGTCCCGCAGCTCGCGCAGCAGGGTGTCGCGGCTGCTGACGGCAGTACTCTGGCGGCTGAACTGTTCGTAGTACCAGTCCATGCGCTGCGGCGCCGGCGGCCGCAGCAGCCAGCTCTCGTGAACCCGATCAGCGTCCAGCGGCAGTCCCCGGACCCGCAGGCGGTATTGGACCTGCACGCTGGGCCAATAGGTCAGCAGGGCAAAGGTCTCCTGCAGAAAAGGCCACTTGGGGCTGTTGGCGTTGACAAACAACGCCAACTGATCCTCCACGTCGCGCAACACCAGGGTGCGCAACTGCGGCTGCTGCGCAGCGTCGGTATTGGCCACCGTACAAAGGTGCGCCATCGGGTCTTCCGCTTGCCGGGCCCGCTGGCGGTCGCTGTTGAACAGAGCCAGCGGGTCTGCTGCCGGGTCGGCCACGCTCAGCGGTTCAGGTCAGCCTGGATAATCTGCACCCAGCGGGAGGCATTTATAAAGCCGCTGGCCCATTCCGCGTACTCCGCTTCGATGTCCGCGGCAATCTCATCCGCACCGGCACCGTCAGCCAGGCGTTCGCGGATCATGGCGGCGGTGGCTTTGATTGTTGCCGTGGTATTGGCCAGGTCCTCTTTATCCGCTAGCGGGCCGTGGCCGGGAATCACTTTGATGTCATCGGGCACCATGCTCAGCACTTTTTCCACGTTGGCGACAAAGCCGTCAACGCTGCCGCCGCTGGCAATGTCGACGTAGGGGAAGCGGTGGTTGAAGAAGTGGTCCCCCATATGGATGACGTTGGCGGATTTGAACCAGACTACGCTGTCGCCGTCGGTATGGCCGCCGGGTAGGTGCAGCAGCACAATGTCTTCATTGTTGAAGTGGACGTTGAGGTTGTCGCCGAAGGTGACCAGCGGCAGGCCGCTGCGCGGATAGTCTGCTTCGCCCAGTAACCGCACCCGTACATTGTCGTGGGAGATGATGGTGCCGGTTTTGCCCATTTCCGGATTGCTGCCGGTGTGATCGCCGTGCCAGTGTGTGTTCAGAATGAGTTTGGGCCGGCCGCCGCCCAAGCCATCCAGGGCGGCAATAATTTTGTCCGCCAGGGGTGCAAATTGATCGTCCACAATCAGGGTGCCGTCAGCCCCCACCGACGCGCCGATGTTGCCGCCGGCGCCCTCCAGCATGTACACACTGCCGCTTACCTGCTGGGCTTTGATCTCCACCTCCGCAAACGGGTCCGCCTCCTCAGCCGTGCCGGCGGCCGGCAGCAGAAAAAGCAGGACAGAGAATAGTCGTTTCATTGGTATTCCTTAAAAATCGATATGGGTGCCGGTTTTAGTGTGATCGGACCATTGCTGGGGCGCCACCTGCTGGTGGCGCTTGATGATACGGTACAGAAAGCCGTGCCCGCTGGCGGTCAGACTGTCGCGGATCATATTTTCGGTATCCACGCTGGCAGCCCGGCGCAACAGCCGTTCAAACGTGAAAATGAAATTGTTCGAATGCCGCGCGCGCACCGCGGTGCCGTAAAACAGGTCGTATTGGACCTGCGGATCTTCTTCCTGCAGATGGGTCTCCAGCAGGCGCCGGGAAAAAGCCTCCTGATCACTGCCGGCGCCTTTGGCCGAAAACAGCTGGCTGATTTCCGATTGACTGGCCTTGCCGGACCCGGTGGCGCCCTGGGAAGAGATGAATAACAAGCCGGCAATAGAGCCGAGCTGCGCGCTTACGGATTTGGCAATCTGCAGGAACGCCTCCTGGCGGGCATGCATCTCGCTGGCGGCCAGATTTTCCGACTGTATCACCGCCTGCTCTGCGCTGCGGCGGATCTCAATGGCCTGGGCGCGCAGCGCTTCAGTGTTTTGTTCCAGTTCCTTCTGCTGCAGGAAATACCCGATCACCAGCCACAGAAAAGCCAGCGGCGCAAACGCGCCTTCCAGAAAGTTACCCAGTTCCTCCGCCGGCAGCACGGTAAAGTTGCGCCAGCCGATGACCCCGCTGATATAGGTGACCCCTAACAGAATCCAGCATACGGTGATGGCCAGTCCCAGCCAGATCCGCCAGTTCATTTGTCTCAAGCCCATGGATATGCCGGTACGCGCGGATGCGTCTTAGTCAGCGCTGTCGTCACCGGCCGGTTCAGCGTTGCGCCGCAGTTCCGCGATGTCGCGTTGGATTTCACTCAGGCGGAACAGTACGTCGGGCATCTGATCACTGATGCGCCACAACAGGTAGGCAATGGCCAGAAGGACAATAAAACTGAAAAACCCCATGTTCACTCCTCGTGCTTTTGCTCGGATTTCCGGCGCATGTTAGCAGGGCTTGCGTCGAACAACTATTCACCTCTAAGGCCGCCGCTCCGGCAGCTGCCCGCGGCGCGGAAACCTCTCCGCTGTCAGTCCAGGGAACCGGTGATGGACTTGCGCTGGCTGATCTCCAACCAGTTGCCATCCGCATCCAGTACAAATGAGATATAGGCGACATCTCCCAGGCGCACCGGCGCCATACCTTCGCGGCCGCCTTTGCGCAGCACCTCCTGATGGGTGCCCACCACGTCGAAGACCTGCAGGGTCATGTAGCGGAAGCCCACCGCGGCGCGGGTGAAAGGCGCCCCCGGGTTGGCTTGAGGATCGTGCTGCAACTGAATGCGTGAAGCCCCCACGGCAAAACCGTCCGTACCGTGCTCAGCAAGGTTGAGCACACTGCCGTAGAAGTGACGCTGAGCGTCCAGATCAGCGGTGTGCAGGTGCAAGGTCAGATTGAGTTGTTCCTCAACGGGGGCCAGGATCAGCTCATTGCCGTCGGGGTCCAGCAGCTCCACCGGCTCGGCAACCTCCGCACTGTACACGGTCAGCGCGCGCAGCCCGGTAGGCTGGCCGCCGGCCAAAGGCTCACGCTGATGGTTGATCTTCAGCACGCTGTCGCCAATGGCGTGACGGTGCTGGCGCACGCCTTTTCCCACCGGCAGCATTTCGCTGAAAGGCACCTTTGCCTGGTCCTGCCAAAATGCCAACATAGGATCCAGTTGGTTTGTATAGAGGCCGACATCCAGAGCGGGCTTGGCTAATTCCATGATGCAAACATACCGTAAAAGGTCAGGGTAACGGTTTGTCGGACGACACTCTACCGGCAGATTTTGCCCACGCGCAGATATTCCGGCAGCGTCTGCAGGCAATCTACGGCAGCGCGCGGGCCGCCCGCGCCATAACGGCCATGGCGGCGGACACGGAAGACTGTTTCTGGGTGAACCCGCTGGTGGACGGTGACGCGGCCGCGGTGCTGGCTGCCGCCAGCCCGGTAGCGGGCGTTGACGGTCTGTGGCGGCTGGCGCGCACGTACGGCTTAAGCCGCGATCCCCTGGCCGCTTGCGGGCGGCTCTACATCCAGAACGCCTCCAGTTATTTTGCCGCCGCCTGCCTGCAGGTGCTGCCGGATGAAGAAGTGCTGGACC
The DNA here is from genome assembly GCA_028279305.1 of Pseudomonadales bacterium. Lineage (GTDB taxonomy): Bacteria > Pseudomonadota > Gammaproteobacteria > Pseudomonadales > Azotimanducaceae > UBA4421. The sequence goes on from JANQOA010000332.1 coordinate 20,068, forward strand.
TGGCTGCGGCGCCGGGCAGCAAAACCGTAGCGTTAGCGGCGGCCATGGGCAACAGCGGCAGACTGGCGGCGGTGGAACCGGTTAAAGCCCGTTTTCAACGCCTGCGGGCGAACCTGCAGCGCTGCGGGGTGAGCAACGCCGTGTTGTATATGCGCGACGGCCGCGGGGTGGGCCGGGCGGTGCCGGAGCGCTTTGACCGGGTGCTGGTGGACGCGCCGTGCAGCTCCGAATCGCATATGCGCTGGCACGACGCGCGCACCTACCGGCACTGGTCGCTGCGCAAGGTGAAAGAATGTCAGCGTAAGCAGAAAGGCCTGTTGCGCTCGGGTTACGCCGCGCTTAAACCTGGAGGCACACTGGTTTACAGCACCTGCAGCTTCAGTCCGGAAGAAAACGAAGCGGTGGTGCAGGACCTGCTGCGGCGCTCCGACGCTTGTCTTGTACCGCTGGCGGCGGAGCGGCAGCCGCACTTTGCCGCCGGGCTGACAAGCTGGGGAAAACAGACATTCGAAAGCCGCTTGAGCGGCACCCTGCGCATTCTGCCGGCAGGGGTATGGGACGGCTTTTATGTTGCCAAGGTAAGCAAGCCGGCTGCTTAGCCGCGGCCTCTGATCTGCCGGGGCACATCCAGGCTGATGAGTTCAGCGTTACCGAAATTAAGGTCCGGCCAGTCACCCTGAAATTCAAACAGGGCGGTGCCGAAGGTGACCAGGTTATCGGTAACCGGCGCGGGGCTCAGCAGATTGGCGCAATAGGTCATGCCCGGGTTGTGCGCTACCAGCGCCGTGCTGGTCACCTGCGGCGGCGTCTGACGCAGGCAGGAGAGCAGGGTTTCGGCATCCGCCAGATACAGCGCGGGCTCAAGTATCAGCCGCGCGCCGGTTGCCGCGGCGACAAATTCAGCGGTGCTGTGGGCACGCTCTGCGTCGCTGCTCCACACCCAGCTGACGGCGTGCGGCTGCCGGCTCAACCATTGCTGCATGGCGGCGCCGTCTGCGCGGCCGCGGTCGTTCAGCGGCCTCGCGCGGTCCGCGCCGCCGGCAGCGGATTTACCGTGACGGATCAGGCGGATGTGGCGGGTGGTTAATCCCACAGGGCAAAAAAGTCCTGTAATGCCTGCATCTGTCCGCCGCTGACCGCGGAAGGCACGATAATCGGGGTCTTGATGCCGCTGTCAAACCAGGCTTCTATGCCCTCGCGCACCTCAGCGGCGCTGCCGAACAGGGTGGTATCCGCCAGCCAGCGGTCCGACAGGCAATCGGCAACCCCGTCGGGATTGTTATCAGCCAGCGCCTTCTCAACGCCGTTCATTTCCTCCTCGTAACCGGCCTGTTTCCAGTAGTTGCGGTAGTTGGGCAGGAATGCGTAACTGGTCAGCGTTTTACGGTTCACCGCCATGGCGGCAGCTTTGTCGTCGCTGATGCAGGTGGGAATCATGTTGCCGATAAAAAAGTCGCCGTTGCGGCTGCTGTCGGACAGCACGCCCAGCGAACTGGACATGTGCGAGCGCGCGCCGTTGGCAAACACCATGCCCTGGGCAATTTCCTCCGCCAGTTGAATCATCTTGTTACGCAGCGTCGCCAGTACTATAGGCGGCTGTTCACCTACCCTGGGCACCGCATGCAGTTCTTCGACAAAGCGGCGCATGTCCGCCAGCGGTTTACCCTGGGTGATACCCAGCCGGTTCATCGCCGGCGCGTGGCTGACGCCCACCCCGAAGCGGAAGCGGCCCTCGGAGACTTCGTGCAGGAACGCCGCGGTGCCCGCAAAATCCACCACGTTGCGGGTGTAAATGGGCGTGATGCTGGTGCCCAGCTCAACCCGGCTGGTGGACATGGCAATGGCGGTACATAACGACAGGCTGTCACCCAGACTGGGGCCGTAGATGCCCGGGAAGCCCCGCTTTTCTATTTCCTGGGCAATCTCGATGGTTTTCAGGCGGCGGCCGGGAATGGCGGCCAGGCTGACAGCAGGCAGTTGGGTCATGGTGAGTCCTCTTGGCGATTCTAGTTTTCAATACGGGTACCGGAAGATTACTCGACCCGGCGTGGATGCGCTAATACCCGCTTATAACCACCTGTGGCGGGCGCTGCGCGGCTGTGCCAGGCGTTTGCGGGCGCGCAGCAGGTCCGGGCGCCGGAACAGGAACACCAGGGCCACCCCAGCGGCAAAGCCGCCGATGTGGGCCCAGAACGCCACGCCTCCGCCGCTGCTGCCGAA
>JANQOA010000366.1 GCA_028279305.1 Pseudomonadales bacterium
CTACAACGGCAGTGCCCAGGTTGTGGCTGGCGGCGTGCAGTTTGATATAGAAGGCGCGCCTCAGGAGGGTGACTACTTTATTGTTGAAACCACCCGTCAACAGTCCGTGTTTGACACCGTGAAAGGGATTGCGGACGGCCTGGTCGATATCGACGCCAGCCTCAATCCGGAAGGCTTCAGCACCCTGATCGACAATACCCTCGCCGGCCTGGAAAACGCCACCACTAATCTGTTGCGCACCCGGGCGGATATCGGCGCCCGCTTTAACAGCCTGGCCGCCGCCACCGACATGCACGACGATCTCACCCTGCAGCTGCAGGAGGTGCGGTCAAACATTGAAGATCTGGACTTTGCGGAAGCGGTCAGCGAACTGGCCTACCAGTCTTTTGTGCTGGAGGCAGCCCAGCAGAGTTTTATCCGCATCAACGATCTATCGCTGTTTAACCGGCTTTAGCCGCCGCCAGCCGCCGGCGGCCGGTGGCGTAATTTGTGACGCCGGTCACTAAAGTTTGCCGTTCCGGTGCCGCTATTTCCATTTGAGAACCCCTTTCCACTGAATTTTCCGGAAGGGATGTCTGACAAAGCAAATGGAGTAGCAACTCATGCCCCAGGTAATCAATACCAACATCAGCTCCCTGACGGCGCAGCGTAATCTCGACCGCACCCAGGCGGAAGGATTAACTGCATTGAGCAGGTTGTCTTCTGGACTGCGCATCAACAGTGCGCGGGACGACGCGGCCGGTCTGGCGATCAGCACGCGTTTTACAGCCCAGGTACGCGGCCTCAGCGTCGCGATCCGTAACGCCAATGACGGCATCTCTCTGGCCCAGACCGCGGAAGGTGCCCTCGGCGCCATGACCGAAAGTCTGCAGCGGCTGCGGGAACTGGCTCTGCAATCCGCCAACGCCACCAACAGCGACTCTGACCGCCAGGCGTTGAACGCGGAAGCGCAGCAGTTGATTTCGGAGTTGGCCCGGGTCAGCGATCAAACCAACTTCAACGGCCGCAAACTGCTGGACGGCAGCTTCTCATCCAGCGTGCAAATCGGCACCAACGTAGGTGAAACGGTAGCCTTTTCCATCAACGAAGTGTCTGTTGAAAACCTCGGCGGCGGCATCGGCGCCGGTATCAGTGCGGTCGGCGACGCCAATGCCATCGGCAACGGCGACCTGATCATCAACGGTGTGGCCATTACGCCGTCTTCCGCTACGGATGACGCGGCTTCCACCGATAACGCGGATGCGTCTGCCATTGCGAAGACCGCGGCCATCAACCGTTTCACTGATCAGACCGGTGTACGCGCTGAAGTGAACGAAAACATTGTGGCGGGCAGCGCCATAACCGCTTCGGCCACCGCGGGTACCATCACAATTAACGATATCGCCATCTCCGTGAACACCACGGACGATGCCACCACCACCCGCGCCGCGGTTGTTGCGGCCATTAATACGGTCAGCGATCAGACCGGCGTAGTGGCGGTGGACAGCGGTGACAGCAACTCCGGGGTAAGCCTGGTGGCAGCTGACGGCCGTAACATCGAAGTGGCATTTACTACGGTTAGCGCAGCCACCACGGGTGTTGTGGCTGCCGGTACTTATGAAGGCGGTTATACGCTGATTTCCGAAGACGGTTCTGACATTGTGCTGGCCGGCGGCGACGGTTCAGCAACCGGCGACATCGGTAATGCCGGTCTGGTTGCAGGCAGCTTCGGCGGTACCACCGCAGCGGTCAGCAGCGTCGGGCAGGCGGCGAATACCGGCAGCGTAAACGCGCTGGTGGCCGGTGACGTGGTGATCAACGGCGTCAGCATCGGTGCCTCTCTGGCCACCGACGACACCGCTTCCAACTCTGACAATGCCGGCAGCGGTATTGCCCTGGCGGCAGCCATCAACCGCTCTTCGGATCAGTCCGGAGTATCTGCTTCGGTAAATGCCACCAGCCTGGTTGGCGGCACCGCGCAGACGGTTACCACGGTAGCGTCAGAAGCCATCACCATTAACGGTGTGGCCACCGCTGACATCAGCACCGACACAGCCCTGGCGGACGATACCAACCGCGCCATTGCCATCGACGCCATCAACCTGATTTCCGGTCAAACCGGGGTTGTGGCCAGCGATAACGGCACCAGCATCACGCTGACCGCGGCAGACGGCCGTAACATCAGCGTTGGGGTTGAATCCGAAGCGCTGGGTGATGCGGTAGGCCTGGATGCCAGCGCCACCACCGGTGTATATGTAACCGGCGCTACGGTTGAAGTGGTGACCTCCACGGTAACCCTGGAATCAGCGGGCTCTTTCTCCATTGCAGCCGGTACCTCCAACGGTGACTCCGGCGTGACCAATGTCGGCCTGGAACAGGGTGAATTCGGCGGCGCCAGCAACGGCCAGTTCCTCACCGAAGTGGATCTGTCCACGGTGGCAGGTGCGGAAGACGCCCTGTCTGCCATTGACAATGCGCTGGACTCCGTGAACCGCGAACGGGCGAATCTGGGTGCTATTCAGAACCGCCTGGATTCAACGGTCACCAGTCTGGCCATCAACGTGGAAAACCTGACCGCTGCGCGGTCCCGGATCCTGGATGCGGACTTTGCGGTGGAAACCGCGGAGTTGTCCAGAACTCAGGTACTGCAGCAGGCAGGTGTGTCGATTCTGGCCCAGGCCAACGCCCAGCCGCAGCTGGTGTTGTCACTGCTCCAGTAAGCCTAGGGCAATCGACGGGTTCGGGTTGACTAAGCTGGCCACTCTTCAGACTAATAGGGTGGCCGGTTATTCAGCCCGACCAGCAGCGTTCTAGAGGTCCGTTATGAACGACATTAAAACGGTAGACAGCAGCCAGGCCCTTGCCGGCAACCGCAGCGCAGCTGCGGACCATGCCGTGCAGGCGGCAAAGGCGGCAACCGCGGATGGCAAGGTATTGCCGGATGCCGCGGGTCAGGCTCAACAGGCGGCCAAACAACAACAGCAGGCAGCCGCGGAGTCTTCGGCAAATTTTTCCGCCGACCGGGAAAAGAGAGTAGAGCGGGCGGTTGCGCAATTGAACGACTATGTACAGTCGTTTCAGCGCGATCTGCGTTTTACGGTGGACGAAGACCTTGGCCGCGCCATTGTTCACGTGGTGGATAAAAACACCCAGGAAGTGATCCGACAAATCCCCAACGAGACTGCGTTGCGGTTGGCACGAAACTTGAAAGACATCAGGCAGCTGCAACAGGAAAACCAGTTGCAGCAAGTGTCGAACAACAACACAGGCCCGGCGGCGGGTTCCAATCTGGAAGCCAGTCTGGGTTTGATCAACACGAGGATTTAAGTTCCGCGGCTGGCGGCGCCCAGAGCAGGCTCCGGGCGCGCCAGCCGCTGACTTTTACGTGATCACGGACAGCTATGGCTTCTATTCAATCATTAGGGGTGGGTTCCGGGCTCCTCACATCGGAACTGGTGGAAGACATCATTGCCGCGGAACGGGAAGCCACCGACCTGCGGCTGGATGCCAAAAAAGCCGAATTTGATGCCCGCATTTCCGCCTTCGGCAGCATCCGCAGCAGCCTTGATACCCTGAACAGCGCGGCTGATGCCCTGGGCAGTTCCAGCAGCCTGTTGTTGAACACAGTGACCTCCACCGATGAAGGTGTGGTCACCGCCACGGTGGGATCCGCTGCAGCACCCGGCATCCATACGGTGGAAGTGCTGAGCGCGGCGCGGGCGCACAGTTTAACCTCCATCCGTTACGACTCCATCGACCAGGAGGTGGGTGACGGTACCCTGGATATCCGTTTCGGCACCACTACCTTTGTCGACGACAACTACGATTCGTTTACTGAAAATCCGGAACGCGCACCGGTGTCCATTGCCATCGACGCCAGTAACAACACCCTGGACGGCATCCGCGATGCCATCAACACTGCTGACGTGGGTATTAAGGCGAGTATCGTCAACGATGGTGAAGGCTTTGTCCTGGTGCTGGCTTCAGAGCAGACCGGCGCTGATCACTCCATGGAGATTACCGTCACCGAAGGCGCCACCGCCGGTTTAAGCGCCCTGGCATTTAATGCCGCGGCCAGCACGCCGGGTACCCATCTCAGCCAGGCGGTGGCGGCAACCGACGCCGCCGTGGTGATCGACGGTATTAACATCACCCGCGAGACCAATGTCGTGTCGGAGGTCATTCCCGGGGTTGTATTTAATGTAGTGGCGGGTTCGGAAGGTAAAACGGAAACCATCAGCGTCAGCCAGGATGTGGCGGCCATTACCGAAAACATGCAGGCCTTTGTCGACGCCTACAACGAACTCAAGTCGCTGACAGACGAGCTAACGGAGTTTGACGAGGATGAAGGCGGCGCCCTGCTGACCGGCGATTCCACGGTGCGCACGCTGATGTCCCAGCTGCGCCGCTTCCTGTCGCGCAGCGTTGCGGAGGTGGATTCCAACAGTATCCGCGCGCTGGTGGACATCGGCATCACCACCAATCAGAACAGCGGCTTTCAACTGCAGTTCAACAGCTCCACCTTCCAACAGGCGTTGGCCGCATCCCCCGACGATGTGCTGGCGCTGCTGGCTGACCAGCGCCGCGCCAGCGACAGTCAGATTTCCTTTACCGGATTTCAGAACGACACCCAGGCCGGCACTTATGCGGTGGAAATTACCCAGGCCGCCACCCAGGCCACCCTGACGGGTGCAGCCACCGCCGGGCTCGCAAGCACCATTACCGTGGATGACGACAACGACACGCTGTCGGTAACCGTGGATGGGGTGGCATCCGAAACCATCACCCTGACCCAGGGCACCTACGCGGACGGCGCGGAACTGGCGCTGGAACTGGAAGGCAAGATTAACCTGGATGCCAACCTGAAAGGCAGCGGCCGGACCGTGGATGTGAGTTACGATGCGGACAACCAGCAGCTGCTGTTGAAGTCCACCCGTTTCGGCGGCAGTTCCAGTATTGGTATTGACAGCCTCGACACCAACTCCGAAGCGCAGTTTGGGCTGGCGGTATCCGCTGCCGTAAACAATGTGGGTACCGATGTTGAGGGCACCGTCAACGGTATCGCCGGCACCGGCACCGGCCAGTTCCTGTCCATTCCCAGCGGTCCGGTGCAGGCTCAGGGGGGTGTATACAAAGGCACGTCGGTGGCCACCCTGGGTGACGGTGACATTGTTGTGGACGCCGCCAACAACACATTCCGGGTCAGTGTCGACGGCACCCTGTCCAGCGACGTGGTGCTGACCGAGGCCACCTACGGCACCGGTGCCGATCTGGCCGCGGAAATTCAGAGTCAGATAAACGCGGACGCTAATCTCAGCGCGCTGGAGAAAACCGTGAGCGTCAGTTTTGACGCCGCCAACAACCGTTTTGTGCTCAGCTCAGCCACCACCGGCAGCAGTTCCCAGGTGAACCTGACCTTTGCCAACGCAGGCGCCGCCACGGATCTGGGCTTAACCGTGGGCCAGGGCCAGCAGGGCCGTGCCGCCTCTTCGGTGGCTGATCCCGCCGCGGGTATCCAATTGCTGGTACAAGGCACCAGCGTGGGTGACCGCGGCACAGTCACCCTGGTGCGCGGGGTCATGAACCAGATTGATTCTTTCCTCACCACCTTCACCCAGTTCGGCGGCACCCTGGATAACAAGCTGGACAGCCTCGGCGACCGCGTAGATGAGATTAACGAAGAGGCAGCGGAATTCTCCGACCGTATGGATCTGCTGGAGGATCGCCTGCGCACCCAATTTGCCGCGGCGGACGCGCTGATTTCCACCTTGAACAGCACCTCCCAGTTTCTCGACCAGCAGCTGGCTAACCTGCCGGGCTTCCGGCGTGACAATGACAGCTAAAGTTCTGCCGTAATTGACCGCTAAACCTAATAACCGCCTTACGCAAGAATTTGGAACATAAGTGAACAGCCACGTTAGACAATACCAGCAGTTGGACGTTACCACCGCCATTGACTCCGCTTCTCCCCACCAGTTGATCGATCTGTTGTTTCAGGGTGTCAAGGACCGCATCAATCAGGCTCAGGGCTACATCAAGCGGGGTGATATGGCCGGCAAAGCGCGTGCCATCAATGCCTGTATTGATATTGTGGAAGGCCTGCAGGCGTCCCTCGACCACAGCAAAGGCGGTGATCTGGCCGGTAATCTGGAAAGTCTGTACGACTATATGCAACGGCGCCTGTTCCGCGCCGCGGCTGACAACGACACCGACGCCCTGGCGGAGGTGGCTGATCTGGTGCATACCCTGCGTTCCGCCTGGGTGCAGATAGATCCGGCGGCAAACGTCAGCGCCGGTTGAGTCATGAGCGCCTTTGACCATGCCCTGTCGCAGCTGGACATCATCGAAGCGGCGGTTAAGGCGGGTGATCTGGAGGCGGCAAACGTCGCCACGCAGAAGCTGAAGCCGCTGCTGGTCAGCGAGCGGATTGACGAAGTGGCGGCGCTGAAAGCACGTATTGACGCGCTGACCATCGGCGT
>JANQOA010000367.1 GCA_028279305.1 Pseudomonadales bacterium
TCAACGTGCCGCATCCCACCAACCTGCTGCGTGAACTGACGCACAATCCGGTGCAGCGCGCCAACAGCGACTACGCCCGGGTATTCCGCGAAGGCCGGCCCGGCGACCCCGACATCATGTTCGGCGGGCCGATGACAGCGGACACTCTGGCCGCCTGGGTGCAGGATCCCGACGCCCGGCGCCGCTATGTGGAAGCTTTCCAACGATCCGATTTTGACGCCATGCTGAATTTCTACAAAGCCAACTATCCGGTACCGCCGGACCCGGACAGCAGCCCGCCGCCGGCCCTGCCCAGACTCAACATGCCGGTGCTGATTTTCCACGGGCTGAAAGATTTTGCCCTGCATTCAGACGGCCTGAACAATACCTGGGATCTGGTGGATGCTGATGTCACCATCGTCACCGCACCCGAGGCCGCACACTTTGTGCAACACGACGCTGAACCCCTGGTGACCACCACCATGGGCTGGTGGCTGCAGGCCAGAGACCGGTAACCTTACGTTGCTGATTCAGCGCTGGTTTTCCAGCGCGAAAAAGGAGGGAAGAGGAAATGAAAGAAGAGATAGATACCGGCACTGAAGATTGCCTGGCGTATGTTGAAGACAACGTTGCGGTGATCACCCTGAACCGGCCGCAGGCGCGCAATGCCATGTCCGGTCCCATGACCGCCGCCCTGGAACGCGCCCTGGACTATGCTGAGCGGTCCGCTGACGTGCGCTGTGTTGTTATAACCGGTGCCGGCGGCGCATTTTGCGCAGGCGGGGACGTCAAAGGCATGGCTTCGCGCAGCGACGCCGGCAGCGGCACCCGCGCCGCCAGCCTGGATGAGCGTATTCACAACCAGCGCCTGAACCAGCGTAATACCGCCGGGCGCATGCACACCATGCCCAAACCGGTCATCGCCAGCCTGCCCGGGCCGGCCGCCGGCGCCGGGCTGTCGCTGGCACTGGCGGCAGACCTGCGCATCATGGCGGACACCGCTTTCATCACCAGCGCGTTCGCCAAAGTGGGTTTCAGCGGTGACTACGGCGGCACCTATTTTCTGGCGCAACTGGTGGGCCAGGGCAAAGCCCGGGAGATCTATTATCTTTCTGACCGGGTGGACAGCGCCGAGTGCCTGCGCCTGGGCATTGCCAACCAGGTTGTGCCGGCGGATGAACTACCCGCCGCGACCCTGGCGCTGGCCCAGCGGCTGGCCAGCGGCCCGCCCATCGCTTACCGTTACATGAAAGAAAACTTTAACCGCGTGGCTCAGGGCGCAGACGTGATTGAATGTCTGGACCTTGAGGCCACCCACCACGTACATTCGGGTTTAAGCGAAGACCACAAGAACGCCGCCAAGGCGTTTGTGGAGAAAAAGCAGCCGGTCTTTACGGGAAAATAAATCAACACAGCCAATAAACAACCAAAAAAGGAACCGTTATGAAACTGGGAATTCTGGGCGGCGGCATCGGCGCCCGCGTGAATATCAATCTGGATGCCATCCGCCATGCTGAATCTCTGGGCTACGACTCGGTCTGGACCGCTGAAGCCTGGGGCGGAGATGCCGTCACCCCCGCGGCCTGGATACTGGCGCAGACGTCCACCATCAAAGTGGGCACCGCCATCATGCAGATGCCGGCGCGCACGCCGGCGATGACGGCGATGACCGCAATGAGTCTGGCGGAGCTCTCCGGCGGCCGCTTTATTGTCGGCCTGGGGGCTTCCGGACCACAGGTGATCGAAGGCTGGCACGGCGTACCCTACGGTAAACCCATCACGCGGCTGAAAGAATACGTGCAGATCATGAAGCAGATTATCGCCCGGGAAGACAAAGCCAGTTTTGAGGGTGAACTGTACCAGCTGCCTTACAGCGGTCCGGGCGCCACCGGTCTGGGCAAGCCGCTGAAAAGTATCCTGCACTGTGAAGAGCACGTGCCGATTTTTGCCGCTAACATCACCCCCAACGGCGTCGCCGCCGCGGCGGAAGTGTGTGACGGCTTTTTCCCCATCTGGATGGACCCGGAAAAATACTCGGTGTTCCAGGAGCCCATCGAAAAAGGTTTTGCCCGGGCCGGCGACAAGGATCTGACGCAATTTGAAGTATCACCGTTTGTGACGGTGGTGATGGGTGACGACGTAGAGCAATGTATGATGCCGATCCGCGCCAACATGGCGTTGTACATCGGCGGCATGGGCGCCCGGGACAAGAATTTCTACAACAACTACGCCAAGGCGCTGGGTTTTGAAGACGCCGCGGTGAAAATTCAGGACCTGTTCCTGTCCGGCAAAAAAGACGAAGCCGCTGCCGCGGTACCCGCTGAGCTGATCGACGCCTGTCATCTGGTGGGTCCCGAAGGCCGCATCAGGGAACGCCTGGAGCGCTGGAAAACCGCCGGCGGCAAAGGTCATGTGGCCTCCATGCTGCTGGGCTGCCAGCAACCCGAGGCGCTGGAGATGATTGCCGCGGAGATGCTCTAGCCATGCGCGGCACCCTACGCCGGGCTTGTTCCTGGGCATTGGCGCTGCTGTTTTACAGCGGCAGCTTCAGTGCTTTGGCGCAACTGCAGGCCGGTGATGCGGCGCCCGATTTCAGTCTGCCCGGTACCGACGGCAACACCCACAGCCTGGCTGACCATGCCGGCCAGCGCTGGGTGGTGCTGGCCTGGTTTCCCAAGGCTTATACCCGCGGCTGCACCATCGAATGCAAGTCGTTGGCGGAGAACGGCCACCTGATCCGTGCTTTTAACGTCAGTTATTACATGGTCAGCGTTGATCCGTTGGACGACAACATCGGCTTTGCCGCTGCGGAAGGCGCGGACTTTCCCCTGCTCAGCGACGTCAGTACCGAGGTTGCGGCAGCCTACGGCGTGCTGAACCCGCGGGGATTTGCCAA
>JANQOA010000388.1 GCA_028279305.1 Pseudomonadales bacterium
GAACACATCAGCGACTGGTTGGATTGTCTGCCGGAAAAATCCCTGGATGTGATCTGCCGGCGCTTCGGTTTGCGCGGTCACGACGTCACCACGCTGGAAGAAGTAGGCAAGGCCATTGGCCTGACCCGCGAGCGGGTGCGCCAGATTCAGGTGGACGCGTTAAAAACCCTGCGCGGCATGCTCAGCGAGCAGGGTTTCCACAAAGACACCGTCATCATGTAAATCCCCCGGCTGTGCCGAGACAGACGGTCACCGCCTGATGCAAAATGCCCGTACTTTCCGGTACGGGCATTTTTTATGGCTGCTGAAAACTCCGCGGGCGCCGCTGCCTTGGATGTGGCATTTGTTGGCTTGGGGGTCATGGGTTTTCCCATGGCCGGTCACCTGGCCCGGGCCGGGCACCGGGTCACGGTTTACAACCGCACCGCGAAAGTGGCGCAGCGGTGGTTGCAGACTTACCCGTTGCCGGGTGCAGCGGCCGCGGCCTCACCGGCGGCGGCGGCTGAGGGCAAAGAATTTGTCTTCATGTGTGTCGGCAACGACAACGATGTGCGTGCGGTGGCGCTGGGCCCCCAGGGCGCGTTGGCGGGTATGTCCAGCGGCAGCGTGCTGGTGGACCACACCACCGCCTCGCAGGAACTGGCGCTGCAGGTGGGGGAAGCTGCGGCGGCAGCCGGCGTGGCGTTTCTCGATGCACCGGTGTCCGGCGGTCAGGCGGGGGCGGAGAACGGCGCGCTGACCATCATGCTGGGCGGCGGTGAAGCGGACTTTACCCGGGTGGACCCGGTGCTGGCCTGTTATGCCAAGAAAAGTGCCTTGCTGGGTCCGCTGGGCAGCGGTCAGCTGACCAAAATGGTTAACCAGATCTGTATCGCCGGTGTGTTGCAGGGCCTGTCCGAGGGTGTGCACTTCGCGCAGCTTGCCGGACTGGATGTGGCGGCGGTGGTGGACGTGATTGCCCAGGGGGCGGCGCAGTCGTGGCAGATGAACAACCGGGCCGGCACCATGGCGGCGGATGAGTTTGAATTTGGCTTTGCCGTCGACTGGATGCGCAAGGATCTGGATATTGCCCTCAGCACCGGCCGCGACCTGGGCGCGAAGTTACCGCTGACGGCGCTGGTGGATCAGTTTTACGCGGACGTGCAGGCGCAGGGCGGCGGACGCTGGGACACGTCCAGCCTGCTGCGGCGCCTGAACAGAACCTAGCGGTTGTCTACCGGCACGTAGTCCCGGGCGCCGGCACCTTTATAAAGCTGCCGCGGGCGGCCGATCTTGTACGGGCCGCTGATCATTTCATTCCAATGGGCAATCCAGCCCGGGGTGCGGCCGGTGGCAAAAATCACGGTGAACATTTCCACCGGAATGCCGATGGCTTTGAGGATGATGCCGGAGTAGAAGTCCACGTTGGGGTACAGCCGTTTTTCGACAAAGTACTCATCCTCCAGGGCGATCTGTTCCAACCGTTGCGCCATCTGCAGGGTCGGATTGTCTTCCACGCCCAGTTCCGCCAGCACTTCGCGGCAGGTTTCCTGCATCACTTTGGCTCGCGGGTCGTAGTTTTTGTACACCCGGTGGCCGAAGCCCATGATGCGGAAGGGGTCGTCTTTGTCTTTGGCTTTTTTGATGTATTTGTCGATGTTATCCACGCTGCCGATCTGGTCCAGCATGTTCAGCACCGCTTCGTTGGCGCCGCCGTGGGACGGCCCCCACAGGGCGGCAATCCCCGCGGCAATACAGGCAAAGGGATTGGCGCCGGTGGAACCGGCCAGGCGCACGGTGCTGGTTGAGGCATTCTGCTCGTGGTCGGCATGCAGCAGGAAGATACGGTCCATGGCCCGCGCGATGGTGGGGCTTACTACATAGTCTTCACAGGGTGTGGCAAACATCATATGCAGAAAGTTCTCGGCATAGCTGAGATCGTTGCGCGGATAGATGAAAGGCAGCCCCTGGGAATATTTGTAACTCATGGCCGCCAGGGTCGGCATCTTGGCGATCAGGCGGTGGGCGGTCACCTTGCGGTGGGACGCATCGTCAATATCCAGGCTGTCGTGATAGAAGGCGGACAGGGCGCCGGTGACGCCGCACATGATGGCCATGGGGTGTGCATCGCGGCGGAAGCCGTTGAAGAAGTGGCGCAGCTGTTCGTGCACCATGGTGTGGTTCTTGATGATATCGACAAAGCCGTCCCGTTGGGTGCGGTCCGGCAGTTCACCGTTCAGCAGCAGGTAACACAGCTCCAGATAATCGGATTGCTCAGCCAGTTGCTCTATAGGATACCCGCGGTGCAGAAGCACGCCGTTGTCACCGTCGATGTAGGTGATTTCCGAGTCGCAGGCCGCGGTGGAGACAAACCCCGGATCATAAGTGAAGTAACCCTTGCTGGTGAGATTACCCACATCAATCACATCAGGGCCTTCCGCGCCCTGGTATACGGGCAATTCTATTGCGTCAGCTTCGCCCTCTATGGATAGGGTTGCCGTCTTCGTGGCTTGGTTCGCCATGTATCCTCCCAGCTTGAAACCTTGATTTTTATCGTCGTGACGGTTTCAGGTTTTATGTCGTTATCGTCCAGCACGCACCCAGGCAATGACCAGGTCTTAAGCGCTGCCTTTCCTGGTGCGAATTTTTTGTTTTGGCCGTTTAAGAAGCCGCTTTGAATGGCGGCGGCCTGAACTTTGCAGCCTATTAGACGCCGGCTAGAACTGTCAAATACTAGCTACGGTGTCTTTTGATCAGCGGCAACTTTGTCGCCGGGCGGTTATTCAGCGCCGCGCCGCGGACGGCCCAGGCTGCCCGGCAGCAACGGCTGTCCGGGGTTGCCGTAGAACTGCACCGAGACCCGGCCCTGTTCCGTCGGCACCCCGTGCGCCACCCGGTCCATGACCAGGTAAGTGATCTCATCCGCGCGCAGCACTTCGTTGCCGCGGCGCAGCTCGCTGTCGCCGGCGCCGGTGACACGGCCTTCACTCAGGTTGTACTTCAGTTCCCTGGCGCTAAGGCGGAACGCGTCGCGCTGCCGTTCGGAGCTGTTGCTGTCATCGCCGTCGGCAGCATCGGGCGCGTCGCCAATCTGGTCGAGATGCAGGGTCAGCAGGCTGGTGCGGAACGTGTAGTTGCCCTGATTCGCCACCACGTTGCCCTGCCAGATGGCTTTTTCATCGGCCAGGTAAACGGTAAAACGGTCAGCTTCAATTTCGATGGGGGAGACCGCAGGCTTCAGGCCGGCTGCGGCGGTATCTTGCGCAACGTTATCAGAGGCCCAGCTTATGGGGGTCGCGGTCAGCGCGCCGCCGCACGCCAGGGCGGTTATTACCGGTCGAGAAATAGCGCGTAATGTACGCATTTTGCGAAACATTCTGGAAATCCAGTCCCCACAAGCGCGCGCATCCTACCACAATTGCGCATGGATGCCAGAAAAGCTCACGGGTCCCGGTGATTTTCTTTCAATTACCTTCAAGGCCTACTAAAATTACGCCGCGCGCGCTAGGCAGAATTCCCCGCCGTCCATCTAGCACTTCCCCCCTTGCGGGTTCGCAGTGCTGGAGTGTGCGCGGAAAAACTGTGTGCGGAAGAAGAACTGTGCGCGGAAAAGAAAGTACAAGTACGAATAGTAAAGAACAGAACAATAAATACTGATTTTGACAACTGGAAAAACAATCCATGAAGACAGATAGACCTGTCAATCTGAACCTGTTCCCACAGCCGCTGGCGGCGATAGTGTCCATTTCGCACCGTATCACCGGCGGCGCTTTGTTTGTGGGGGTTGCGTTTGCTTTGTATGCGCTGGATATGGCGCTGTCCTCACCGGAAGGGTTCCGCCAGGCGGCGGAGATGATTCATCAGCCGTTCCCGGCATTTGTCCTATTCGGGCTGTTGTTTGTGCTCATGTTCCACATCGTGGCCGGGGTTAAACACCTGCTGCTGGATTTTCACATCGGCGACACTTATGCCGCGGCTAAAAACGGCGCGGTGGCGGTGATTATCATTTCGCTGCTGGCCACCGCCGTGTTGGGGGCTATGTTATGGTAACTCAGGTTCTCAGCCTCACCCGCAGCGGTCTGGCTGACTTTGTCATCCAGCGGGTCACCGCGGTGGTGCTGGCCGCTTATACCTTCTGCATGTTGGGCTTTTTCCTCACCGCAGCACCCCTCGACCATGCTGCGCTGTCAGCGTTTTTCCTCTCCACCCCCATGCAGGTCTTCAGTACCCTGGCCATCCTTTCCACCATTGCGCACGGCTGGATCGGTATGTGGACCATCGGCACCGACTACCTGCGGCCGGCGCATATAGGCGGTCTGGCCACCGCCATCCGCTTTGTCTACCAGATGGTCTGTCTGCTGGCCCTGTTTGTATATCTGCTGTGGGCATTGCGCCTGATCTGGCAGTTCTAAGAAGTTTCCGGAAACAATTATGGCAAGAATCAGAAAAATGGAGTTCGACGGCGTGATCGTCGGCGGCGGCGGCGCGGGTATGCGCGCTTCCCTGCAACTGGCCCAGTCCGGGCTGAAGACCGCGGTCATCTCCAAGGTATTTCCAACCCGCTCGCACACCGTCTCCGCCCAGGGCGGCATCACCTGTGCCATCGCCAGTGAAGATCCCAATGACGATTGGCGCTGGCACATGTACGACACGGTTAAGGGTTCCGACTACATCGGCGATCAGGACGCTATTGAATACATGTGCTCCGAAGGCCCTCAGGCGGTGTTCGAGCTGGAGCATATGGGTCTGCCGTTTTCCCGTACCGAGGAGGGGCGGATTTACCAGCGCCCGTTCGGCGGCCAGTCCAAGGACTTCGGCAAGGGCGGCCAGGCTGCGCGTACCTGTGCCGCGGCGGACCGCACCGGCCACGCCCTGCTGCATACGCTCTATCAGGCCAACCTCAAGGCCAACACCACCTTTCTGAATGAGTGGTTTGCGGTAGACCTGGTGCGCAACCAGGACGGTGTCGTTGTCGGCGTGATCGCCATCTGCATGGAAAACGGCGAAGTGGTCTATGTCAGCTCCCGCGCCACCGTGCTGGCAACCGGCGGTGCCGGACGCATATATGCCTCCACCACAAATGCGCTGATGAACACCGGTGACGGGGTCGGCATGGCGTTGCGCGCAGGCGTTCCCCAGCAGGATATCGAAATGTGGCAGTTCCACCCCACCGGAATTGCCGGTGCCGGGGTACTGGTCACGGAAGGCTGCCGCGGTGAAGGCGGCTACCTCATCAACAAAGACGGCGAGCGTTTCATGGAACGCTATGCGCCCACTGCTAAAGACCTGGCCGGCCGTGATGTGGTGGCCCGGTCCATGGTCATCGAGATCCTTGAAGGGCGCGGCTGCGGACCGGAAGCGGATCACGTGATGTTAAAGCTGGATCATCTGGGTGAAGACGTGTTGAACAGCCGTCTGCCCGGCATCCTGGAGCTGTCGCGTACCTTTGCCCATGTAGACCCGATCAAAGAGCCTATCCCGGTGGTGCCCACCTGCCACTATATGATGGGCGGCATCGCCACTCAGGTCAGCGGCCAGGCCCTGACGCAGAACAGCGCCGGTGAGGACGAGCAGATAGAGGGTTTGTACGCGGCGGGGGAAGTAGCCTGTGTGTCCGTGCATGGCGCCAACCGCCTGGGCGGCAATTCGCTGCTGGACCTGGTGGTCTTCGGCCGTGCTGCCGGCCTGCACATTGAAGAAGTCATGCGCCAGGGTGTGTCCCACCGGGAAGCCAGCGACACTGATCTGGAAGCCGCGCTGAGCCGCCTCAACCGCTGGGAGGAGTCCACCCAGGGTGAATCCGTGCCGGCCCTGAAGAAAGAACTGCAAACCGTGATGCAGAACAGTTTTGGCGTGTTCCGCACCGAAGAAAACATGCGCGCCGGTATACAGGCCCTGGCGGATCTGCGCCAGCGCATCAGCAGCGCTCATCTGCCCGACAAGTCGTCGGCGT
>JANQOA010000398.1 GCA_028279305.1 Pseudomonadales bacterium
CCGCCCTGTGGAGCCGGGAACAGTGGGCTGCCGGGGTATTCGCCAGCTGGGTGGACGATGTCATAGATACCAGTGTCAGCGCGGACGGCGACACCGCCGCGCCGGGCACGTTGCTGCCGGTGGACGACTACCTGACCATCAGCGTGTATGTGGACTACGAGTTTGAGACCGGCTTCGCTGAACAGACCCGGCTGCGCCTGGGCGTACGCAATCTGTTTGATGAAGAACCGCCGGTGGCGGACGAGTCTTTTGGCTACTTCGGCAGCCTGCATTCCAACCGCGGCCGTTATATCTACATGGACTTTCGCGTTAAGCTGTAAGCATGAAGCGATTGCTGTGGACCTGTGCGGGCCTGGTGCTGGCGGCCTGCCAGGCCCCCGGCGACGCACCCTTATCCGACCACCTGCCCGCGCCGTGTGCCAGCACGGCTTTTGAATTACACGCGGATTTTGACGGCGCCCGGCTGGGTCAATGCCGGGTGCTGGCGGAGGGTGCTTTCCATCTGCTCAACAGTCCTGAAGATCAGCCGATCAACCACAGTCCCTGGTATGCATTCAAAGTATCGGGCGGGCCGGGGCCGGTCAGCGTCACCATAGAGTACAGTCTGCATCAGCACCGCTACTGGCCCAAGGTGAGCCGCAACGGGCTTGATTGGAGCCGCCTGCCGCCGGCCCAGGTACAGGTGGGGGACAACGGCCGCACGGTGACCTTAAAACTGCGCAAGGAAAGCCAGCCCCTGTGGGTGGCCGGGCAGCCGCTGCTGACCGCGGACTGGTACAACACATGGTATCAACAACTGCTGACACATCCGGGCGTGCAGAGCCGGGTCATCGGCCGGTCGGTGGCGGGGCGGCCGATTCATCTGCTGGAAACCAATCCCGGGGCGCAGCGGACCGTGTTGCTGGTGGGCCGGCAGCATCCGCCGGAAGTGACCGGCGCCTTGGGTATGTATGCGTTTGTACAACGGCTGATGGAAGGGGCGGGGCCGGAATGCACAGCCGCCGCGGTGTTGTGTGAGTTTTACCGGTCCACCAATATTGTCATGGTGCCGTTGATGAACCCCGACGGGGTGGCGCTGGGGCATTGGCGCCACGGTCTGGGGCATATTGACCTGAACCGGGATTGGGGCCCGTTTACGCAACCGGAAACCCGGGCGCTGCGGGATGAAATAGACCGCCTGGCCGCGGCCGGGCGGCCGCCGCGGCTGTTTCTGGATTTCCACTCCACCTTCAAGAACGTGTTTTACACCCAGTCGGTTGAAGAGGAGCGGCAGCATGGCGGCTTTGCCACCCGCTGGCTGCGGATACCCGCGCCGCCGCAGGTGTATGAGTTTGAACAGCAGCGGCGCCACAACGAAGGCAGGCCAACGGCAAAAAACTATATGTTTGCGCGCTTTGGCATTCCCTCTGTTACCTATGAAGTGGGCGACAGCGCCAATCCGGAAGAAATTACCGACTCCGCCCGGCACTTTGCGGACACCATGGTGCAGGTGCTGCTGGACAACAAAACACGGATCGATCTGTTGATAACAGGCGGGCGGGTCTTCGACGGCACCGGCTCCGGTGCGGCGGAAGAAGCGGCGAAAGAAGCGGCGGAAGAAGCGGTTGAAGATACGGTGGTGGAAGTTGACGACGGGCGCATTGTCTATGTGGGTCCTGCACGGGGCACCGCGGCCGTACGCCGCATCGATGCCGCGGGATTAGTCGTTTCACCGGGGTTCATCGATCCTCATACTCATCTGACGGCCGATCTCAGTGAACCTGCTTCAGCACTCAATGAAGCGTATCTGCGCCAGGGAGTGACCACCGCCTTTATCGGCAACGACGGCAGCGGCGGCCGGCTTGCCACCAAAACGTTGCGGGGCTTGTTAGAACAGATGCCCCTGGGCACACACACCGGCATCTGGAGCGGGCACGGGCGTTTGCGTACGGTGGTGCTGGGCAACGCCGCCCGCGCCCCGGACGCGGGCGAACTGCAGGCCATGCAGGCGCTGCTGGCGGCGGATATGCAGGCGGGTGCGCTGGGCCTTTCCACCGGCCTGTTTTATGCCCCGGGCAGTTTTGCGGACGTGGACGAGGTGATTGCCCTGGCCAAAGTAGCGGCTGCACACGGCGGCATGTACGACAGCCACATACGCGACGAGA
>JANQOA010000399.1 GCA_028279305.1 Pseudomonadales bacterium
CAGCGTACCAGTTAGGCCGCTCCCAGCCGGCCAGCTCGCCGAAACAGGCGCCGTTGGCCTGCAACGCGTTGTGCAGCGGCGATTGGCGTTGGTTGCGGGCGCTGTCCGGCTGCAAAAACGGCCAGTGCATGGCATACAGACGGCCCAGGCTTTCCGCGGTGCGGTCGACAAGAAAAGCCTTGCGGTTGTGCAGCGGTTGAAAACGGCGCACGTCCACCTCCCACAGATCCATGGGCGGGCGTCCGTTGTGCATCCATTCAGCCATCACCCGGCCGACGCCGCCGGCGGATTGAATGCCAATGGAGTTAAACCCGGCGGCGACAAACAGTTGCGCCACTTCTGCACTTTCACCCAGCAGGTACCGCCCGTCCGGGGTAAAACTCTCGGGGCCGTTGAACCAGGTGCGGATGCCTGTTGCCTCAGCCCCGGGTAAGCGCTGCAGGGCGTTTTGCAGGTAGGGGGCAAAATGCTCCAGGTCAAAAGGCAGCTCGGCAAAACTGAAGTCTGCGCCGAGACTGCCGGGATCGATGGGTTTGGCGCGGCTTTCAAAACAGCCGATCAGCAGACGGCCGGCGTCGGGTTTGATATACACACCGTGGTCCGGGACCCGCACGATAGGCAACCCCTCCGCCAGCGGCTGCGGCTCGGTGACGGCGTAAAAGTGCTCCGCCGGGTAAAGCGGGAAGTTGGCGCCCACCGCGGCACCCAGGTCCCGGGTCCACAGTCCGGCGCACAACACCACCTGGTTGGCGTAGAAGTGATCCGTGGCAGTTGCCACGCCGCAGGCACGGCCGTTATCCACCAGCAGCCGGGTGACCGGCGTGTCTTCTTTGATCTCGGCACCGTCAGCGCGCGCCAGGCGGGCCAGCGCCAGGGTAGTGTCCACCGGATTGGTCTGGGCGTCTTCGGGCATGTAGACGCCCCCGGCCAGATCATCGCAGTGCAATTGGGGCCAGCGTTCACTGATGGCGGCGGCGGGCAGCCATTCGCAGTTGATGCCGTTGTGCCGCGCCATGGCAGCCTGTTTCTGCAGCTCAAAACGGCGGTCTGCGTTGGCGGCCAGGGTGAGTCCGCCCGGACGTTTGAAGCCCAGCGGCTCACCCTGCTGTTGCAACCGTTCATAGAGCCGGCCGCTGTACCCGGCCAGGCGGGTGAGGTTGGCGGAGGCGCGCAACTGAGCCACCAGACCGGCTGCGTGCCAGGTGGTGCCGCTGGTCAGCTTGCTGCGCTCCAGCAGGCACACCGCGGGTGGCGTTGTCTGTGCGGCGCTGACCAGGTGATAGGCGATACTGCACCCCACAATACCGCCGCCGACAACTATTATGTCAAAATGATGGTCCAATATGCCTCATTGGAATAAGCAGGCTGGCAATGACCTATGCTGCGGAATGAGATCAGAGTGCTTGCAAAACGCCGATTTTGGCCCAATATACGTATCTAGACCACAATTTGAGACATATTTAGCATGGTAGATCGAGCGATTTCGAATGCTTCTGTTGCTGGCCTGTCCGCCCTGGAAACCAGCAAGGTTCTGCGCAATACATATATGCTGCTGGGGATGACCCTGGCGTTCAGCGCGGTCTGCGCCGGTGTTGCCGCTGCAATGGGCATTACCCCCATTAATCCGTTTATTTTTCTTGCGGTTGTCATCGGCCTCAGCTTCGTGATTCACAAGACCGCCAACAGCGCCATGGGCCTGGTGTGGGTATTTCTGTTTACCGGCTTTATCGGCTTTTACGTTGGCCCGGTACTCAGCATCTATATGGCCATACCACATGGGGGGCAAAGTATAATGATGGCGTTGGGCTCCACCGCGGTGGCCTTTGTCGGGCTCAGCGGCTATGCCCTGGTAACCAAAAAGGATTTCAGCTTCATGGCCGGTTTTATACAGATCGGCTTGTGGGCCATGATCGGCGCCATTCTGCTGGGTCTGTTTTTTGACCTGGGCGTTTTTCAGCTGGCGATCAGCGCCGGTATTGTGATTCTGATGGGCTCTCTGATCCTGTGGCAGACCAGCGCCATCGTGCACGGCGGTGAAACCAACTACATCATTGCCACCACCACCTTGTTCATGAGCATCTACAACCTGTTCATGTCACTACTGCACCTGTTCATGGCCTTCGGCGGTGACGATTAGGCGCAAGCCAAGGCGGTTTTAACTGCTGAATCAAGCATAAAAGCCATCCTTCGGGGTGGCTTTTTTGTTACCGTCCCGTCAGCGACGCATATACCTTGCTTAACTGATCCGGCAGATCTTCCATCTCTTCGATAACCAGGTAACGCGCGTCCGGGCACATGCGTTTCAGGTAATCCTGTCCCGAGCGGTCAACGGTGACGCAAAATGTTTCCACACCTTTGGCCTGGGCTTCCTGCAGGGCTCTGGCGGTGTCTTCCACCCCGTAATCGTGATTGCCGCGTTCCGGGCCGTAGTCCGCGTCCTGGGGGAAACCGTCGCTGATGACCATCAGCACTTTCATGGCGTGTCCGGATTGCATCAGCTTATGAACACTGTGCCGTATGGCCGGACCCATGCGGGTGGAGCGTTTGGGTTTCATGGCGGCTATCGCCTGCATGGTGTGCTGGGAAAACGGCTGCTCCGGCTCCTTGGCGACAAATATCTCCACGTTGTCTTTGCCGTAGCCGGAAAAACCGTAGATCCCGTAGCTGTCACCCAGGGCATCCAGCGCGGCTGCCATGACCACCATGGCTTCCCGCTGGATATCGATGATTTTGCGTTTGGGCTCGTCTTCCAACGGGTCGTCGTCAGCATCGTCCCAGGGGTCGCGCAGGTTGGCGTCGTCTTCGTCGTAGTCCGACCAGTCCCGCGGCGGCGGCGGATCTATCGGGTCATCGGTGGACGCTGATAAATCCACCAGAAATGCCGCGCACACATCCCGGTGCATACGCTCCTTGCGGGAGTAGAAGCGTTCGTCCGGGGTCTGGCCGGCGCGGATATCCTGGCGCGCCTCAATAATTGCGTTCAGATCAAGCTCGTCACCGTCCTGTACCCGGGTAACCCGCTGCAGGCCGGTGGGACGGATCTGCTCCAGCTGCTTCTGTACCAGCGGTTGCCATCTGCGGATAACCTCACCGAGGCTGGTGAGAATGGCCGCTTCGTCCTCAGCGCCCGCCTGCAACTGCTCTTCGTAAACCCGGCAGTGATGGGTGAGGTAACGGTGTTGCAGGTAGCTCCATTCGTCATAGCGGAAACTGCGCGCGTTGGATCGGTCAGCGCCCAGCGCGTGCTGCACCGAGGACGTTTCCATATCGATGCGGCGTTTCATGGTATCCCGCTCTTCCTGCAGGGACTTGATATCCACGTCCGCCTCGCGGATGGCGGCGTCGCCGGTGTCGCCACGCTCGGCGTCAAGTTCTTCAGCCTCCAGCATCTCCACGGCCAGGGCCATCTCCAGACCCTGCAGGTCTTCTTTCCATTCTTCGATGCGGGCTTCCCGGTTTAACCAGTCCGGCAGGGATTCTTCCTGGGGTGCATAACGGGAGGTCTCGGTAAAGATGTAGCCGGCCGCCACCGTATCGTATAGCGCGCACAGGTGTTCGACACTGTCGTAGACACTGCATCCGGGCTGCTGCAGGCTGTCCATGGCCGCGGTCAACGGCTGCCATTCAGTGTGGTCACCGGGTTCCCCCCATAGGTGCCTGTGGCCGGTAACCAGCGCATCGGTGGATGCCGGCGCGCCTAACAGGTATTGGTGGTAGTTGTGAATATGACGCCGCAGGCCGGGGTAGGTGCGCCGCAGATGGCCCAGTACCCGCGCTTTCTCCAGCAGGTTGAACAGCTCCGCGGCGAGGCCGGGCTGGGCAAAACTGCCGAACAGCAGGTGGTAGTCGCCGGAACGGGGTGAAATGCCTTTGGGTTCCACATAGCGGCGGGCCAGCAGCGGCACCTGCTGCAGCGCCCTGGACAGGCGGAAAGAAAAGGTACCGCACTCCCGCAGGCCCAGTTGTTCCATCACCAGCACCCGGTAGGCGGCGCGGTCCGGCGCATCCAGATGTTCAGGCAGGTAGAGGGTATCGCTGGTCTGGCCGGTACCGTCAGCACCCAGGGCCAGGCGCCGCGCGTTGGCGAATTCGTCCGAGGCGGCAATGTGAAAGTAGCGGCCGGCAATGCCTTCGGTGAACAGCGCCAGGGTTTCTTCCTGCTCCGCCAGGGTTTGCATCAGCGGCTTCAGGGCAGAATGACGTCAACAATATCAGCCACCGCCTGCTGCACCGTGCTGTCGTCCGATACCGCGGTGATGATGGCCACGTCTGCTGCGCGCCGGGCATCAATGCCGGCTGACATGAGTTCACCCGCGTAAATCAGCAGACGCGTGCTGACGCCTTCCTCAAAACCGTGTTGTTTCAGGTTGCGCACCCGCTCGCCGATCACCGCCAGGCGCTCAGCGCTGTCGTTGGCGATACCGCTTTCGTGGGCGATGATGGCGGCTTCCGCTTCGACGCTGGGATAGTTGAATTCCAGGCTGACAAAACGCTGGCGGGTACTGGGTTTCAGATCCTTTAAAACACTCTGGTAACCGGGATTGTAAGAAATTACCAGCAGGAACTCCGGGTGTGCGGCAACCAGTTCGCCGGTTTTGTCGATCGGCAGAATGCGCCGGTGGTCCGTCAGGGAGTGGATCAACACGGTGGTGTCTTTGCGCGCCTCAACAATTTCGTCAAGATAGCAGATCGCGCCGGTGCGCACGGCGCGGGTCAGGGGGCCGTCGGTCCAGACGGTTTCATCACCTTTTAACAGATAGCGGCCCACCATATCGGTGGCGGTGAGATCTTCATGGCAGGACACCGTCACCAGCGGCACGTCCAGCGGGTTGGCGGTCTCGCGGTACAGGCGCCAGGTCATGTGTTCAACAAAGCGGGTTTTACCGCAGCCGGTGGGGCCTTTCAGCAACACCGGTAAACGCGCGCTGTAAGCGGCGCGGAAGATTTCAATTTCGTCCGCCAAAGGCAGATAGTAAGGCTCGCTTTCCGCGGCAAAAAAATTAACAGCTTGGCTCATATTATTGTCTTGTCCGCTCTCTTGTCAGCCGCCCATGTTGGAATGGTGGTCTGACCCGCGGGGTTCGCGCCTTATTGCGGCGTGAATTGTTCGTTGCCTCGTCGGTAGGTGAAAAAGTTGGTGTTCGGGTTGCGGTTAACCAGCGGCCGCCGGTACATGGCGTGGGACAGGGCGCGCACTTCGTGTTCGAGTTCGTACAACAGCTCGCCGCTGTCCGGATCAACAATGTTGACGAACCGGTACTGGTGCTGATCCGATTCTTCGCTGATCATGCCGCGTGACTGCAGCCAGGCATGCGGGCCGGAGAAGTTGGCGACATAGATGGCAATGTGGTGGCCGTCGTATGCGGGTATCTGCGCATCCGTCTCGCTGAACACAAGCTGCTGGTTGTGTCCCATGCTGACCCGTGTGGTGGTGCCTTCGGTCTGCGCCGGACAGTTCAGCACCTGTTGATAGAAGCGGGCGATACCGTCTGCGGTGCCGGGCGGCACGTCCAATTGTACGTAAGGCATGCCCAGATCCATGTCCGCGTAAGCGCTGGATGGGTAAGCCTTCAGGGTGTTGCCGTAGGGGCAGGTCAGCAGCAGATGGCCGTCACCCTCGGAGCACTGGAATTTTGTCCCCTCCAAACCCTTGGCCGCGAACTTCAGCCGTTTCTGCAGACCGTCCAGGTCCGGCACCACCACGCCGATGTGGCCGCGCAATACCTGGGCTTTACTGGTCGGCAGGTGAAACTGCTGGTCGCCCAGGTTCACCCACATATTGAAGGTGCCGAAGTCGATGTACGGATCCCTGGTGAACCCCAGGCCGGTGACGTAGAACATTGACGCGATGGTCTGATCCGGCACGGTCAGGTTCACGTGTTCCAGCAATTGCACGTTGCCCACGTCTTCCTTCTTGCGGTCGAAGCTGCGGTCAAATTCGCGGTCTGCAGCGGCCATGTTTCCCTCGTCTGACACAGTGTCCGTCCAGACTATACAACAGCCTTCAGCGCAATATCGATGTATAGTTGAGCGCATGGAAGACACCGACCCCCTGTTGGAAGCGACCACAGCGCTGATTCCGCCCCTGCTGACCGCCATAGAAGTGCTCAGCCACGCCGGCCGGCATATGCATCCGCCCAATCTGCCGAACCTGATGGAGCAGCTGCAACCCTACCGCGCGCCCCTCAAAGAAGGCATGGAAACATTTGCGGCGGTCACCTGGCCGGAGCACCTGCAGAGTTTTGCCGCGCAAGTAGACAAGGCGGCGTCGCTGGCGATGCAGAGTTTTAACGACTTCCTCAGTGCCCAGAACCAGAGCAACGCCGCCATGGCGGCCTACCGCGCCATGGGTTACAACACCAAAGCCACGGAAGCCATTTACCCGGTGGCGCAGATGCTGCCGCCGGTCAGCCGCTTTTTTCTCAATCCCGAACAGCGGGAGGACGAAGCGCTGCAGCAGACCATTGCCGCAGCCGACGCCGGCCGCGAACACGTTGGCGTCATGCATGCATCCAACAGCTCCGACGAACGGGGTGGTTTTTCCATGTATGTGCCCGAGTACTACGACAACGAGCGCGTACCGCTGGTGGTTGCGTTACACGGCGGCAGCGGCCATGGACGCAGTTTTCTGTGGACCTGGCTGCGCACCGCGCGCTCGCGTAACGTCATTGTCATCAGCCCGACTTCCAAGGAAGGCACCTGGTCGCTGATGGGGCCGGATGTGGACTCGGAAAATCTGCATGCCATGGTGGCCTACGCCAGGCAGCACTGGAACGTGGATGAAAAGCGCGTGCTGTTGACCGGCATGTCCGACGGCGGCACGTTCAGTTATGTGTCCGGGCTGCAGAGTGAATCACCGTTTACCCACCTGGCACCCAGTTCCGCCTCGTTTCACCCGATGCTGGCCGAGGTGGCGGACGCTGAACGGCTGCGCGGCCTGCCCATGTACATTATGCACGGCGCGTTGGACTGGATGTTCCCGGTGGATATGGCGCGCAGCGCCCGGGACAGCTTTACCGCGGCGGGCGCGGAAGTTGAGTACCGGGAAATAGAGGACCTTTCACACACCTACCCGGTTGAGGAAAACCCGCGCATCATCGATTGGCTGGCCCAGTGAACAAGGTTGATGCGGGCCCGCACGCGGACGGCGCGCGGGTGGTGGGTTACCACCCGGAGTACGCCGCAGACTTCGCGCGCCTGAACTATCAGTGGATTGAGACCTACTTTGCGGTGGAGCCGGAAGACCGCCTGGCGCTGGACAACCCCCAGGCTTATGCCATCGACCGCGGCGGGGAGATCTTTTTTGTGCTGACCGGCGCGCAGGTGGTGGGTACCGTGGCGCTGCTGCGGGAATCAGAGGGTGTATTTGAACTGGCAAAAATGGCGGTAGACCCGGAACACCAGGGCCGTGGTTACAGCCGCCTGCTGATGGATGCCTGCCTGGCATTTGCCCGTGAACGCGGTGCTGAAGAACTGCGGCTGGTCACCAACACGGTGCTCGGCCCGGCATTGGGCCTGTATGAGGCGGTTGGGTTTGTCTCCACCGGCACCTATCAGGACCAGCGCTATGCGCGCGGCAACCTGGAGATGAGGTTGCGCCTTTAAAACGCGGGCGCAGGGTTTCCCTTGACCCGCCCGACACTTTTGATAGCCTATGAGCAGCTAGTCAGAGAGCTTCCGGCCCGCGGGAAGGGTTAAACCCATCTGGCGAAATCTATTTTCCTCTTTCTTGTCTGGAACGCGGGCACCAGTGAATCAGAAAGGGGGCACATGTCAAAAAACCCACTTCCCACACAAGGTGCAAACGACGAGTTTTTGCGCAAAGAAGCAAAACGTGTCCTGAAAGCGTACAAGCAAAAAGATCCTGACGCGGCGCGGGTTGTACATTCATGTTTTCCGGATGGAGACGTTGGTCTGCAGCAGGTCCAGCTGGCTTTGGCACGCTCATATGGATTTGACAGCTGGCGGCAGTTGCTTGCCGCGCTTCCCCGGCTGGCAAGATTTATCGATGCGCACACCTTACAAATCAGCAGAGAACTGGAGTCGCCGCTGTCTGTAGTCTGGTCCGCAGTGAGTACAAGCAGGGGGATCTCGCAGTGGTTTACGAAGACCGAAATGAGGTCCGAAGCGGGCGCCCGTTTTGTATTTGAAGGTGCGTATGCCGGCCATATCGCCAGGTTTGAGCCCATGCGTCAGATTGTATTTGCGGCGGACGACGGCGGCACTACTGAGTTCGAGTTAACGGATTGTAATTTCAAAACGACGCTGCTGCTGCGCGACGTGCTGCGGCCGGATTTTGCATGCCCGATACACGTTCTTGAGAGGGAAGGTCCGATCAGCGCTCACCAGCCGGGGGGGCCTGGCACACATTGGGCGGGAATTGTTGCCGGATGGCATAGCGCCATGGACGCGCTGGAGTGTTACGTCAGCAAATGCAATCCCTATGACCTTGAACACCAGGAGTTAGTGAAGCTCTACGACACCATGATCACGCACTACTATGAGGAGGGTGTGTAATGAAGGGACAGTGTAATTGCGGCGGGGTCAGATACAGGATCTCAGTGCAGCTGGCAGAGATATTCTGTTGTCACTGCTCCATTTGCCGACGGGGCTCCGGCCGGAACGGGATTGCGGTAGCTATCTGTCCGCAAGACAGTTTTGAATGGGTAGCGGGCGGGGATGGGCTGGTCACCTGGCAAAAGCCGGACAGCCACTGGAAGACCAGTTTCTGTCCGCGATGCGGTTCACCCATGCCCATTGCCAGCGATGCCTTGCACGCGATGATCGTACCGGCCGGATCAATAATGGAGGGTGGAGAATCGCTGCGTGTCGCCCATCATTCCTGGGTAGGTTCGAGTGCACCCTGGGACCGGATAGGGGATACGGGAGCCATTCACCAGGAAGCGATCCAGTTGACGGCTGAGTAATGAGGCAACTGGAGGCTGTGTGTGCCCTCCCGGGCCGGCGCCGGTGAAGACCTATTCGGGAAGTTGCCACTGCGGGGCGGTGAGATTTTCGGTGCGTGCGAGGATCACCCATCTGCGTGAATGTGATTGTTCCATTTGCGCGATGCGCGCGACACTCAACGTCCGCGTTGCAAACGATGCGTTAGAATTGCAGACTTCATTGGCAGAGCTGACTACCTATCGGTGGGGTTCTTACACCGCGATCGACTACTTCTGCGGAACCTGCGGGGTGTTAACTTTCCGGCGGCCCGGCGCGCCTACCGCGGCAGAGCATGCTGCGGGTATCCGCCCATTCGATGGCTGGGCGGTAAATGCCCGCTGCCTGATTGGCCTGGATCTGTCAGCCTTTCCCAGAAAGTTTATTCACGGCAAGAACCTGAGACTCGATTCTGAGATCAGCGGGACATAAGAGCGTAAACACGCGTGCAAACATGAATCCGCCAGCGGGAAAAAGGCAAGTAGACGTTAAGCTGCTGTTTCTTTGGCTCAGCCAGTTCTCCTCAGCAATAGGCGACCGCCTGCACGAGATTGCAATTGTGTGGATCGCCGTTGAGATGATTGGTGCGGACGCTGGGTACGTTGTCGCTGCAGGAGCGTTTGGCCGCTTAAGCGTTGGTCTGTACGGTGGAGTAATTGCCGACCTCCTGGACAGGCGGGCGACCATGATCTCAGCCGATCTACTGCGGGCGCTGATTGTTCTTGCTATTCCGCTTGCGTATTACCTGGATGTTCTGTCAGTCGGGCTCCTGGCGGCGGTGACGTTTGTCGTCGCAACCCTCGACTCGGTATTTCAGCCGGCCCTCCAAGCAACATTGCCCGGTTTGATTCCAAATGATCCCGCACGGCTGCAACGCTTCAACGCAGTTATTGGACTGACCGTTCGTGCATCGCTGGCGATTGGACCGGCGTTGACGGGGTTTTTGCTGGCGTACCTTTCGCTGCCGGTGTTTTTTATTGTAGATGCAACTACATTTCTGGTTTCCGCGATGGCCATCGCATCGCTTCGAAAGTCAAGCTTCCGCGAAACAAAACAAAAGTTCAGCAATGTCCATGGAGCGATACTGGAAGGCCTCACCGTCGTCCGGGGCCACCCGGCGATTTTCTGGGGTACGGGCAACATGGCCTGTTGTTCAGTCATTTGGGGCACGGCAATTGTCGCGATGCCGTTATACGTGAGTGAAACGCTTGGCTCGGGGGCTGATACTTTCGGCTACCTTCTGGCGATTTATGGTGTGGGAAACGCGGCTGCGAATCTGCTCTTTTTGAAGTATCAGGCGCCAAACAGGCCGCTGGTCATGTGCATTGGCATCTTAATATGGTCGTTGGGGTGGGTTCTGTTTTCGCAAGCGGCGTCGTTTTTTTCTGCAGCTTTATCGATCGGTTTAGCGGCAACCGGAGGGCCGCTGATGCACCTTATGCTTCAGTTGATGATGCAGACGGATATCGCGGACGAATACCGGGGCCGGGTACTCAGCCTGCGGGTGGCAGGGATGTTCGGAGGCAACGCTGTTGGCATGATGCTTTTCCCTTCTCTTTCTCAGCTTCTGGGGGCGTCCGGTACGCTTTTTCTGGTCAGCGGCGTGGCAGCATTTGTAGCCGCGCTAACCATAAACAAGATGCGCGGGTAAATTCGGCGGCGTTTTTATGAACTCCGGCCGGCCGGTCATTCAGATTCCAACGGTTGGAACAAAGCGATCCGGTTGCCTTCGGAGTCTTCGAATTCTGCAACGGTGCCCTGGCCGTGTACTTCTTGAGGGTCCAGCAGGACTCTGCCGTTTAATGCGGCCAGCCGCTCCAGCACCGCTGGGATGTCTGGGACTGTAATGTACAGGACCGGTCCCGCTTTTGCCGGAACGTACACTTCTCCTTTTGCCAGTGCCCCGGAGGCGCCGGCGCCGTCTGCAATCTCAGGGAAAAGGGCCATCTCAAAGCCATCAACAGTTTCCCGGGTAAGGTTTGTCTCAAGCAGCGTCTCGTAGAAAGAGATGGCCCGGTCGAGATCGTTAACCGGTATTTCGAAGTACCTGACACCTAAAAAGTGGCTATTGCCGGGCACGCTTTCGGATCTCCCAAAGGACACAAAGAATAACAAGAGTAGCGCTATTGCTACTTTGTGGCGATGTTTTTGCAGCAGCCGGCGGGTCATGGGTCACACCTTTATTCTCGTGCCGTGATGGGTAACCAGCTCGTGCTCTTCGGGGAGTTCCTCGCCGCGTCTGCTTCTGACGAGATCTCTGAGGTTGAACCTGGGTAAATCATCGTTGACAACATCCCAATCGGGCACCAGCTCTATGAAGATATGTTTGTCCGGGCGAATGCCCGGATCGTCGTCAAACAGTCCTGCCGGAATTTCGAACCACTTTCCGGGGTTAGGCGGCGGCAGCGGGCTGCCGCAGCGTTTGCAAAAGTACGAATGGTAGGGCGGCGGCATTTTCAGAACAGGCGCTTCGTAGGTGACCACCGTGTCTAACCCGCTCAACACCCGATAGTCCCGGGCCATGACGCCGACCATCGGCAGACCCGCTGCGCCGCTTTTTTTCCGGCAGCGGTTGCAGTGACAAATCTCGAAAGGGCCGACCACCCGGTCAACTTCAAACACAAACGACCCGCATAAGCAGCTTCCTCTTATAGACATCTTGTTCCTACCGTTAAAGATGGGAGAGCGTATCCAGCAACGAGTCTGTTGAGCGTGCAAGCCCCCAGGACGCATATTTAGCCATGAACGCGCTGTGAGAATCAGCCTCGTAAGCAGTACATGCATCTTCGGCAAAGAGGGTAACGTAACCCAGGTCCAGAGCCGCCCGTCCGGTGGCTTCTATACACTCATCGGTTTCAAAACCGGCAATGACCAGCCACCTGATCTCCATGTGCCGTAACACCGCATCGAGGTTGGTTGCGGTGAAGGCGCCGCTCACCGTTTTGCTGATGACAATCTCTCCCGCGGCAGGGGTCACCGGCGTCAGAAACTGAGTTTCCTCACTGCCCGGAGGATAACACCAACCCAGACGGCGGTGAGACGGCCCGGTATCTCTGGCATTACCGGACAGGGCTTCTATCTTGACGTGGACGCAGGCGATTTCCGCGCCGCGGGCAGCCTTTAGAAGGCGCTCACAGTTAGCAACGGCAGCATAAAAACGTTGTGCATAGTCTGCTAACGCATTTTCAACCGCCGCGGCATCCAGCCCTGACTTAACCGCTTGTCCGGCCAGATGTTCCGGGGTGGCCAGGTCCTGAACATCCACAAGCAGCAGAGCGGTGTTGGCTCGATTCATCGGCACGGGAACTTCGACAACTTTATACGATGCGGCGAGGACGTCGCGCATGGAAACTTTTTCCACTATCTCTCCTCAACAATATGGCCGGACCCATAGTAATTCACGGCAGGGCCCCAGTCCTAGAGCCTGAACACCTTCCGCGCGCAGGATACGTCACGGTTCCGGCGGGCGCAGAATTGCCGGCTGGCGGTGTGTTAGAATCGCCGCAAAATGAAAAGTAAAAAAAGTGCGCTGCTTGTGATCGATATGCAGCTGGTGGCCTTTGACGGCAAGATCACTCCACCCATCCCCAACGGTTCTCATCTTCTAGACAATGTTGCCCGCTTGCTTGAAGCTTTCAGGTCTGCAAATGGCGGATCGGTTGTTTTTCTTCAGACTTGCGCCATGCCGGGGCAGCCGTATGCCAAAGACGTGCATGGCTGGGAAATTCATCCTGCTGTCGCACCCCACGATGGGGAGAAGGTATTTCATAAAGTGGGTCCCAGTGGTTTTGAAAATCCGGGGTTAGATGAATTCCTCAAGCAATGTCATACGGACGAAGTCATTGTCTGCGGCACATGGAGTGAGGGTTGTGTCGCATCCACCTGTGATTCTGCGCTGGAACTTGGCTACGGCGTCCGCTTGATCGGCGACGGCCATAGCACCGTGCGGGACTCCGAAGCTGAGGCATTGCAGGTCGTGAGCGAACAGAATGAACAGTTGAGGCAAAAAAACGCGATGGTGCTGACAACAGAGGAGATGATTCTCCAACTCGGCAAGCGCTGCTAATATTTTGCGGGCCCACCTGAGCAGAGCTTGCGGATGATTGAGCCAGACACTGTGCCGAGGTACTCCATTGCGGAAATAGAACGCCGTTGGCTGGTTGATCCATCCACAGTTGGCGATCTGTCCGGGGTGCCCTACCGCGTGTACGAAGATCTTTATCTTACCGAGCTGCGGCTTCGGCTCAGAAAGATTGTTGAGCCAGGCGGTAACGTGCTTTACAAACTAGGCAAGAAGTACGGTAAGCGGTCGAGGCTGTCGGAACCGGTCACTACCCTCTATCTGGACGAGCGTGAGTACCATCGTCTGAGTAGTCTTGAAGGGAGTTTTTCCTGCAAACGCCGTTACTCTGTTGCCGGCGGTTCGCTGGATGTATATGAGCAACCCGCTGTCGGGTTTCTGATCTTTGAGCGGGAATTTGACAGCGAAGAGGCTGCTGAAGGTTTTGTCCCCCCTTTGTTTGCCGGCCGGGAGGTTACGGGCGAGCCGGAGTACACGGGGTTCCGGATAGCAAACCGCGGAACCTGAGCGCTGCCGGCTGATTCTGCCGTCCGCGGGACAGGCTCAAGCTTTGCGAAGCCCCTTGGACTGCTGAAAAATTGATGCAACCCGGGCCAGAGTTTCTTCCTTCCGGGTCGCTTCCACGGTGGGGTGAAGGCATACGGTTTTTTTATCAGCATGCACAGTCGCCGGCATGATCCTCAGGTTGGCCTGTTTGGCAATCCGGTAAAAACCGCTTTTCAGGTTGCCTGATGAAGTGCGCGTGCCTTCCGGTGTGATAATCAGAACAAACTCATCGCGCAGCTCCATTTGCCGAACAATTTCTTTGACCGCGCTTTGCGGATTGGCTCTGTCTACCGGTATGCCGCCGAAGTATCTGAGCAGCCAACCCAGGGGCGGAAAGAAGGCCTGTTTTTTGATGAGGACCTTAGGCCTCAAGCCGAGGCGCCGGGTAACGACCAGCATCAGAATGTAATCCCAATTGGAGGTGTGCGTACCCGCCACGATTACATACTTCCTGATCCCGTCGGGAAGCGCCCCCGCTATCTGCCAGTTTGTAAACAGCAACAGTTTGGACATCGTCAGGCCGCTGCGGTCATGCGGTGGAGGAGTGTCTGCAACGGATGGTCCAGACCAAGTCAGTCAGCTGAATCGGAGCGCTTCTCTCTCACGCGCCGGCCGAAATACTGAAATTCAACTCCGCTGCCCGCTTAAACGCTGCTCTGCCGGTATGCAGGCCGGCGTAGTCCTTCAGCCTGGGGCTGATCTCGATGCCGTAAACCTGGGCCCAGGTGAGCACGGTGGTCATCATCAGATCAGCCGCGCTGAATTGTCCGCCGACCAGAAAGTTGCTGCCCGCCAGCGCGCTGTCCGCCACGGCGACCTGCTTGTTAAAGCCGGCGATGGCGGTGTCGATGGCGGCGGGGGCTTCGCCGTACAGGTGGGCCAGGTCGCGGTGTTTGCGCATTACATACAGGGTGTGAGCGTCCAGTTCCATCTGCACAAAACTGCTCCACTGGTTATACAGGGCGCGCTCACGGGTGTAAGGGGCGGGCACCAGGCCGCTGTCCCGGCCGTAGGTATCACCTAGATAGGTGACAATGGCGGCGCTTTCCGTCAGCACCAGGTCGCCGTCCACCAGCACCGGGATTTTTTCTTTGGCATTCAGTTGCCGGAATTCGGCTGTCTGGGTTTCGCCGGTACGCGAACCGATCAGCCTCGGTTCGTATTCCAGACCCAGCTCATGGCACATCCAGTGGGCGCGGATGGTGCGCGAGGTGGCGCCACCCCATATCTGCAGCACTCAGTTATGCCCCGGGCGGCGGTACTTCGGTCACCTCGTAGAATTTGGCGTCCACGTTTTTCGGCGGGTTAGCGCCCATGGCGGCCTGAAACTCAGCCATGTGGGGGGTGCCGAAGTGAGCCTGCAGCGCATCCATGCTTTCCCACTGTTCGGTAATGCGCATTTTTGCCGGATTGTTAAGCTCCACGCTGAAGGTATAGTCGTAGCAGCCTTCCTCAGCGCGGCTGGCGGCTTCCATGGCGGCAATGGCCGCTTGCATGGCTTCAATATTATCTTCCGTGGTTTCGATGGTGGCGTTAACAACAATCATGCGGTTTGCTCCTTGATGTGGTCCAGCGGCAATTGAGATGCCTGCATGTACGGTGAAAAGTGCTCCTTGGCGTAGTCTACGCGTTCTTCGATGCTCATTCTGCGGGTTTTCTTGCCCTCGATATGGGTCAGCCGCGGCAGCAGCCCCATGTCGTTGGCAATTTGAATGCTCAGCCCGGGGCGGGCATTCAACTCCAGAATCAGCGGCCCGCGCTGACGGTCGATGACAATGTCGCAGCCCAGGTAACCCAGGTCGGTCACCTCGTAACAATGGGCCGCAAGCATCAGCAGCTCGTGCCAGTTGGGCACGGCAATGTCTTCCAGCGAAGCCCCGGTGTCCGGGTGGTGGGTGACCAGGTGGTTGTTCTGCACGGCGCGGATGGCCTGGCCGGTGGCGATATCGAGGCCGACGCCGATGGCGCCCTGGTGCAGATTGGCCTTGCCGTCCGAAGATTTGGTGGCCAGCCGTAACATGCCCATGACCGGGAAGCCTTTAAAGGTAATCAGGCGGATATCCGGCACCCCTTCGTGACTGAACTGGTCGAAGTAAGGGCTGACCTTTACCAGCTCTTCAAAAAAAGCGACGTCGGTGCGCCCGCCCAGCGAGTGCAGGCCGCTCAGGGTATTGGTTAGATGCCGTTTTACATCAGCCAGAGAGATCAGTTCGCCGCTGGCTTTCTGATAGCGGTCGCCGACCTGGCCGGTGACCACCAGTATGCCTTTGCCGCCGCTGCCCTGAGCGGGTTTGGCGACAAACTCTCCCAGCTCCGCCAGGTCTTCCTGCACGCGTTCGATATCATGCTGGGTGTTCACCACTTTGATCAGGTTGGGGGCGGCCAGTCCGGCTTCTGCCACCACCTGTTTGGTAGTGAGTTTATTGTCCACCATGGGGAAGTAGCGCCGGTCGTTGTAGCGGCTGATGTAGCCGACGTTGCGGCGGTTCATGCCCAGGATGCCTTTGCGGCGCAGGGTCAGCGGATTAATCCAGGCGCTCACTTAAACCTCATTCAGCACGGCGGAAGGCGGCAAACCGGTTGAGTTCCAACAGCCGGTAGCCCGTGTATCTGCCTAACAGCAAGATAAAGCCGAGCAATACCAGGTGCAGCTCGGGGAAGTGGAAGACCAGATGCTCCACCTCCCGCACGCTCATCAACAGGTAGGCCAGCACCGCCACAAACAGGCTGCCGCCGCCCTGTATCAGCACCTCCTTGGGGCCTTCTTCCTCCCAGGTAATGGACATGCGCTCGATGGTCCAGGCCAGAATGATCATGGGGAAAAACGTGATGGTCAGCCCCTGAATCAGTCCCAGGCGGAAGCTGACGATGCTGAAGATGCTGATGATGGCAATCACCAGCACCACCAGGGTGGAGATTCTCGCCACCAGTAACAGGTTCAGCGACGACAGGTAAGAGCGGATAAACAGGCCGATGGCCACCACTATGACAAAGCTGGCCAGCCCCGGCAGCAATTCGGTTTGCAGGAAGGCCAGTGCAATCAACACCGGCATGAACGTGCCTGAGGTGCGTAACCCCACCAGGACCCGCAGCAGGGTCACAACAAAGGCGCCCACGGGCAGCAGCATAATCAGCTTGAACATGCCCTGTTCGGCGATGGGCAGGTTGTAAAGGGACAGCGCCAGGTCGTCAGCCTGCTCCTGGGCCAGCACCGTACTTGAGCGGGTCTGGCTGATCATGGAAAAGGTCACCCGGCTGTTGGTGCCGCCGAGTACTTCAAGTACCGCCGGAGTACCGGTCTGCCACAACAGCAGGTTGTCGGTCTCGGTCAGCTCACCCACCGCCGGGTTGTACAGGCGCCACCGTTCGCCGTCCCAAACCTGCAGATATGACGCCAGGCTCTGGCGCCGGCGGCCGTCTTCCAGCACCAGCACCTGAACTTTGCGGGCCGGCACTTCCGCGGTCTGCAGCACCCGCACCAGCAGGTCCTGCTGCTCAAAGTTGGCGGTCAGCAGGCTCAGGTTCTGGTCCGTGGGGCTGCGCCTCAGCGCTTGAATGATCTGCAGGGTCAAGGTGTGGGCGTCTGCGCTGGTCGGATACACCGTGGTCAGCAGGTGGTCCACCGCGGTCTGATAAGGTTCGTCCCAGGAAACCGGCGTCACGGTTTCAGGTGGGGTGGGGGCGATCTGATCGTCGTTGGTGACGATATCCAGCTTGTAGAAGAGGATCTGCCGGTCGATGGGGTCCCGCTGGGACCAGTGCGCGCGGCGCTGTTGCGCCCGCTCGATGGCAAACCCCCAGCCGGAGGAAGCAGCGGATTCCTGCACAATTTCAAAGCCGGACTGACTGGGCGGCAGGGTCAGGTAAACCTGGCTGGGCCCGCCCTGGGCAACAAATTCGATGCGCGCTTCCACTTGCCAGATCATCGCCTGGCTGCTGGGCATCCAGGGGATATCGTAGATCTGATGGCGGAAGGTGGCGGCACCGGCGCCCACCGCCATCAGAATGATGACAATAAATAAAACGGGGCCGCTGCTATTCATGGCCGCTGCTCATGAACGGGTCAGTCTGCCTGGTAGCTGGGTTGCACAAACTTCTGGCTCACGTCCACCATGGCCATGTCCGTCAGGAAGTTACGCCCCAGGATCATGTTATGTGCCAGATGGCTGCGGTCCGCCAGGGTAAATTCAAAGGTATCCTGCACATCTCCCAGACGGATGCGCAACTCGACCACCGGCCGCCGTGAACCGGTTTTATCCGCCTGCTGATAGACCCGCACATATTTCATCACCGGCAGTTCAATGGACACGGTTTCTTCTTCCGCCACCAGGTCGAAGCGCACCCAGTCGTCGCCGTCGCGTTCAAACTCGGTGACGTTTTCAGCGTGCAGGGAACTGGAACTGGCGCCTGTATCCACCCGGGCGACAATCACAAAGCCGGGTTCGGATACCCACACATGTTCTACCTCGCCCAGCACCATTTTGTCCGCGCTGTTGACCAGCACCCGCTGGGTATCCGCGCACTCGGCGGTTTCCGGCGCCGGGGCGGCGGTGCGGGTTCTGCACGCGGCCAGCAGGTTTTCGCCCAGCTCGTCAACGCTGTTGGACAGCACGGCAAACTGTCCCGCCACCTCTGCTTCGCTGGCATAACGCAGATCGCGCAGATGGGCTATTTCGCTTTCAGCCCTCGCCAGGCTGGCTTTCACATCCTGCAGGTTGCGCTGCATCTCCCTCATCGCGGACGGCTGAGGCTGAACCTGGGCGCAGCCGCTGAGCAGCGCGGCCAGGCTGAGCAAACTTATAAAGGTGAAACGCATTGTTGTTGATATGTTCTTCCCTGGGGGGCGTAGTCTAATGTCGTCATATAGAGCTTGATACTGTATATACATACAGTTATAAAGATCAAATGGAAAAAACCCCGGAAATCAAACCCACCGACGTGCTCAAAGGCGGCAAGGAGGAAACCGGTGTGCTGAAAGGCCGCGGCAGCGGCAGCAATCAGCACAGCCGCTACCTGGCCACCCATTCCGTGGTTGAAGATGAACACTGGTTCTTTGCAAATACCACCGAAGACAGCGGCGAAGCCGCTGCGGAGGGGGTTTGCGCGGTACCCACGCAGTTTTTCCCGGACCGCACCAAACGCCTGATCACCACCAACAAATCGCCGGATGTTCCTTTTTCCCAGTCCATCAATCCGTACAAAGGCTGCGAGCACGGCTGCATATATTGTTTTGCCCGCCCCACTCACGCCTTTCTGGATCTCTCTCCGGGTCTGGATTTCGAAAGTAAAATCTTCTTTAAAACTGATGTGCGCCGGCATCTGGTGGCGGAACTGGGCAAACCCGGCTACCGCTGCTCGGTGATGGCCATGGGCACCAATACCGACCCTTACCAGCCCGGTGAAAAAACCCGGCGGGTCACCCGGGAGGTGCTGGAAACGCTGGCGGAGTGCCATCATCCGGTTGGCATTGTGACGAAAAGCGCGTTAGTGCTGCGCGACCTTGACGTGCTGGGGCAAATGGCGGCGGAAGGGCTGGTGCACGTCAACGTCAGCGTCACCACGCTGGACAATGGGCTGAAAACCAAGCTGGAGCCGCGCACCGCCGGCCCCCGCGCGCGCCTGCGCACCATCTCAGCTCTGCGCAAGGCGGGCATCCCCACCGGCGCCATGGTGGCGCCTGTCATTCCCTTCATCAACGATCATGAAATCGAAAGCCTGGTTGCCGCCAGCGCTGAGGCCGGCGCCCAGGCGGTCAGTTACGTTCTGCTGCGGCTGCCGCTGGAAGTGAAGCCGCTGTTCGAAGAATGGCTGCACAATCACTTTCCCCAGCGCGCCGAGCGGGTCATGTCCGCGGTGCGGGACACCCGGGGCGGTGTGGCTTACCGCGCGCAATGGCACAAACGTATGGTTGGGCAGGGTGAAATTGCCGGCCTCATCCGCGCGCGCTTCAACGCTGCACGCAAAAAGGCCGGGTTGGCGGACGCGGAGTTGCCTGCTGTGCGCACGGACTTGTTTACACCGCCGCGTGCCGCGCAGGACCGGCAGCTGGATTTATTCTAGGCAGTTTTACGCTAAGCTGCGCGCCAGCATTAAAGGGTGAGGGCTGCTATTTTGGAACAAACCGGCTGGGGCCTTACGGCATGGTCGTGGGTCTTTTTGTTTGCCTACATTGTCATGATGTTGGCGTTCGGCTGGCTGGGCCAGCGCAAGGTGGCCAACGCGGATGACTTTGCAACCGCGCGCAATGCGTACGGCCCTTTGTTTCTGGCGTTTGCTTTTGCCGCCACCACTGCCAGCGGCGCAACCTTTGTCGGGTTTCCGGGCATCGGCTACGACGTTGGCATGGCGGCACTGTGGTCGGTATTTCTCTACCCCATTGGTGTTTATCTGGGTGTATTGCTGTGCCTGCGCCTGGTCAGCAGCAGCGGCCACGAATTCGGCAGCCGCTCCATTCCCGAATATCTTGGCGCCCGCTACCAGTCCGATCTCATCCGCATCCTGGTTTCGCTGTTCTCGCTGTCGCTGTTTTTCTATCTGGCCGGGCAACTGGTGTCCGGTATTGTCATGTTCGAAATCATGTTGGGGGTGTCGCCTGCGGTGGCGCTGGGTGTCACCGCGACAGTGTTGATGATTTACGTGGTGCTGGGGGGTGCCCATGCGGACATTCTCACCGACGGTGTGCAGGGGTTTATCATGGTTGCCGTCGGCCTGCTGGTGGCGCTGCTGTTTCTGTTCGGTTACGGCATCGACGGCGGCTTAAGCGGCATGCTGGACCAGTTGCGCGCCAAAGACCCGCAACTGGTGGGATGGCTGAACCGGGATCAGGTGCTCTACCACTCCTGGTGGTCGGTGGTGGCCATCCTGCTGGCCCATATTCCACTGGGCATGCTGCCGCACATCGGCAACAAGCTGTGGGCGCTGAAAGAACCCCGGCAACGGCGCTCCTTTATCCGCCTGGCGTTTGCCTTTGGCCTGATCCTCGGCATGCTGGGTCTGGGCGGCATCATGGCGCGTGTGGTATTGGGTGAAGACATCAATGGCAACCAGGCGCTGGCGCTGCTGTTTATTGAGCTGTTTCCCACCTGGTTTGCGGCCCTGCTGGGGGTGGGGATTCTGGCCGCGGTCATGTCCACCGCGGACGGGCTGGTGGTCTCCTCTTCGCAGATTGTCGCCAACGACCTCTACCGCTTGAGTTTTGTGCCCCGCTTCAGAGCCCATCTCAGCGAACAGGAAATTGAGCGCCGCACCCTGAACATCAGCAGATGGGCCACGGTTGTAATTATGCTGCTGTGTACCGCGCTGGCCTGGTCGATGCTGGATATGAACGTCACCATAATTGTCTGGATCGGCACCGGCTGCATGATGGCGGCTTTTGCCGGGCCGCTGATCCTGGGTTCGATCTGGCGCGGCGTAACCCGCGCCGGTGCGTTTGCCGGTTTGTTAACAGGCGGGCTGGTCTTTATTGTCACTTTCAACGGCCTGATTAACCCTGATTGGTTCAGCCCCGGGATGTTGCGGCGGGCAGCGGAATGGCTGCTGGTGGAATCTCCCAATCCCTGGTCCTGCGCAGCCATGGGTGAACTGGTGTCGGTGGCGGTGACCGTGCTGGTGTCAAAATTGACCCAGCCGCTGCCGCGTGCCCATATGCAGCGATTGTTTCCGGAGGCGGATTCCGCCGGTTAAGCCCCGGTGCGCCGGTCAGCTTCCGCTGTGTTCAGATGCCGGGCAACCCGGTTGTGCAGCTCTGCCGCGTCCGCCGGCGGATGGGTGAACAGTTCCACCAGGCGCAGCGCACTCAGCGCAAGCTGGGTCGGGTTGGCGGTATGGGCGGGGAAGTCCTGGGCGCGCGCCAGCAGGTAGCGGGCCGCGGTCTGCGCAGCCTGATGCTGTTGGCGGGCTTGTCTGTCCCGGTAACTGAACTGCCAGGCGGCAACCCGGGTGTTGACGGCTGACTTCTCTGCGCCGCCGGCAGGCTGCCCGGCGGCGCAGAAGATCCTGCAGTCGTAGGTGCGGCAGGTGTGCGGCCGGTGCTGGTAAATGGAGCATCGCCCGTCAACCAGCATCGGGCAGCAGCCGGTTTCGTCAAAACCCAGCACCCAGGTGTTGTCCTGTCCGGGTGCGGGCACTAACAGCGCTGCCGGGATATGTGCCAGCGCTGCCTGCTCCGAACCGTGCACCTGGATGAAGTAAGCGGATCTGCAGCAGGCATTGCAGCTGCCGCAGGGTACGTCCGCTGCCTGGTTGTCACGGAGCTGGCGGCGTTGTTCCCGCAGCCAGGTGCTGAACTCCCCGGCGTTATCCGGCCTGCTGGTCACGGCCCGCCCGGGGTTCAGGGTCAGCGGCGGCGCTGCCGGTTTCGCGCCGCTGCCAGCGCAAGAATAGAATCAGCCCCAGTACCGTCCATACCAAAATGGTCAGCCATTCGTCGGGCCACTCCAGCGCGCTGTCGGCCCACGGCAGAAACGCTGACAACAATCCCAGTGACAGGACAATAGCGCCGTAACCCACCAGATTGGGATGACTGACCCGGAACGGCCGCGGCATATCAGGTTCGTTGCGGCGCAGAGCGAGAAATGAGATGGCGACCATGGTGAAAGCGATGGTTACTGCAAAACTGCCGGTGTTAATCAGCCACACCAGAATGGTGCGGCCGAACAGCGGCGCAACCACGCACAGGGCGCCGATGGTCAGCACACCTACGTAAGGGGTCTTATATTTGGGATGGATGCGGGTGAATGCTGCCGGCAGAAAGCCGGATTCAGCCAGCGCAAAAGCCACCCGGGAAGCGCCGACGATAAAGGCGTTCCAACTGGTGAGGATGCCGCCGACGCCGCCCAGTACCAGTACCGCGCCGGCCCATTCGCTTTGCCACAGCGCGCCGGCGGCGTCAGCGGTGGCCATGCTGCTGTCCTGCAACAGGTTATGTGGTATCCCCAGACTGACCGAGGTGGCGATCAGGATGTACCACACGACCGCGCAGCCGACGGAGATAACCAGCAGGCGGCCGATGCGGTTGGGCGGCAGGTCGATTTCTTCCGCCGACTGGGGGATCACGTCAAAACCCACCAACAATGCCGGTACCATCACCAGCACCACCAGGATGCCGCTGGCCGGGGTGGCCAGCCAGGGTTCAGCGTTGGCCAGGCTGCCGTTCAGCGCCGCGCCGCTGAACAGCAGCAAACCGGCAAGGAAGATGATGGCGGT
Organism: Pseudomonadales bacterium; assembly: GCA_028279305.1. Taxonomy (GTDB): domain Bacteria; phylum Pseudomonadota; class Gammaproteobacteria; order Pseudomonadales; family Azotimanducaceae; genus UBA4421. The sequence goes on from JANQOA010000399.1 coordinate 22,775, forward strand.
GACCACCGATTGCAGAAATGCCGCGGTGCGGATGCCGAGATAATTCACCCAGGTGACAACAATGGCGCCGGCAGCGCCCAGCAGTACAAAACCCAGGTCTACATCCGCACCCAGCACATTCCACAGGGTACCGATGCGGATCTGCGGGAACAGGTATTCAACCGCGGTGGGTAATGCCACGGATTCAAACAGGCATACGTTCAGGTAGGAAAACAGCAGCGCCCAGGTGCACAGGAAACTCCATTTTGGCCCCAGCGCCCTGTGGGTGTAGATGTGCTCCCCGCCGGCACGGGGCATGGCGGACGCCAGCTCGCTGTAGGTGAGACCGATCAGCGCAATGGCCAGACCGCCGCCGGCAAAAGCCACCGCGGTGCCCAGCGTGCCCGCCTCCTGCAGCCAGACGCCGGTCATCAGCACCCAGCTCCAGCCGATCATGGCGCCGAAGGACAGGGTAATCACTTCCCTGCTGCGTAACACTCTGGCAAACCGCTCCGCCATGCTGACTGGACTCCGTTGGTCGAAAAACTTCTGACTTGCGTCTGCATGCCGGCAAACAGGGCAGACAGACGGTTAGCTTACTGGATTGACGCTGATTTGTTAGAGTCTGCTGCCGGCGTTAACGGAGTATGGGTTTGGGCCAGATTGTGCAATTTAAGCACCGCCATAAAGAATTCGAACTGAAATTGACTGCGGAAGGCGCGCTGGAGTTGTACCTGGATAATTGCCTGCGCAAGAGGCGGGAAGCCGGCCCGGAACCTCAATACGTGTGGACCAACGTGGAGCTGGAATGGGAGGAACACCACTATATCGAAGCCCGTTTCTGGCCGTCCAACGGTTTGTTAAAAGTCACGGTAAACGGTACGCCGCTGCTTGAAAGGCAGCTGCGGAGCTGACCCGGACCCCCGGTGGGGCAAACAGCGTCAAGAATTTGACTGCGCAAGAGTGCGCGGCAAATTGCCGCCGAATAAGTCCGCCGGCGGCGCGGGCAGGGTCTAGGCTTAAAACAAGGTCATCACCACGAATCCGTTTTGAAGCTGAGCCAACGCCTGTTCCCGCGCATTGCCGTGCCGATAGTCCTGATGGGGGCCAGTCTTGTGCTGGTGACGCTGGTCACAGCCTCGGTGCTGCAGGTGCAGCTGCACAAGAACGAACTGTCCGGCAAGGCGCAACTGGTGGCTGCCACCCTGGAAAACAGCGCACAGATATTCGGCAGCGCCGCGGAGTTGATCGAGTATGTTTTCTCGCTGGGCACGGATATTGCCGGCCTGCAGGAGGTGGCGCTGATCGACAACCGTTACGGCCGGGTAGCGGCAGCCACGGATATATCCTGGATAAACCGCCCGGCGCACAAGGTACCGCGCTTACATGCGGTGCTTAAAGGCCTGGACGAACCCCCCGGCGAACACGGCTTTGCCATTCCGGTGGTGATGGACAATCCATCCCTGGCGGATGATGTGGAGGCTGACAGCCCGGTGACAAAAAACCGCGGCGGCCAGTTCCTGGCGGTCATCATATTTGATGACGCCGGTTTTACCAGCGATTACGAGGACGCCGCCGCTATCCTCCTGGGCGTGGTCGGGCTGGGTTCACTGATTGTGTTTCTGGGGACGTTTTTTGTCATCCGGCAACAGGTGCTGAAGCCGGTGACGCAGATCAACCGTGCCATTCTGGCACGCCGCGACGATCATGCGCCGCTGGACTTACCCAAGCTGGTCCCGGATGAAATTGGTCAGCTGGGCAGCATATTGGACCGCGCGCTGCTGCGCATCAGTGAAAGTGACGAGATGATGAGCGTGATGCACAGCGCGATCGAAAGCAGCAGTAACGAGGTATATGTGCTGCAGCGCGACTCCTTGCGTTTTGTCAACGCCAACAAGGCGGCGCTGGACAATCTGGGTTATACCCTGGAAGAAATTACCGGCATGACCGCGGGCCAGGTGGCGCCGGACCTGTTGGACGAGCAACTGCTGCTGGAACTGGCCGGCCAGTTGGATTTGAACAACGAGATCAGTCACACCTACGAACATAAGCGCAAAGACGGCAGCCGCTATCTGTTTGAATTCAAAGGCATGCTGGTGCAAGGCCGCAGCAGCAGCGTAATGATTACCCTGGGCAGCGATATCTCTGAACGGCGCGCCCAGGAAGAGGCTTTGCGGGTCAGCGAGGAGCGGATGGCGCTGGCGCTGGAAGGTTCCAACGACGGTCTGTTTGACTATCACATCGGAACTTCACAAATTTTTCTGAGCGAGTTTGTGCGCCAATGGTTGGGGGTGCCGTCGGAGCAGTTGGACATCAACGAGTTTCTGGACGAGATCGAAGCGGCGGACAAAGACCGGGTGCAGCGCGCCATGCAGCGTGCCATTGAACAGCGCATCGATTTTAACGTCGAGTTCCGGCTGCGGCGCACCGCCCAGGGCCAGCAACGCTGGCTGCAGGTGCGCGGACAGGTACAGTTTGAAGACGGCGTGGCCCAGCGTCTGTCCGGGTTTGTATCCGATATCAGCCGGCGTAAAGTGGCGGAAAACCTGTTGCACACCACGGTGACCCGTCTGGGCGCGGTGTTGGATCACATTGCTGACGGCATCCTGACGCTCACTGATGACGGTCAGGTGTGTACGGTGAATCCGCCGGCCCTGGCCATGTTCGGCCTGTCCAAGACGGAATTGGCGGGTTCCATGCTGCAGGCCCGGCTGCAGCTCAGTGACGGCGGTGATTTCCCGTTCTGGGAAGACATAGCGGACGGCCAGGTACGTGAGATCCTCGCCGGCCGGGGAGATGGTTCGGAGTTTGTCGGTGAAATAGCCGTCACCCGTATGGATCTGGTGTCCGATGAACGTTATACGGTGGTGTTGCGGGATATCTCCGACCGCAAAGATCACGAACTGGAATTACGCACCGCCATGCTGGAAGCTCAGGCCGCGACCCAGGCCAAGGGTGAATTCCTTGCAACCATGAGCCATGAGATCCGCACGCCCATGAACGGCGTGCTGGGCATGACCCAACTGCTGCTGGACATGGACCTGACGCCGGCGCAGCGGGAAACGGCGGAGCTGATTTTCTCTTCCGGGGATTCGCTGCTGACGCTGATCAACGACATCCTGGATTTTTCAAAAATCGAAGCCGGCAAGCTGGAGCTGGAATACCTGCCTTTTGATATGCGGCTGGCGGTTAAAGACGTCATGGAACTGTTGTCTGCCTCGGCGCGGCGCAAGAGCCTGGATCTGTACGTGGACTATCCGGAAGATATGCCGTTTGCCTTCAGCGGCGACGTCGGCCGCCTGCGTCAGGTGTTATTGAACCTGGTGGGCAATGCAGTCAAATTCACCGAGCGCGGGCATGTACTGGTGTCCGTGCAGGCCGGGTCGCCGGCTGACGGCCAGGTTGCGGTGCGCATCAGCGTGCAGGACACCGGCCCGGGGGTTGCCGCGGAAGACCAGCAGCGGTTGTTTGAGTCGTTTACCCAGGCTGACACCTCCATTACCCGCAAGTTCGGCGGTACCGGTCTGGGCCTGGCCATCAGCAAACAGCTTGTGGCGCTGATGGGCGGCCGCATCGGCATCAATTCAAGCCCCGGGCAGGGGGCGGAGTTCTGGATAGAGGTCAGCTTGCCCCGCTGTGAACTGGAACCCGGCCGCGGCACGCCGGATTTTTCGCGCCTGCAGGGATACCGGATGCTGGCGGTGGATGATAACGAGACCGGTTTGCAGATTGTCCGCCGCATGGCGGAGAGTTTTGGCATGGAAACAGTGGTAACCCACTTGCCTGAAGATGTGCCCGCGCTGCTGGAAGATGCGCACCGCAGCGGGCGGGCGTTTGATATTGTGGTACTGGATTACCACATGCCCGGCGTGGATGGACTGACCCTGGCCGCTGACATGCGCGCTGATGCGCGCAACAACCACAGCAGAATTGTGCTGTTGACCTCGTCGGACCTGCAGGCGCCCGCCGCAGTAGATGGCTACGCGCTGAAGCCGGTGATGCGTTTTGGCTTTGCGCGGCTGCTGTTGCGCGCCCTGTTTGACGAGCAGGACAGCGAAGCAGTGCCGGCAGCCATTGTGCCCCGGCATCCGCAGGCCAACATCCGCGTGCTGCTGGCGGAAGACAATCCGGTGAACCAGCGGGTGGCGGTGAAAATGCTTGAAAAAATCGGCTGCCGGGTGGATGTAGCGGCCAACGGCAGGGAAGCCCTGGAGATGTGGCAGCAGTTCCCGTATTCGCTGATTTTCATGGATTGCCAGATGCCGGAACTGGATGGCTTGTCAGCCACCGCCCGCATCCGCGAGATGGAACGTGATAGCGGCGGCGGGCATGTGCCGATCATTGCCATGACCGCCAACGCCATGGCCAGAGACCGTGAGGAATGCCTGGCTGCCGGTATGGACGATTACGCCAGCAAGCCGATTAAAATTGGTCTGCTTAACGAGCTGGTGGACCGCTGGGGGACTGCCACGGGTTCACCACTACCTTAGCGTAACGTTCCGGGTCGCGCAGGGCGGTAAATGTGTCCGCAACTTCATGCAGGCCGATCTCATGTGAAACAAGATGCCCAACGTCGAACTTGCCGTCGCTGATATGGTGCAGGCTGGCGGTGAATTCTTCCAGCGAATAGCCCAGCACAAACTGCACCGCCAGCTCTTTGTTGATGGCGATCAGCGGCCGGATGTGGTCGCTCTGCAGGCACACGCCGACAACCACAATGCGGGTATTCTGCGGTGCCTGCAGAAACAGCTCATCCAGGATGCCCGGCACGCCGACACATTCGAACACCACCACCTCACGGCCCGCCAGAGCGGGCTGTTGCAGCGGGTGCCCCTGGGCCGGGTCGCAGACCACATCCGCACCCTGCAATTCGGCAAAACGGCGCCGTCCGGGAGAATAGTCCGCGGCTATCACCGGACCGCTGCCGGCAGCCTTCAAAGCGGTGATCACCGCCAGCCCCACGGGCCCTGCGCCAATTACCACCAGCGCTTCATTACCCCGTAAGGCGGCTTTATTTACCGCATGCAGCCCCACCGCCATGGGTTCGGTGAGGGCGGCGGCGCTGGCCGGCACACCGTCGGGCACGGGCACCAGCAGACGCTCGGACAGCAGCATGTATTGCGCAAACCCGCCGGGCACCTCGTCGCTGTAACCGACAGCGGTGGGCGGATTGCGGGTCAGCACCGGCACCGAGCAGACCAGTTGGCCGGTTTTCAGACGGCCTTCAGTCTGCGGCCCGAAGTCGACAATCTCCGCGCAGAACTCATGTCCCAGCACCACGGGATTAAACGTTGTCAGCTTGAACGCACCGCCGGCTTCGCGGCTGGTGGCAACAAACTCTTCGGTATGCTGGGCGGCGTGCAGGTCGGAACCGCAGATGCCGCAGGCTTTGCTGGCCACCAGCACCTCGCCGGCCTGAGGGGTGGGTGCGGGCACCTCGTCAACCCGCAGTTCGCCCCGTTCCATCAAAACTGCACGCATGTAACTTCACCTGAAGAGAGTGGACTTTGGCTGCAGATTACCGAAAATGGCGGTAATTTTCCGATTTACAGGCAGGCAGATATGGCAGCAATACAGGATTCAGCAGCAGACGTCAGCAAGGCTGAAATGCAGGGCATTCTGGACAACCAGCGCCAGGCTTATCTGGCGGAAGGCGTGGTCAGCAATGCCACCCGCAGCGACCGCCTGGAGCGGGCTGTCAATGCAGTGAAAAAAAATGAACAGCGCCTGGTGGAGGCGTTAAGTGAAGATTTTGGCCACCGCAGCGCCCACCAGTCGCTGTTTACCGATATTGCGGCTTCCATCGGCCCGCTGCGTCATGCCCAGGCCAATCTGGCCCGCTGGCGCAAAGCGGAAAAACGCAAGGTGGGCCCGTTTCCGCTGAATCTGCTGGGGGCAAAAGCGCGGGTGGAATACCAGCCGCTGGGGGTGATCGGCGTGATCAGCCCGTGGAATTTCCCGGTTAACCTCACCTTTGCGCCGCTGGCGGGCATTCTGGCGGCCGGTAACCGCTGCATGATTAAACCCAGCGAGTATACGCCGGCGACATCCGCTGCCATGGCGGAGGCGCTGGCGGCGGAGTTTAACGTTGACGAAATTGCCGTGGTCACCGGCGGCCCGCAGACCGGCGCAGATTTCTCTGCCCTGGCGTTTGATCACCTGTTGTTCACCGGAGCAACCTCCATCGCCCGGCATGTGATGCGCGCGGCAGCGGAAAATCTGGTGCCGGTGACCCTGGAGCTGGGCGGCAAATCACCGGTAGTGGTGGGCCGCAGCGCAGATATGGACAAAACCGCGGACGCCATCATGGCAGGCAAAATGATGAACGCCGGGCAGATCTGCCTGGCGCCGGACTATGTATTTGTGCCCACCGAGCGCATGCGCGAGTTTGTTGAATCCAGCCGCAAGGCGGTGTCCAAAATGTTCCCCACGCTGCTGGATAATCCGGACTACACATCGGTGGTGAACGAACGTCATTACGAGCGCATCACCGGGTATGTGCGGGAAGCCAGAGACAGCGGCGCGGAGATTGTGGAGATTAATCCGGCTGAAGAGGACTTCCGCCAGCAGCCTCATCACAAAATTCCGCCGACCCTGATTATCGATCCCCCGGAAGACCTGGCGGTGATGCAGGATGAAATATTCGGCCCGGTGATGCCGGTGAAAAGTTACGATCAGGTTAATGACGGCATCGACTACATCAATGCCCATGCCCGGCCGCTGGGGTTGTATTATTTCGGCTCGGACCAGGGTGAAGAGCAGCGGGTGCTCAGCCATACCACCTCGGGCGGGGTTACCGTGAATGACGTGGTCATGCATGTGGCCCAGGAAGATCTGCCGTTCGGCGGCGTGGGTCCGTCCGGGATGGGTTCGTACCATGGTTACGACGGCTTTAAGACGTTCAGCCATGCCAAGGCGGTATTCACCCAGAGCAAGGTCAACATCGCTGAACTGGCCGGCCTGCGTCCCCCTTACGGGGAAAAAATGCTGAAGGCGGTACGCCAGCAAATCAAATGATCAAGTCACCAGCGGTACAAGCGCTGGAAGATCCGGGCGGTTTATTGCGGAGCTTCCAGCGGCACGGTTATGCCCACCTGCCCGGGGTTGTGGATGCGCACACCTGCGGGGAGTTACGCAGCTTCCTGCAGGGCTCGTTGCAGCCGCTGGTAGGTCCGGCGGAATATGAAGCAGATGTGGGCTATCCGGGTTCCCCGGCAGACCGGAACGCCGCCGGCGGTAACACCCCCAGGCGCCTGCTGCACGCGTATGCGCGCTCCCAGGGGTTGCGTAAACTGGCGGCCCATCCAACGGTAGCGGCGGTATTGAAAGTGCTGATGCAGGGCCAGGACGTACTGTTGTCCCAATGCCACCACAACTGTGTCATGACCAAACATCCGGGCTACAGCAGCGCCACCCTGTGGCACCAGGATATCCGTTACTGGTCGTTTGATGCGCCGGAGCTGATTTCAGTGTGGTTTGCGTTGGACCGCGAACACCGCAAAAACGGCGCGCTGCGGGTGATTCCGGGCACCCAGAACCTGGAGTTGGACCGCGGCCGGCTGGACCGGGATCTGTTCCTGCGGCCGGAACTGGATGCCAACCGGGATCTGATCCACCAGGCGGTTACCGTTGAGCTGGAGCCCGGCGACGTACTGTTTTTTCACTGCCGCCTGTTTCATGCCGCGGGTAAAAACCTGTCGCAGCAGGTGAAATTGTCACCGGTGTTTACCTACCACGGCGGTGACAATCAGCCCATCCCCGGCACCCGCTCAGCCGGGTTGCCCAGCATACCGGTGGCTTGAGGGAGTACGCGTGTCCGCTGACAGCAAGCAGCCGGGAGAAGATGAAGCTGGCTTGTTCTCTGCCGCCATGGAGGACGTTGCACCCATTGCCAAGGGCCGCCGGCAGATGCGGCAGAATCAGCATGAGGTGACTCAGACCCACCTGCAGCGGCGCGACGCGGCGCTGGGGCTCAACGAAGGTAAAGAAGATCCTAATTTCCTGACCTTGGGGGAAGTTCCCGGGGTGGCGCCGCTGGAATATCTGGAGTGGAAAAAGGACGGCGTGCAGCGCGCCGTGTTCGATAAGTTGCGGCGCGGCGGTTACGGCGTTGAGGAACATCTGGACCTGCACCGCAAGACGGTTAAAGAGGCGCGTGAACTGGTTTACGTGTTTATCCGCCGCAGCATGGCCCGGGGCTTACGCAGCCTGCTGATTTCTCCTGGCAAAGGCACCTTCAGCGAAACTCCCGGACGCCTGAAAAGTTATGTGGCCGCCTGGCTGCAGCAGCATCCGGAAGTGATCGCCTATTGTTCCGCCCAGCGCCAGCATGGCGGCGTAGGCGCGGTATACGTGCTGATCCGCAAGTCCGACAGCAGCCGTGAGCTGAACCGGGAACAGCACGGTTTTAAGAGCGACTATTCAGACTGAGTTCAGCCGCAGCGGTAGGCGCGAAAACTCTGCGCGCCGTTCTGCGCTTCACCGATGGGCACAATGGCGTTGGCACCCAGGTCCGCAGCCTGGTTGCGCGCCAGTACGATAAGCTCTTCGCGGACTTTTGCTGAACCCCGGTTAACCACTACCCGGGAGCGGGTGGTGGCGGACACCACCCCCACGCTTTCGCAGTTCACCACATCCGCGGGGGCCGCCTGGGCCACGCCGTTACCGCCTTCGGAAAGCTGCACAAAGCTGCAGCCGCTGAGAGCAAGTGTCAGTATGGAGAGTTTAGTTCTGATCATGTTGCGCTCCTGTTCGCTCGATCGTTACCGCCGCACCCGGGTACAACCGGTTATATTCTGCCTTTGCCGAGTTCCAGAATACCCCGGCCGATATTCAGGCGCAGCACGTCGCTGGCGCCTTCCGCCAGCCGCCATGCCCGTACCTTACGGTACAAGGCCGCCAGTGGATGGGTATCCACCAGGGCACCGCCGCCCACCAATTGAATAGCAGTGTCCACCATCCTGCCCACCGCTTCGGTGGCAAATACTTTGCAGGCCATCGCCTCGTTGACAATATTCTCGCCGCTGTCAGCCAGGCGCGCGGTGCGGTACAGCATACTGCGGGCGGCATAAGCCTGGATGCGCTGTTCCGCGTAGTGCCAACGCACCACGTCTTTGTTGCCGCGCGGTTCGCCGCTGCGGTCCGCGGCGCTCAGGTGGTTGTACAGAAAGTCCAGAACCCACAGCATGTAGCCGCTGGCCTGGGCGGCAAACAGCAGCCGGGTGTCTCCGATCTGGCGCATGGCCCGGGGCAGGCCCTTGCCGGCTTCACCGATGATATGGCTGCGCGGCACCTGCACATTGGTGAAGGTAAAAGCGGCGTGGTGGGAGCCATCCAGCGAGGCAAACTTCTGCTCCAGCTTGACCCCGGGCAAATTTGTGTCAACCACCACCATGGACGGGCCCAGATCCTCTATGTGTACCAGGGTGTTGATAAAGTCGGCGTCAGCGCCGCCGGTAACATAGTTTTTCTGGCCGTTGATGATCAGCGTGCCGTTGTCCACCGCCGCGGAGGTAGGCTGGGCGGCGTTGTCCGGTTCGGTAAAACCGAAACTGCCGCGCTTCTCGCCGGCCATCAGCGGTTGCAGATGACTGCTGCGCAGCGGTTCGTCCACGCCCCCCAGCACCCCGGGGCTGGGCCCGAATACGGTTTCCAGGAACGGCGGGTTGTAGCGGCTCAGGGTTTCGCGGGCCACGGTGAGCGCCAGCGGGCTGGCCTGAGTACCGCCGAAATCCCGCGGTTGAGTCATGTAAAACAGCCCTTCATCCTTGGCCGCCTGACGAACCTCCGCGGCGCTGCCGGCCTGCCGCAGCCGGCCGGCAAAGGCTTCGCAACGCGCCCTCAGCGCTTGCAGGTCGGGACTGATGGATTCCGGCAAAGCAGCCTCCTTACATGTTGGGCGCGATGGTCAGCACCACAATCAGCAGCATGGCCAGTACCATGACCATAAAAGCGTACAGCAGCCAGCTTTCACGCTGGGCGTATTTGTTCAGCAGCGCTTCGGTTTCTTCCGGGGTGCGCGTGGATGCGCTGGTGGTGATGCGGTAACGGGTAATGCCGTCGCGCTTGGGAAGTTTGACAAACAATTCCGGCGTTGAATCCAGCCGGTTTGCCACCTCTGCGAACCCCATGCCCGTGCGCCGTGCAATCTGCGTCGGGTGCAGGGCCACATTGCCTTCATCAAGAAAGCAGAAATAGATATCGAGAATTCTGCGTACCTTGCCGCGGAAACGAAAGTTGAATGGGATAATGCCAAACATGGGGCTAAGTTAACCCGCGGCCGGCTGTTTAGCAAAACTGCGGGATTTAAGCTGTGACAGGCCGCTGCGCGGTCACCACCGCCCTGACCGGCGCCGGATACCCTTCCACGGTGAGTTGCGGGTTGTCCGGATCCAGGGCCTGTTGCAGGGATTCAAAATGCATCCAGCCGGTGCTGCGTTGTTCCTGCACCGTGGTGGCGGAGGTATCCAGCAGCCGGCAGGCGGTAAACCCCGCTGCCTGCAGCCAGCTCAGCAGCTGCCCGGGGCTGGGCAGCAGCCAGACATTGCGCATGCGCGCGTAGCGGCCCCGGGGCTGCAGGTTGCCGTCCAGGCTGACAATGGATTCCAGCACCACGCGGCCGCCGGGGCGGGTCAGCTCAAAAAGCTGCTGCACATGGGCAAAAGGATCACGCCGGTGGTAGATCACACCCATGCTGAATACACAATCAAACCGGCAGGTGGCCGGCACCTCTTCGACCTTGAGCGGCAGCACCCAGTTGCGGTGGTCCTGCATATAGAACTGCACTGCCTGGTGTTGCATGCAGAACAGCAGGGTGGGGTCGATGCCGATTACTTCCGCGGCGCCCATCTGCAGCATGCGCCAGCCGAAATAGCCGTTGCCGCAACCGATATCCAGCACCCGTGCGTCCCGCAGTTGCAGGTGGGGCTGCAGGCGCGCCCATTTCCAGTCGGACCGCCACTCGGTATCAATGTGGACCGGTCCGATTCTGAACGGACCCTTGCGCCAGGGGTGCAGTTCCTTCAAAGCGGCGCTGAGCGGGGCTGCATCCACGCTGCCGCTGACGCTGACGGTGTCGCCGTAATCGGTGCGCTGCACCTGTATCTCCGGCAGCGCAGCCAGCGCCGCGCGCCAGCGCTCATAGTCGCCGTGGTGGTTTTTGTTATAGCGCTGCGCCTGCAGTTGCAGCGGCCAGCCGGGTAAGGCTTCCGGCATCCGGCTGATGAAATCTGTCATGCTGTCATGGCGTTAATCAGGGTGCTGTTGCCGGTCAGGGTGCAGCCATAAAAGAAGCCCAGTTCATGCAGCGGTACCATTGCTGCACGCGGCTGAAGCCGGCCCGCTGCAGGCGCTGTTCATGCGCGCTTTCCGAATCGATGCGCATGACGTTTTCCAGCGCTGTGCGTTTCTGGCTGACTTCCAGCGCGGAGTAGCCGTTAGCCTGCTTCCAGGCTTCATGGGTGGCAACGTAAAATCCATGTAACTCACTGTGTTCGTGGCTGACTTTTTCCGATACCAGCAGCAGCCCTTCGGGATGCATCTGCTGACGGATCCGGGTCAGCAGGGGCAGCCGTTGTGCGGGCTCGATAAACTGCAGGACCAGGTTCAGGACAACCACGCTGGCGCCATTCACATCGGTATCACACACATCCTGCATGAGGAACGAGGCGCGGCTGTCCGCAACGCCGCGGCGGGCGCCTTCGATCATCGCCGCGGAATTGTCCACGCCGACCACCCGGATGCCGGGGTTGGGGTTCTGCTGCAGGATGGCCAGGCTGGTGGCGCCCAGCGAGCAACCCAGATCATACGCCAGCCCCTGTTCCTGCAGGTGGCGGGCGGCCATCAGGCCGGTTATGGGCACCATGGTTTCGTAGCCCGGCACCGAGCGGCGGATCATATCCGGAAAGACATCTGCCACCTGCTGGTCGAAGGCGAAGTCGACGATGTGGGGCCTGGCTTGGCTATAAACGCGGTCGCGCATGGGGCGCAGCCTCCAATTCATGCATTTGTAACATTTCTCTGCGAGCCTCGAACGGCGCAGTACAGGGGCCATGCTAACATTGAAAAATAATAATCCGGAGACCGCTGAGTTCATGGATGCGCTTGCCAGCCCCGACCTGTATATCAACCGCGAGTTATCGCAGCTTGAGTTTATGCGGCGGGTTATTGCCCAGGCGCAGGACGAAACAATTCCGGTTCTGGAGCGCCTGCGGTTTGTGTGCATAGCCAGTTCGGTACTCGACGAGTTTTTTGAGATCCGGGTTGCCGGGCTGCGGCAGCAGGAAGCTTACGGCAGCGTGCAACGCGGGCCGGATAACCTCTCACCCTCGGATCAGCTCGGCCAGATAGAACCGCTGGCCAAAGAACTGGTGGAAGAACAGTACCGGATTCTGAACAAGGTGCTGTTGCCGAAACTGGATAAGCAGGGCATACGCCTGTTGACCCCGGAGCAGTGGAACAACAAGCAGGCCGCATGGCTGAAGAGTTTTTTCAAGAAAGAACTGGCCCCGATCATCAGCCCGGTAGGGCTGGACCCGGCGCACCCCTTCCCTGAACCGTTAAACAAGAGCCTGGCCTTTATTGTCACCCTGGACGGCAAAGATGCGTTTGGCCGCAGCAGCGGCAAGGCCATCGTGCAGGCGCCGCGGGCGTTGCCGCGGCTGGTGCGGCTGCCGGAATCAGCAGCCACCGGAGAAAACGAATTTGTTCTGCTGTCCAGCATTATGTCCGCCCACATCTCGGAATTTTTCCCCGGAATGAATGCCACCGGGTGTTATCAGTTCCGGGTCACCCGCAACAGTGATCTGTTTGTTGATGAGGAGGAGGTGGACGACCTGCTGCGCGCCCTGGAGGGGGAATTATCCTCACGTCGCTATGGCGACGCGGTGCGGCTGGAGGTGGCGGACGACTGTCCTGAAGATCTGGCCGGGTTTCTGGCTGCGCAATTCCGCCTCAGCCGCGATCAGGTGTACCGTTGTGACGGTCCGGTGAACCTCATGCGCCTGGCCGCCATTGTTGATCTGGTGGAAAGGCCGGACTTGAAATATCCGGGATTTACGCCGGCTATCTCCCCCCAGTTCCGGGAAAAGGAAAACTTGTTTGAGGCCATCAAATCCGGCGATGTGCTGTTGCATCACCCGTTTGAGTCCTTTGCCCCCTTTGTCGACTTTTTGCGCCAGTCCGCGCGGGATCCGAATGTACTGGCTATCCGCCAGACCCTGTACCGCACGGGCACCGACTCCGCGGTGGTGGAAGCGCTGGTGGACGCAGCCCAGGCCGGTAAAGAGGTGCTGGTGGTGATTGAACTGCGGGCGCGCTTTGACGAGGCCGCCAACATTGAGCTGGCCACCAAACTGCAATCCGTTGGCGCCCAGGTGGTATACGGGGTGGTGGGTCTGAAAACCCATGCCAAAATGTGTATGGTCATCCGCCGCGAAGGCAGATCCCTCAACCGCTACATTCATCTGGGCACCGGCAACTACCATATCCGCACCGCGCGCCTGTATACAGACTACGGATTGTTCTCCTGCGACCGGGAGCTGGGTGAAGATGTGCAGAAGGTATTCCAGCAGCTCACCGTGATGGGTAAAGCCGGCAAGTTGAAAAAAATTCTGCAGGCGCCGTTTACCCTGCATTCAACCATGCTGGAGCTGATCGAGGCAGAGGCCAACCGCGCGCGCAAGGGTAAGCCGGCGGGTATTTACGCCAAGATGAACTCGCTGATAGAGCCGCAGATCATTCAGGCCCTGTATGCCGCTTCCCAGGCCGGGGTGAAAATCCACCTGATCGTGCGCGGCATCTGTGCGCTGCGGCCCAAGGTAAAAGGCGTGTCGGAGAACATCAGCGTGCGCTCTATCGTCGGCCGCTTTCTCGAGCATACGCGGGTCTTCTGTTTTGAAAACGGCGGCGACCGCAAAGTGTATCTGTCCAGCGCGGATTGGATGGGACGCAATTTCTTCTCCAGGGTGGAAACCTGTTTTCCCATCGAGGACGCCAAATTGAGGCGCCGGGTGTTCAGCGAAACCATCGACTGTTATCTGGACGACAACGCGCAGAGCTGGGAGTTGAACGCGGACGGCAGTTATACCCAGCGTAAATACAAACAGAAACGCCGCGCGGCCCAGGAAGAGCTGCTGCACCGCCTGTGTAGCTGATGCTGTGCTCAGTGCTCCTTAACACACAGGTGGACGTCTACCGCTTCGAGATAGAGCGCCTCGTTCTGCAGATCCACCGCGGTTAAAGGGTGTTCCGCCAGCCACTCGGCGGGGATCGACAGGGTCAGCTTATTGTCTTTGGCCCGGGCGTTGATATGCGGCAGCGGATCATGGCTGCGGTTGCGGTGCAGCAGTACCGCCAGTCTCAGCAGCACGGTTAAACGCAAAACCGTCAGGTCGGTGTCGGCAAACAGCGGTTTGCTGAGCTTGCGCCGGTGGGCCCGCACCAGCGCAGCCAACTGTTGTTGCTCCGAGCGGGAAAAGCCCGGCATATCCATGTTCTCCAGCACATAGCTGCCGTGTTTGTGGAAGCCCGAGTGCGAAATGTCCATGCCGATTTCGTGCAGATTGGCGGCCCAGGTGATGGCGTGGTGATGCTGGGGTGAGGTGAGCTGCCAGGCCATGGCAACCTGGGACAGCAGCGCAATGGCGGTCTCACGCACCTGGCGGGCGTGGGTGTCGTCGATACGGTAGCGGGCCATAAGGCTGCCCACGGTGCGGTTGCGGGCGTCATCTTCCTGCTGGCGCCCCAGCAGGTCAAAGATCAAACCTTCGCGCAGTGCGGACTGCGCCGCGGTCATGGTGCGGATGTTCAAGGCGCCGAAAATTCCGCTGAGGATGGCAACCCCGCCGGCAAACACCGCTTTGCGCTCGTCCGCCAGCCCGTTGAGGTTGAGGTTGTCGATGTGGCCCGCGTCTATAAGCTGCTGTTGGATGTCGTCAAGGCCGGCGGCGGTGATCTCGGTGTGGTCCATGGCTGCCAGCACCTCGCGCACCGCATTGATGGTGCCGGATGCGCCCACCGCCTGATCCCAGCCGGAGTTTGTAAAAGCGCGGCTGATCGGCGCCAGCTCTACCTGGGCTTCGTCGACGGCACGCTTGAAGGCAGCGGCACTCAGGGTGCCGTCGCTGAAATGTTTAAGCGACATCGACACACAGCCCATATACAGGCTTTCCAGTTGTTCAGGGGTGGCTTTGCGGCCGAGGATCAGCTCGGTGCTGCCGCCGCCGATGTCGACTATCAGACGCCGGGTTTCATCGCCGCCCAGATCGTGGCTGACCCCCAGGAAGATCAGGCGCGCTTCTTCT
>JANQOA010000013.1 GCA_028279305.1 Pseudomonadales bacterium
AGACCGGCGCGGCCAGCGGGTAAAGCTGGGCGGCCATCGCCGGCGCTACCGCCTGTTTAGAGGCCGGCGCATCCTGCCGCCCGCGGAACACCCGCTCCGCGGTGACCACCACCTCTTCAATGCTGCTTGCCGCGGGCCGCGACGGCGGCGCGCTGTCCGCACCTGGTGCGGGTTCATCCCGGCTCTGGGTCTGCTCAACCCGCCCCGGGTTACTTTCCGGCTGCTCTTCGCTGGTGGATATGCCCCCGCAGGCGGCCAGAAGCCCGGATATACCCAAAATTATTGTAAAAAAACCTAACCTTCTAAAACTGTTCCTTCTATACCTTGTCATGGCAATGCCCGTTTCTATTTGCAACTGAGACAGCCATACAACGGACCGGGGCCGGCAAAGGGGTTATTTAATTTCCGGTTGGCGGGCCACAATTTGCGGGCCGCTAGTTGCGCGCCAATGTTTGCAGGCCGCTAGTTGCGCGCCGCTATGTGCCGGGACTCAGCCCTCGCCCAGGGGCAGAAACACCTTAAAGCTGGATCCGGCCAGGGACGAAGTCACCGCCAGGGTGCCGCGGTGCATCTGCACAATGCTGTACACCGCCGCCAGGCCGAGCCCACGGCCGCTTTCCTTGGTTGAATAAAAAGGATCAAAAATCCGCGCCAGCGTGTCCTGATCCATGCCCTGCCCGTTATCGACCACTTCGAGGTAGGCATAACGCCCAATGGGAATGTCCGCAAACAGCGTGGCTGCGAGGGTCAGTTCGTCCAATTCCGCGTAGCCGCTGCGCACGGTGATCAGGCCCGGCTGCCGCATGGCCTCCGCGGCATTGATAATAAGATTCAGCACCAACTGGCGCAGGTGGGTGGCATTACCCTGCACCCAGACTTCATCTTCATGCAGATCCATGACCACATCGGCGCGTTGCGAGGTGACCACTTGAATCATGCGGCTCATTTCGCGCATCAGAACCGAAAGTTCCACCCGCCCTATGTCATCTGCGGCGGCGGCCGCACCACCCTGCAACTGTTCCGAGTACGTCAACAACTGACGGCACATATCCGCGGAAAGTTCAGAGGCGGCAATCACGCTGTCGATCGCCTGCAGGGAACTGGCGTTGCCCGCTGCACCCGTGGTCATGGCCTCCGCCACAAAGTCTGCATTGCCGAGAATAGCGGTCAGCAGATTGCTGAAGTCATGGGCAAAGCGGGCAGTTAGCACGCCGATACTTTCGAGCCGCTGCGCCTCAAGCATTTTGCTCTGTATTTCCGAGTAGCGCTGTTCCAGCGGATCCGTTTCGCCGGCCATGAACACCAGCAGCCACAACACCGCGCCATCCAGTCCCAACCGGTAAACTTCCAGATACCCGGGCTTTTGCGTGCGGCCGAAAAGTACATCCGTTTTTCCCGCTTCGAGTTCAATGCTGACCCAGTCATCCAGCGTGGGGGTGGCAATCACCTTACGCTCGCGCCCCCAGGCTGCGTTGCTCCACAGCACATGCTTGCGGTTGTCCACCAGGCAGATGGGTTCATGCAGGTGCAGGGATAAACCGGCCAGCAGTTGCCGGTATGCCCGAACAATACTGTCCTGCTGCGCGTCAGGGTCTTTGCCGGGACCTTCTTCTGGCGTGTGATCGTCGGAACTCACGGGTGTCCATCTGTTGTTTCAAAGACACCACGTTATAGGCGCGCGGGCCCGGACGCCGGGCGGCAAACAGCAAAATTACACTTCTCTTACAAAGGCCTCCACACAGATTTACAAACTGCTAGTGCGGGTGCACGCGCACCGGCATTTCCGCATAACCCCGCACAAAGCTGGATTGCACCCGCTCCACCGGACCAACAACTTCGATGTTGCTGAAGCGCGCCATGATTTCTTCCCACAGCACACGCAACTGCATTTCCGCCAGGCGGTTGCCCATGCAGCGGTGCACACCAAAGCCAAACGACAGGTGGTGGCGCGCCTTGGGGCGGTCGATAAGAAAGCGGTCCGGCTGGTCGATGGCTTGCGGATCCCGGTTGCCGGACACATACCACATGGCAATTTTGTCCCCCGCCTTAAACTGTTTGCCGGCAAATTCCACGTCGCGGCTGGCGGTGCGGCGCATATAAGCCAATGGCGTCTGGTAGCGGATAATCTCCGACACCATATTTGGAATCAACGATGGATCGCGGCGCAACTTGTCATATTCGCGGGGATTTTCGTTCAACGCCAGCACCCCGCCGGATATCGAATTACGCGTGGTGTCGTTGCCGCCGACAATCAGCAGGATCAGGTTGCCGAGAAACTCCATCGGCGGCATATTGCGGGTATCTTCACCGTGGGCCAGCATCGACAGCAGGTCGGGTCTGGCCGGCTGCTGCACCCGCTCATCCCGCAAACGGGTGAAATACTCAAGACACTCGTACAGCGCGGCGCGGCGCACCGGTTCCGGGGTGGGTCCGCCGGCCAACTCGCCGGATGTGGCCATGTCGGACCAGTAAGTAAGTTTGCGGCGTTCCGCAAACGGAAAGTCAAAAATGGTCGCCAACATCTGCGTGGTGAGTTCAACGGACACCAGATCCACCCAGTTGAACGTTTCACCCACCGGCAGAGAGTCGAGGATGGCCGCCGCCCGGGAACGGATGGTGCCCTCCAGCTTGGCCAGGTTCATGGGCGCCACCACCCCCTGCACCGTCTTGCGTTGGACATCATGTTTGGGCGGGTCCATGGCGATGAAGCTTACAGTGGCAAAATCTTCGACCCGGTCCGCCAGCGTAATACTGGGGTCTGAAGAAAACAGCTCCGGGTCTTTTTCAATTTCCATGATGTCGTGGAACCTGGTCACCGACCAGTACGGACCGAACAGGCTGTCCTTGCAGTAGTGCACCGGGTCTTCCTTGCGCAGCCGTTCAAAATAACCCCAGTGCGTGTCGCTCTGCATCAACTGCGGGCGGCTCACATCAATGTCTTCCAGCGCCACTGAATAGGGGTCTACCTGTTCCAACTCAATCGCTTCCGCCATGTCTACCCTCCGCTTGGTTGTGTCAGCCCAACAGGCTGATAATCCAATATAGTACTACCACCACTTGTACAACAAAAAAGGCAAAGCGCACAAACACCATCACCACGCCGGTGCTGATGATATGCACTATGGATTGCAGAATCCTCGCCCCCAGAAACACGTAAGCAAGCCCATCAGTCAGCGCCGTCTGCCCGGTGGCGATGGCCACCAGCATCACCGCTCCGGCAACCGGCAGGAACTCGTAGGTGTTGGCGTGGGCGCGGGTGATGCGCAGGCCCAGACCCGGCAGGTCTTCACCCGACGCGGCAAAGGTATTGGGTGCCTTGTCCTGACCCTGACTGGCGATAAAACGGTATAAGCCCAGCACCAGCACCAGCGCTATCGACCAGGCGGCAAACAGCAATAAAGCGACCGCGGTTGCAGACATGGGTTATGCTCCCCTTCCGGACACGCAAAGATAAATAACACGAGGAGATTATGAATACCAATCGCCAATGGCTGCTCAGCAAACGCCCTCACGGCATGGTCGGGGAAGAGAATTTTGAATATGTGGAAACACCCATCCCCGAGCCCGCTGAAGGTGAGGTACTGGTGCGTAATCTGTTCCTGTCTTTTGACCCCACGCAGCGCGGCTGGATGGAAGACCGCGAGAGTTACCTGCCGCCGGTGCAATTGGGTGAACCGATGCGTGCCGGTTCCATCGGCCAGGTGACCCAGACCAATCATCCCGACTACCAGGTGGGGGACATGGTGCAAACCACCGGCGGCTGGCAGGATTTTGTCACCGTGGCGCCGGGCCAGGGCATTATGGGTCTGAACAAGATCCCGCCGCAGATTCCGCCGGACATGATGCTGTCTGTACTGGGCGTGACCGGCTTAACCGCCTACTTCGGGCTGCTGGACCTAGGCGAACCCAAAGCCGGGGAAACCGTGCTGGTGTCCGGCGCGGCAGGGGCCACCGGTTCGGTCGCCGGCCAGATCGCCCGCATCAAGGGCTGCCGGGTAGTCGGGATTGCCGGCGGCCCGGAAAAATGCGCCTGGCTGACGGAGCAGGCCAAGTTTGACGCGGTCATCGACTACAAGAACGAAAACGTCGATGAGGCCATCGCCCGCACCTGCCCGGACAAGGTTGACGTGTTTTTCGACAACGTCGGCGGCGGCATCCTGGAGGCGGCGCTGAACCACATCAACATGCGCGCCCGGGTTGTATTGTGCGGCGGTATCTCCGCTTACAACGCCACGGAACCGGTACCGGGGCCCGTCAACCTGATGAACCTGGTCATCATGCGCGCCCGCATGGAAGGTTTTATCGTGATCGATTACATGCACAAAGCGGAACAGGCCATCACCGATCTGCTGGGCTGGATTCAAAGCGGTGAACTGATTTATCAGGTGGACGTCCAGGAGGGTTTTGAAAACATCCCCG
Organism: Pseudomonadales bacterium; assembly: GCA_028279305.1. Classification (GTDB taxonomy): domain Bacteria; phylum Pseudomonadota; class Gammaproteobacteria; order Pseudomonadales; family Azotimanducaceae; genus UBA4421. The sequence continues at coordinate 4,420 of JANQOA010000013.1, forward strand.
CCACCCTGCAGCGGCTGTTTACCGGTCAGAACCTGGGCAAACAGCTGCTGAAAATTGCTGATCCCAGCTGACGTCTACTCGTAGGAGACTTCCGCCAGCAACTGCTGCACCCGTTCCAGTTCCATCTCCCTGGCCGCCAGCTGCGACTCGAGGGATGGAATCTGGCTGCGGATCTCGCCCTGCTCCTGGGCCAGTTCGTGCAGGCGGGTCAGCAGATGCACCCGCTCTTCCGGCGTGAGTTCCAGGTTTAACTGCGCTGCGGCCGCGTCGGTCATCTCGTGTTTGACCCAGCGCAGACGCTCATGGCGTTCGTGCAGGCGGCGTTGCAGTTCGTCCACCTGCGCCCGGGCCAGGTACAGTTGCCGGCCGTCCGCATAAGCGCCGGCAAAAGGCTGGTTCAGCTCACCGCTGCACACGCGGTTATGGCTGGCACCCCGTTGACCCAGGTCAAAGCCGTTGGCGGCGGTGCAGAAATTCAGCAAACCCTCGTGCCACCCGGCCAGATAGTCCTCGCGCACCGGGATAATGTTGAATTCGCCGCAGGCATCCTGGTGCACCAGCAAACGGCTGCTGGGCGCGCCGGCGGCGCCATCACGAAAACCGATGGTCTGCCAGTCGCCGGCTTTACATTGAAATTCTGAAACGGAGGGTTTTGCCGCACAGGCGCTGAGCAGCAGGGTAAAGGCGGCCCAGAAAAGAATTCGCATCACTCGTCCTTGGGTGCTTACGGATATACTTACCTGACAAGGTTAGTCGCCAACCGGCAGGAAAAGCGTGACGCGGCGCACAGAGCGTGACGCTGAAAGGCTAACCGCCCCCGCCGCCGGCCTCACCTTCCGCCATCAGCCGTTCCCACTCGTTGTGGAAGTGCTGAATGCGCATTTCGTCATCGTTCAGCCAGGTAGTATCAAACGCGGCGGACGCCATGCCGGCCTGCACGCCGCCCAGCAACTCAACGTCCTGGTCGATGGTATCGGTCATGGTTTTCTCACCGGCAATGACCGCGTCGTAATTAAAGACGTCGCGCCGGGGGCGCCGGTAGTCGGCCGGGATGAAGCCGTCAACGCTGACCGCATCACGTCCCGGGCCAAGAATTTCCGAACTCTCTTCCGCCAGTTCCGGGTCGGCAAACATCACCAGTGAAATCTTGTCGAACTGGCAGCGCGCCGGATCGGAAGCGTCCGGCCTGGGCCGCAGGATCCACAGATGTTCGGGAGTGAACGAAAAAATCACGTTGGGGAACAGATTGTACTGCCACACATCCGAAAGCTGGGCGTCGTCCAGGCCGTCATAGTGCATCCCCCGGGCTTTTCCGATTTCGCGCTTGCGCTCCTGCACCGCCCGCCGGATGTCCATGACCCGTCCGCGGAAGTCATCAGGATCCAGGCCCAGGCTGAGCAACTGCGCGGTCTGGATATCGGTGGGTTGTTCCGGCACAGGAAAACGCGGGTTCACCGTGGCCCCGGGCACCGCCAGACCGGTGTGGCCGTGCTCAAACAGATGCACGGTATCGTTACAACAATCCACCATCCGTTTGTGCTGGGGATGCAGAAAGTCAACGTGGTAGAGCTCGCTGAAATTATCCACCACGGCTTTCCAGTTACATTGCAGGTGCACGGTCTGGTCTTCGACCAGAGTCATATGCGCAAAGCGGTAGGGCTCCAGCATCTGCACCACCGGGCCCAGATAGGTCTGCAGCGGTATCGGCTCGGGATCCATGCAGATAAATACAAACCCGGCCCAGACTTCCGTGGCCACCGGTTTTAAGGAACGTTCAGCGCAGGGCACACCCTGCGCAAACCGCTCTTCGTAGGGCACAATCGCCAGTTCACCGTCCACGTTGTAGGTCCAGGCGTGGTAAGCACAGCGGAAGTTGTCAGCATGCCCGCGCTCGGCGGTGACCAGGCGGTTGCCGCGATGCTGGCAGACATTGTAGAAGCCCTGAATGCCGCTGTTGCGGGTACGGGTGATGAGAAACTGCTCGCGCCCCATGTCGAAAACAAAAAAGTCCCCGGGTTGCTGCAGATCGCTGACCAGCCCCGCCAGCAGCCAGCTCCTGCCCCATATATTGCGCCACTCCGCATCCATCTGGGCGGTATCCAGATAGCGGTTTTTATCAAAATTCCGGATCTCTACCGGTTGATCCGTGTGATTCACAATCTCGATTGTCATTTCCCGGCCCTCATGTGTTGGCTGGCGGATTTGCGCAGTAGCCCGCCTGGTGACAGACCATTTTTAAGCCCGATTCTTCAGCAACAAATATGTTGGTGGCCACCATGACCGAGCCGCCGGCCTGTTCGTAACAGACCACCGCCGCGGAATCCGCTGACAGTTGTGTGCAGGTGGCTGCATAAAAACTGACCTGGCCCTGCTGGGGGTTGCTGAGGATCGAGCGCCAGCTTTCCAGCACCTTTTCCCGGCCCACCAGCGCGGGCCAGCCCGGGTGCAGACAGACCACCTCCCGCTGCCGCGACCACAGATGTGACATGGCCTCAAAATCTTTGCCTTCAAATGCCAGATAAAACGCTTCATTGGCAAATTCGGCCTGCTCAAGCTGAAGAGTCAACATCACTCCCATATTCCCTGCGGATAGGGTGTCAGGTAGGCTACGTTGATGCAATCCTTAGATCTGAGTCTGGAATTTGACAATCAGTTCACCGCGGAAATGCCCGCAGATCCGGAAACCGGCAGCCAGCGCCGGCAGGTTCGGGCTGCGCTGTACAGCCGGGTGCAACCCCAGCAGGTGCGCGCGCCGCGTTTAGTTGCGTATTCCAGGGAAGCCGCTGAACTGGTCGGCTTGTCCGATGCCCAGTGTCAGTCGGACGACTTTGCAGCGGTGTTTGCCGGCAACCGGGTACTGCCCGGCATGGATCCTCACGCCACCTGCTACGGAGGCCACCAGTTCGGCAATTGGGCCGGCCAGTTGGGTGACGGGCGGGCCATCAACCTGGGGGAAATCAACACCGCCGGCGGCCACCTGATGCTGCAGTTGAAAGGTGCCGGCCCCACCCCCTACTCGCGCAGCGCGGACGGGCTTGCGGTATTACGTTCTTCCGTCCGGGAGTTCCTCTGCAGCGAAGCGATGTACCACCTGGGGGTGCCCACCACCCGGGCCCTGAGTCTGGTCAGCACCGGCGAAATGGTGGTGCGGGATATGCTGTATGACGGCAACCCGGAAGAAGAACCCGGCGCCGTGGTCTGCCGCTTAAGCCCATCGTTTGTACGTTTCGGCCACTTCCAGATGCTGGCCGCCCGGCGCGAACACAAATTGCTGCAACAGTTTACCGAGCATGTGATAGAGCGCGATTTTGCCGCCATTGCCGCTGCCGGCGGCACGCCCGAAGACCGCTATATCAAGCTGTTTGAGGAGGTATGCCGGCGCACCGCTGACATGATTGTCGGCTGGATGCGGGTGGGTTTTGTGCACGGCGTCATGAACACCGACAACATGTCGATTCTGGGGGAAACCATCGACTACGGCCCTTACGGGTGGCTGGAGGATTTTGATCCGGACTGGACCCCCAATACCACCGACGCCCAGCAGCGCCGCTACCGCTTCGGTCAGCAGCCGGCGGTGGCGCAGTGGAACCTGATGCAACTGGCCAACGCGCTGTTGCCGCTGGTGCAGGACCCGGAACCGCTGGAAGCGGCGCTGTCAGCCTACGCCCGCCGCTATGAACAGGGCTGGCAACAGATGATGGCACAGAAGCTGGGCCTGAAAGAATTTGACGAACCCCTGATCAGCGGGCTGCTGCAGTTGTTAAGCAGTGAAGAAACGGATATGACGGTGTTTTACCGGCTGCTGGCGCAACTGGAGCCCGGCGACCCCGGCGCCTGGCAGATACTGACACCCGCCTATTACGGCAGCCCGGGAACCGCTCATCAGCAGTCTGTGCAGGCCTGGCTGTCAGCCTACCAGCATAGCCTGCAGACCCAACAGGTAGATTCAGCAACCCGGGCCGCAGCCATGAATGCGGTGAACCCCAAGTACGTGCTGCGCAATTATCTGGCGCAACTGGCCATAGATGACGCTGAGCAAGGCGACTTCGCGCGGGTTAACGAAACCCTGGAGGTGCTGCGCCGGCCTTATGAGGAACAGCCCGGCCGCGAGGCTTACGCCGCCAAACGCCCGGAATGGGCCCGCACCCGGGTCGGCTGCTCGATGTTGTCCTGCAGTTCATAGCTTTCTATATCAAGGTAGCAGCACGGCATTACGCAGACCAGAGCCGCGAGCTGGTCTGCATATAGACCACAACAGCCCGGCATGGTTTATATATAGATCATTTCGAGCTGGACAAGACAGTCCGAACCCGTTATTTTGCTTCATAGAAAGATCGTAAAGCGTTCTTATGGTCTATATACGATACTTTAAAGGCACATAATAACGATGCCAAAGTCCATTACACGTACCTACTCCCGCTACAGCCGCGATGCAGCCGCATTACTCGCCGGGCTGATCCGTGCAGCGCGAAAGGAGCGCAAGCTGACTGCTCAGGAAGTGGCGGACCGTGCCGGTATTTCCAGAGGCCTGCTGCAACGCATTGAGAAAGGTGACCTCAAATGTGAAATCGGCGCCGTCTTCGAAGTGGCCACCATTGTCGGCGTCAGGCTTTTTGAGGCTGATGAAAGCGCGCTGTCGAAACACCTGAGCCAGACCAAGGACAAACTGGCGCTGTTGCCAAAGTCTGTCCGTAAGACATCGAACACGGTACGCGATGACTTCTGACAGCACTTCCTACGGCGAAAAAGAAGCCTTCGTCTGGATCTGGCTGCCGGGCGAAACCAAGCCTGTGGTCGCAGGACGGCTGGAAGCGGACAACGGCAATGTTCTGTTCAACTACGGTCAGAGCTATCTGCAACGCATTGGCGGCCAACCCTCCGCAATTCCGATTTACGAACCCGAGCTGCCGTTGCAGGCCGGAGCGTTACCGCTGCCGGCAGGACTGAGCATGCCCGGCAGTATTCGCGACGCTGCACCCGATGCATGGGGCCGGCGCGTCATTATCAACAAGAAGCTAGGACGCAAGAGTGCAAATACGGATACCGCTGAACTGGACGAGTTAACCTATCTGCTGGAGTCCGGCTCCGACCGGATCGGTGCGCTCGATTTCCAGCGTTCACCCACCGAGTACGTGCCGCGTGCTGCTGATAACGTCAGCATGGAAGAACTGATTGAATCCGCGGAACGTGTCGAGAAGGGCGTCCCGCTCACGCCTGAACTGGATCAGGCATTGTTTCACGGCAGTTCCATCGGCGGCGCGCGTCCAAAAGCCTTGATCCAGGATCAGGGGAAAAAATATGTGGCCAAGTTTTCATCCAGCACCGACCTGTACAGTGTGGTAAAAGCTGAATTTATCGCCATGCGGCTGGCACATCTTGCCGGACTGAATGTCGCTCCCGTGAAGCTGGTCAACGCCGCCAACAAAGATGTGCTGCTGATCGAACGGTTCGACCGCAAGGCAAAAGACGGCAGCTGGTCCCGCCGGGCCATGGTCTCGGCCCTGACCCTGCTCGGGCTGAATGACATGATGGCCCGTTACGCCAGTTATGAAACACTGGCCGAAATTATCCGCCACCGTTTCACCGATCCGAAGGACACGTTGAAAGAGCTGTTCTCACGGCTGGCCTTTAACATTCTGTGCGGTAACACCGACGACCATGCCCGCAATCACGCGGCTTTCTGGAATGGGAACACTTTGGCCCTGACGCCCGCCTATGACATCTGTCCGCAGGGGCGCACAGGCAATGAGGCGTCTCAGGCCATGCTGATTTCGGGCAATAACAACATGAGCCAACTCAAGTCCTGCCTAGAAGCGGCGAATCATTTCCTGCTTGCAGAAGATGGCGCCCGGGCGATCTTCGATCATCTGACCGAATCCATCAAAAAGCATTGGGACCGCGTGTGCGAGGAAGCCGAGTTAAGCGAAGTGGACAGAACACTTTTGTGGGGCAGGCAGTTTCTAAATCCATATTCCACCGAGCAATAGGCACCTGCTGCGACAGGTGCGATCTATCGCCCAAAACCAGAACCCGTCAATCGAAGGCGCGACGCTTTCCGCAACACCAGAAAACGTTGAGCGAAGGTGCGACGTTTTTCTCAACACCAGAAAACGTTGATCGAAGGTGCGACGTTTTGCGCAAAGCGCAAAACTCGACAGAGCTCGCGCAAGGCGCGAGATCACTCGACAGAGCTCGCGCAAGGCGCGAGATCAGTTTAGACAATTAGACATTTGGCAGGCCACAGTTTGAGAGTTATCGGTTGAGGGTCTTAACCACTGCCGGTGGCATGGCATCATCAACCGTGATTAGGGGTTTAGTGAATAACGGTCCATCCCCCATTAAGTGGGTAGAGCCCAAACCAGAAAAACGCTGATCGAAGGTGCGACGTTTTGCCCAAAGGGCAAAACTCGACAGAGCTCGCGCTCCGCGCGAGATCAATGGTGGGTCGTCTGGGATTCGAACCCAGGACCAACGGGTTAAAAGCCCGGTGCTCTACCAGCTGAGCTAACGACCCAAAGGGCGGGAAAATGGAGGCGGGATTGTAGTCACGTCGGCTGCGTATCTCAAGCAAAATACACGGTGGGGTCCGGCACGCCCGCCTGCTCAAAACCCGCCCTGCGCAGGTGACAGCTGTCACATTGTCCGCAGGCCCGGCCCTGGGCATCCGCCTGGTAACAAGAGACCGTAAGGCTGTAATCCACCCCCAGTTCAACACCGCGGCGGATGATGTCAGCCTTGCTCAGTTCAATCAGCGGGGCGTGCACGCTGATGTGCTGACCCTGTACACCCATTTTAGTCGCCAGGTTGGCGGTACGCTCAAATGCGTTGATGAACTGCGGGCGGCAGTCGGGGTAACCGGAGTAGTCCACGGCGTTAACGCCGATAAAAATGTCCCGCGCTTCCAGCACCTCCGCCCAGGCCAGGGCAAATGAAAGAAATACCGTGTTGCGGGCCGGCACATAGGTGATGGGGATGTCCGCGTCGCCGCCAACCTCCGAGGCGCTGGACCCCGTCGGCACCGCCAGTTTCTCATCCGTCAGCGCGGAACCGCCAAGCTGGCTGAGGTCGATATCCACCACCCGGTGGGCAGCCACACCGGCCGCCGCCACCACCCGCGCCGCCGCCTGCAATTCCGCGGCATGACGCTGCCCATAGTTGAACGACAGCGCAAACACCTCAAAACCCCCGGTGGCGGCCAGGGCCAGCACGGTGGCTGAATCCAGCCCGCCGGACACCAGTACCACCGCCTGGCGCCTGTCAGCGGCCGGGCTCATCACCCCACAGCAGTTTGTGCAGTTGAACCTGCATGCGTACCGGCAGCCGGTCGCGGACAATAAGGTCGGCCAGCCCGCGGGGCGGCATCTGGCCGTGGCTGGGCGAAAACAACACATCGGCAACTTTGTTGTAAAGACCGTGCTGATCACACTTCAGCCGCGCCCAGTCATAGTCCTGTTCGTCGCAGATCACAAACTTCACCTGATCCTGACTGGACAGATGGTCCACGTTCTGCCACAGGTTGCGGTGGCTTTCCGCGGATGCCGGCGTTTTAAAATCCACCACTTTGATCACCCGCTGGTCAACCTCCGCTACGCTCAGCGCGCCGCTGGTTTCCAGGGACACCTGCAAGCCGTCATCACACAGCAGTTGCATAAGCTGATGCACACCCGGTTGCGCCAATGGCTCACCGCCGGTCACGGTGACGTGTTTAACCTCATAGCCCCGCACCTGTTGCAGAATGTCCTGCACGGACATCTGCTGCCCGCCGCTGAACGCATACGCGCTGTCACAGTAAACACAACGCAGAGGACATCCCGTGAGGCGGACAAAAACCGTTGGGCGGCCAACCGTATTCGCCTCGCCCTGCAGGGACAAAAAGATTTCAGTGATACGCAGGCTGACCCCTGCGCTGGAAGTGTTGGCGTCAACCGCAGCCATCAGCTTACGAAAAGAAACTTACTGCAGCTCTGCTGCGTACTTAGCGGCAAGACCCGCTGCGGAGGTACCGGGATACTGTTGTTGTACCTTGTTCAGGTATTCCAGGGCGGTAGGGATGTCGCCCAGGGAGTGGTAAACCACACCAAGCTTATACAATGCGTCGGGTGTCTTCTGATGATCCGGATAGAGGCTGACCACCTGCATAAACGACTGCCGCGCCTGCTCCGGCTCGGACTGGGCTGCCAGGTGAAGTTCGCCGATCCAATAATAGGCGTTGGGCGTGTACTGGCCGTTCGGGTAACTTTCGATGAGCTGCCGGAAGCCTCTTATGGATTCATCAAACTCACGCCGCCGCATGGCGTCGAAGGCAGCCTGATACGCCTCCCGTTCCGAGCGCGGCGCGCTGCCGTCCGCCGGTGCTACCGGCGCGGTTGGAACCGAAGCGCTGGGGCCGGGTGCCGGTTTGTTGTTGTACAGGGCCACCACCCGCTTATCCAGGTCCAGATACTGTTCTTTCTGGTCCCGTTGCAGACGCTTGATCAGATACTCCTGCTGTTCAACCTGGCCTCTGAGCGTTTGAATCTCCTGCTGCAGCACCTGCAACTGGTAAAACAACTGCCCGAGCTGCCCGCTGCCGGTATCCGCGTTCAGGGTCGGCGGGGCGGACTGCACGTAAGCCGGTTCAGCGGCCGGCGGCTGGTTATTCTGACCCGGCTCAATGGTGGGCGGAATGTCCAGATTACGCAGCGAGCCGGTTGCGGTGCGGCGATTGCTCACGGGTTGTTGTGCCCCCGCTTCCTGCACCGACTCTTCCACGGGGACCGCGGCTGCGGCGCCCGCAGAAAACTGCGCGGCCAGGGCCGCGCAGAAACATGAAGCAACGAGTGGGACTTTAACGTTTTTCACTTGTAACGCTGACCGCCGGTTTACCGGTAAGACATCACCGCGCGGCGGTTACGGGACCATGCCGCTTCGTTGTGACCCGGGTCTTCCGGCTGCTCTTCGCCGTAACTAACCGTCTCTATCTGGCGCGAAGACACCCCTGCGGAAAGCAGGAAGCTGCGTACCGAGTCAGCCCGCCGCTCACCCAGTGCCAGGTTGTATTCCCGGGTACCGCGCTCATCACAATGCCCCTCCAGCACAACACTTCTGTCGGAGTTACGGCGCAGAATCTGCGCATGCACCTGCAGCGCCGCCAGGTCGTTGGGCTTTAGTACAGCCTTGTCGTAGTCGAAGTAGAACACGCGGTCCAACACGTTACCGTTGCTGTCCAGGGGTTCTCCAGCAGCGTTAAAATCGGAGGGGTCCTCCGCAATGGGTTCCACCGGGGCAGGCGGCGCCTGGGTTTCGGCTACCGGCTCCTGAGGCTCAATCGGTTCGTCCGACGTACCTGTACTGGAACAACCTGCAATTATAAAAGAAGCCAACAACAGGCCGATTAGGCCTAAAGATCGGGGCTCTGTACGCGTCTGCATCAAATATCTCCTCAGTTGCTTCGTGCAGCAATTTGTTTAAGGCTATTTTCAAACCTCTGTTTTAACGTTTTAAGTTTTCCAAACTTTTTTAGTTTTATGTCGCTGTACTTTTGATTCATTCATCCGTACAACTTTTAGCCTCTACCCGCCTCTCGCTCTTCAGACGTCAACCGTCCAAATAAGGCGACCAGGCCGGTTCCCTTACATCCCCAGAAGACGACGGCAGCCGGTACTTCACGCTGCCATCGATTGAAACCACGGCAAGTATACCTCTACCTTGATGCTGAGTGGCATATATAAGCATTGTGCCATTCGGTGCAAGGGAAGGTGACTCATCCAACGATGTTTCTGTCAAAACCTGCAAATTGTCGCGTTCTAGGTCCTGCCATGCAATATGAAATACACCATTCGTGCGATGTACAAAGACCAGATGTTTGCCGTCCGGCAGCAGCCGGGCACGCGCATTATAGTCGCCGCGGAAGGTCAGACGCTCAAGAAAGTTGGTGGCCAGCTCCACCTGGTAGATTTGCGGACGTCCGCCCCGGTCGGAAGTAAAAATGATGCCTTTGCCGTCCGGGGTCCAACTGGGCTCGGTATCGATGGCGTGATGCCGGGTGATCTGGCGCAGCGAACGGGTGGCCAGATCCATAACAAATATCTCCGGATCACCGTCTTTGGACAGCACCATGGCCAGCTTTTTACCATCCGGTGAAAACACCGGCGAGCTGTTTATGCCCTGGAAGTTTGTCAGTCTTTCGCGGTAGGGGCCGTTGACATCCTGCAGCACTATGCTGGGCCGCCCGGTCTCAAACGTCACGTAGACCACCCGCTTGCCGTCCGGCGACCAGTTGGCGGACAGAATCGGTTCGCGCGAGTTCAGCAGCGTGCGCGACTGTTCACCGTCCGAGTCCGCCACCTCGAGACGGTAGTTAGCCTGGGGTGAACCGGCGTTCTGCGCCAGTACGTACATGATTTTGGTGGCAAATGCGCCGCGGATACCCGTCACCTGTTCATAGATGGCATCCGCCATGCGGTGCGCCGCTTCCCGCCACTGGCTGGCAACCACCGTATACCGCTTGCCGTCCAGACGCCGGCCGCCGACAACGTCAAACAGTTCATAATTCAGCGCAATACTGCCGTCAGCGTTCAACTGCGCGTTACCGATCACCAGGTAAGCGGCTTTAATCACACGCCAGTCACGGTAAAAGACGTTTTTTGCCTGATGCGGGTGCGAGAGCATGTTTTCCGCTTCCATCGGCGCAAACTGGCCGCTGCGGGCCAGATCAAATCCTATGATGTCCGCAATATTTGCCTTGTCCTCCAGCCGCGCGTCGGTTTTGAACGGCACCACGGCAATGCGGATGGGCTCGTCTACGCCGCGGTCGATCAAAATGGGGTCTAACGTGTTGGCTAATACGCCTGCAGGCAGCAACAGCAGGAAAAGCAGCGGGCAGAGTCGGTATTTCATAACTTATCTTAATAAATCCTCAGGCTGAAAAAGTAGATACACTTTGCGGAAGTGCCGTTCGAATATGTGGTTTTCTTCAGGCACGGCGAACCGGCCCACCCGCCGCACCGCCTGCTCGGCGGAGCGGTCAAAAGCAGCGTTTCCGGACGATTCGGTGATGGTGACGGAGACCACTTCACCGTTCGGGATCAGTTCCATAACCAGGGTCGCCTGCATGCCGTTGCGGGCGCTGGGCGGCCGCGACCAGTTCTGTAGAATCTCCTGATAAATACCCAGGCGGTAGGACTGCGCCACCATCTCTTCCGTGCCCGCCTGCAGGCTGGCGCTCTCCTCCGCAATCGCCTGGTCAAACGAACTGTTGGCCAGCTCGCTCAAGCGGGCCAGGCGCTCCTGCCGTTCCCGTTCCTTGCGGGCCTGTTCAGCAGCTTTCTCCGCCGCTGCACGTTCCGCCGCTTTGCGCGCCGCTTCTTCAGCTTTGCGCTGCTGGGCTGCGGTATCAACCTTGGGTTTGGTTGGCTCCGGAGGTTTGGCCGGGGGCGGCGCCTGTTTGGCCGGCGGCGGTTTCACCACCGGCGTCGCTTTCGCCTCCATGACAATCAGATTGGCCACCACCGCGCGGGGTTTTTTGAAGTCCGCAATCTGGCGTTGGGGATGCCAGCCCTGATACAAGGCCCAGGCAGCAGCTACATGCAGGGAGAAGGCCAGCAGCAGCGGCAGCGTATACTGACGTAACACGTACATCAGCTACCGCCGATCTGTGGTGGGTCGGTAATCAACCCCACGCTTTTAGCCCCCGCTTTTTGCAATACAGTCATCACGCCCACAACCTTGCCGTAGTCCAGGTTGTGATCCGCTTTGATATAGACCGGCACATCTGGTCTGGCGCGCAAGATTTTGCCGGCTTGTTCTTCTAGTGAAAACACAGTCACGCGGGTGCCCTCGTCGTCCGCGTCCTGTAACCCCAGGTTCATGAAAATCGATTCATCCGCACGCATCGACACCACCAGGGGGTCATCCTGGCTGTCTTCAATGGGTTCCGACGGTGCTTCAGGCAGGTCCACCACCACACCCTGAGTCAACAGCGGTGCGGTGGCCATGAAAATGACCAGCAATACCAGCATCACGTCGATGTAAGGTACCACGTTGATCTCGGACATGGGTTTGCGGCGCTGCGCCATGATCAGCCTTTATGCCGCCACACTGCGCGAATGGGCAGCCCGGTGAAGGATGGTTGTAAGCTCATCACTGAATGCGTCGTACCTCTTCATCAGCACTTCAACTCTGGCAGAGAACCGATTATAGCCAATAACCGCGGGAATCGCTGCAAACAGGCCCATGGCGGTGGCTACCAGGGCTTCGGAAATCCCCGGTGCCACGGACGCCAGCGTTGCCTGGCTCATGTTGGCCAGGGAACGGAAGGAGTTCATGATGCCCCACACCGTGCCGAACAACCCAACATACGGGCTGGTGGAGCCGACCGTGGCGAGAAACGGCAGGTGTGTCTCCAGGCGTGCTTCCTCACGGGTAAGCGCCACCCGCATGGCGCGTTGCACCCCCTGCATAATGGCTTCCGCATCAGCGCCGCCCTGTTCAGACAAACGGGTGAACTCACGGAAACCGGCCACAAACACACTTTCAATGCCGTTGAGGTTATCCTCCCCGTCAAGCTCGCTCCAGAACTTGCGCAGATCGATCCCGGACCAGAAGTGGTCTTCGAAGGTGTCGATTTCCCGCAGCGCCCGGCTGAGGAACAGCCAGCGCTGAAAAATCATCATCCACGACACCACCGAAGCCAGCACCAGCACCGCCATCACCGCCTGCACCAGCAGGCTGGCGTTGGATATCAGCTCATAAATGGAGAGTTGTTCAGCCAAAGATTGCTCCTCAATCCAGGTTTAAACGTGATTGCGCGGCGCCGGTAACGCCATCCGCCCCGTCTTGAGGCTGGCCGGCATCACCGCCGGCACTGGCCGGAGGCGCCACACCAAAGTGCCGGTACGCTTTAGCGGTGGCTACTCTACCCCTTGGCGTGCGCATGAGATAGCCCTGTTGAATCAGATACGGTTCGATAACGTCTTCTATGGTGTCTTTTTCTTCACTTACCGACGCCGCCAGAGCATCCAGCCCCACCGGACCGCCGTCAAAATTCTCCATGACGGTCAGTAACAGGCGCCTGTCCATGCCGTCGAACCCCTGCTTGTCCACCTTAAGCAGGTTAAGCGCATCATCCGCCACCGCCGCCGTGATGCGCCCGTCAGCGCGCACCTGGGCATAGTCGCGCACCCGCCGCAACAGGCGGTTGGCAATACGCGGGGTGCCGCGGCTGCGCTGCGCCACTTCAACCGCGCCGTCAGGCTCTACAGCCAACTGCAGCTTGGCCGCCGAGCGCCTCACGATCTCGGTCAACTCCACCTCGTTGTAAAACTCCAGACGCTGCACGATGCCGAAGCGGTCTCTCAGCGGACTTGTCAGCAGACCGGCCCTGGTGGTTGCGCCCACCAGGGTAAAACGCGGCAATTCCAGTTTCAGCGAGCGGGCCGCCGGCCCTTCGCCAATAAGAATATCCAGCTGAAAGTCTTCCATGGCCGGATACAGGATCTCTTCCACGACGGGGCTGAGGCGATGAATCTCATCTACAAACAAAACGTCCCCTGCTTCCAGGTTGGTCAGCATGGCAGCCAGATCACCGGGTTTTTCCAGCACCGGTCCGGAAGTGGATTTGATGGCGCCGGACATCTCCCGCGCAATGATATGGGCCAGCGTGGTTTTGCCCAGTCCGGGCGGACCAAAAATCAAGGTGTGATCCAGCGACTCGCTGCGCCCGCGGGCCGCCTGGATGAAGATCTGCATCTGCTCTTTAACCGCACCCTGGCCGATGTACTCGTCCAGGCTGGCCGGCCGCAGGGCGTGATCGTGGCGGCCCTCTCCGGGTTCGGGGCCGGCGGAAATCAAACGGTCCGGTTCAATGCTCACGTGTCAGCCACCCTGTTGGCAAAATTACGCAGCGCCTGGCGCACTATTTCCTCCGCGGTGAGCTGCAGGGGATCTGCCCCCTGAGTGGCCAGCGCCACCGCCCGTTGCGCATCCTGCACCCGGTAGCCCAGCGCCACCAGCGCGTCTTCCGCTTCCTGCACGGCGCCGCCCAATCCCGGCGCATCCACCGCTACAACCTGCGCCGGTACCGCGCCGTTTTCGGTCAGCGTGTCAATGCGGCTCTTCAGCTCAAGCAGCAGCCGCTCCGCCGTTTTTTTGCCTACCCCGGGCACCTTGGTCAGCAGAGAAACGTCATTGTTGCGCACCGCGGCGGCAAGATTTTCCGGCGCCAGGGAAGAAATTAACGACAGCGCCAGCTTCGGGCCAACCCCGTTGAGCTTAATAAAGGCGCGGAACAGGTCGCGCTCCGAACGGGCGGCAAAGCCGAATAACAGCTGCGCGTCTTCGCGCACCACAAAGTGGGTATGCAGCACAATCTGTTCCTGCAGCGCCGGCTGGCTGCCCAACACCCGGCTGGATACTTCAATTTCGTAAGCCACACCGGCGACATCCACCAATACGGTGTTGTCAGCAATTTCGATCAGCGTGCCTTTAATGCGACCTATCAATTTCCGCGCCTTGCCTGGGGATTGTGCGGGGGTTGTGCACAAACGGGTTGAGTATTGACGTGACACAAGGCAATGGCAAGGGCATCCGCCGCGTCCGCCTGAGGCAGACCGGACAGTTTCAACAATACCTGCACCATGTGCTGCACCTGGCTTTTGCTGGCTTTACCCGTACCCACTACCGCCTGTTTGACTTTGCGCGCCGCGTATTCGTGCACCGGCAGCGCCTCCGCCACGCCGGCCGCAATGGCTGCGCCGCGGGCCTGTCCCAGCTTCAGGGCGGATTGCGGATTGTGTGCCATAAAGACCTCTTCCACCGCCACTTCCGCCGGCTGATACTGTTCAATCAGCTCACTGACGCTGAGAAAAATTTCGCCCAGCCGCGGCGCGAAGCCCTGTGTGCCGGCGGCTGATAACTGTATACAGCCGCTCGCCACGTAACAGGCTTGTCCGTCGCGGACTTCGATAACGCCATAGCCGGTTATCCTGGAACCGGGATCAATACCCAGGACCCGCCGGGGTTGCGTCGCTGCGGGTGCCACCATGTCAGGCCGCGGTTTTATTCATAAGCTTCGGCTGGGAACTCACCATTACTGTAGACTTCCTGAACATCGTCGAGTTCTTCCAGGGCGTCAATCAATTTCAGAACCTTTTGACTGAGTTCCACATCACACTCGGCGGTAGTGGACGCAACCATGGTGACCTCGGAATGATCCGGCTCCAGACCCTGGTCGCGCAGCGCCTGCACAACGTCCGCCAGGTTTTCCCAGCGGGTCACTACCGCCAGCGCGCCGTCGTCTTCAGCTTCAATATCTTCCGCCCCGGCTTCCAGGGCAATGTCCATAACCTGCTCTTCATCCGCGCCGGGCGCAAAGGTAATCATGCCCTGTTTGTTGAACAGATAAGCCACGGAGCCGTCGGTACCCAGGTTGCCCGCATATTTGGAAAACGCGTGCCGGACTTCCGCCACGGTGCGGTTGCGGTTATCAGTCATGGCCTCAACAAGGATGGCCACACCCCCCGGGCCGTAGCCTTCGTACACCAGTTCCTCAACGTCGCTGCCATCCCCGCCACCGGCGCCGCGCACCACGGCGCGGTCAATGGTATCTTTCGGCATGTTCGCGGCCAGGGCTTTCTCCACCGAGGCGCGCAGGCGCGGGTTGTCATTCACATCTCCGCCGCCGAGGCGGGCCGCCACGGTTATCTCGCGGATGATCTTGGTGTACAGCTTGCCGCGTTTTTTATCCTGCGCCGCTTTGCGGTGTTTGATATTCGCCCATTTGCTATGTCCGGCCATCGGTCACCCCGGCAAACTCGCCTGCTTCTTGCTGCATGGTATATAGGATACAACAGTTCCTTTTGTTTTCGCCGCTTCAGCCCTTCTGATCCGGCTTGCGCAGGCGGATGTGCAGGTCGCGCAACTGATGCTCGTCCACCGGACTGGGCGCTGACATCATCAGACAACTCGCGGTCTGGGTTTTCGGGAACGCAATCACATCGCGGATCGACTGGCTGCCGGTCACCAGCATCACCAGCCGGTCCAGGCCCAGCGCTATACCGCCGTGGGGCGGACAACCATACTGCAGCGCATCCAGCAGGAAACCAAATTTGCCCTGCGCCTCCTGGCCCATGTGCAGCGCCTCAAAAACCGCGGTCTGCATTTTCTGATCATGGATCCGCAGCGAGCCGCCGCCCAGTTCATAACCGTTTAAAACCACGTCGTACGCTGCCGCATGGGCAGCCAGCGGATCGGCAAGCAATTCTTCGGGAGTGCCCAGCGGCTGGGTGAACGGGTGGTGCTCCGCTGCCAGGGTGCCGTCCCGGCCGCGGGCAAACATGGGCCAGTCCACCACCCAGCAGGGGGCAAACCCCGCCGCAATCAGATTCAGGTCTTTGCCCAGCTCGTTGCGCAGCGCACCCATGGCATCGTTGACCACAGTGGATTTGTCAGCGCCAAAAAATACCAGGTCGCCGGTCTGCGCGCCGACCCGTTCCAGCACCTGGGCGGTGACGTCATCCGGCAGGAACTTAAGGATAGGGGACTGCAGGCCGTCAACGCCGGCGCTGAGGTCGTTAACCTTTATATAGGCCAGGCCGCGCGCACCGTAGCGGGCGACAAAGCCGGTATAGTCGTCGATCACCTTACGCGACAGTTCCGCGCCGCCGGGCGCCCGCAGCGCCACAACGCGGCTGTCCGCGTCGTTGGCCGGCCCGTTAAACACCTTAAACTCCA
>JANQOA010000017.1 GCA_028279305.1 Pseudomonadales bacterium
CTGCAGCAGGCGGCACGCCAGGCAAGCGCAGCGGCGGGTTGAATGAACGCGGAACAGGCGGAGCTGGAACAACTTATCGCCCGCTGTGTGCTGGGTGACCGGGCTGCCTTTAAAACGCTGTACGAGAAAACTTCAGCCAGAGTATTCGGCCTGGCGCTACGCATGCTGCGCAGCCGCGAGCAGGCCCAGGACCTGCTGCAGGACGTTTACGTGCGGGTCTGGTCCCGGGCCGGTGAGTATCATGCGCAACGGGGCCGGGTGCTGGCCTGGATCATGGCCATCGCGCGTTACCGGGCCCTGGATATGCTGCGCGCTGAATCCCGCCGCACCACGGGTGAGCTGGTAGAGCAGGCTGACCCCGCCGCAGGCGCCGACCCTGACAGCGACGGCATCTCCAGCCGCGCCCTGGAGGAATGTCTGCAGCGGCTGGCTGACTCCCAGCGCCGCAGCATTCTGGTAGTGTTTTACGGCGGCCTGACCCATGACGAACTCGCCGCCCGGCAATCTACTCCGGTAGGCACCGTGAAGAGCCGCATCCGGCGCGGGCTGCAACGTTTACGGGAATGTCTGGAGGCATGAACTACCGCAACCCGCAGATTATCGAGCAACTGGCCGCTGAGTACGTGCTGGGCACCCTGCAGGGGGCCGCGCGGCGCCGCTTCGAACGCCTGATGATGGACCGCGAAGACATCCGGCAGGCGGTCTGGTCGTGGGAATCCCGCCTCGGCCGGCTGAGCGCCGAAGTGGCCCCTGTGCCGCCGCCGGCTTCAGCCTGGCGCACCATTGAGCAACGTATCAGCGATGAACCTGCCCGGCCGGCCCGCGCGCTGACCTTCTGGCGGCTGTGGAGCACGGCCGTGACCCTGGCGGCGGTTGTGCTGCTGACTGTGGTGTTTACGTCTGACGCGCCGGACACCGGCTTAAACGCCGACCATGTGGCCATTGTCGGCGATTCATCCGAGCCGCTGTGGGTCATCAGCGCAAATCTGCAAACCGGCGAGCTCAGCGCCCGGGCGGTAAACGCCACCGCGGCGGAACTGGACCGGGTGTTTGAACTATGGATGCTGCCGGAGAGCGGCGCGCCTCAGTCCATAGGTCTGTTGCCGGTGAATGGCAACCAGGTCAGCCACCGGCTGTCGCCTGCGTTACGCGCCTTGTTATCTGCCGGCGGGGGTCTGGCAATCAGCATTGAACCGCCGGGCGGCTCGCCTACCGGGTTGCCCACCGGACCCGTAGTGCACACCGCCGAAGTGGTCAGCCTGTAACGGCTAGATCGTGCAGCCGTTGCCGCCCATGGCAGCTCCGACCCGTGGGCAGTATCATGCCCGGGTGCAGTACGATGGGCAGAAAATAGAGCAGCGCTTTCCCCGCTCGGCAGGCTATGACCGCGCGTGGATGATTGAAAACTCCATGGGGCCCAACGCGGTGTGGTTGACGGAGTTTCTGTGTGAGGTGCTGAGCTTGCAACCCGGCATGAAGGTACTGGACCACGGCTGCGGCAGGGCCATGAGTTCCATCTTTCTGGCCCGGGAGTTTGAGGTGGAAGTCTGGGCCAACGACCTGTGGATCAAGGCGGAGGACAACCAGCAACGCATAGACGCGGCCGGCTGTAACGGCCGCATCCACCCGGTGCATGCGGAAGCTCACAATCTGCCCTACGAGCCGGGATTCTTTGACGCCATTGTCAGTCTCGACGCATACCACTACTTCGGCACCGACGATCTGTATATCGGCTATCTGACCCGTTTTCTGAAACGCGGCGGCGGGCTGGGGGTGGTGATCCCCGGCGTCACCCGGGAAGTTGGCGTTGAACCCCCCGAAAACCTGCGCAAGGACTGGCACTGGGATTTTGCATCATTTCATAGCGTGGAGTGGTGGCGCCGGCACTGGCAGCGCACCGGCAAGGTGGATATCCGTACCGCGGACTGGCTGCCCGACGGCTGGATGTACTGGGCCATGTGGGACCGCTTATGCGCCGAGACGCGCAACGAGCCCGTCGACGAATCGAAAATGGTGGCGGAAGATGCCGGCCGCAACCTGGGTTTTGTGCGGCTGGCGGCGCAGCGTTGCCTTCAGGACCGCTGGCCCTGAGTGAACCAGGCCAGCACGCTGCTGCCGCGCACCATCCTGGCTAACCGCTGCTTATATAGAACCTGCTCCGCCTCCGCCAGTTGGTCGATCTCGCTGATGGTGCGCTGAAACGTTTCCAGCACATCGTCAGCGAG
>JANQOA010000046.1 GCA_028279305.1 Pseudomonadales bacterium
AACCCCTGCCATGCGGGAAGATTACCTGCAGTGTATGCCGGTGCGGCGCGTCGGCACCGCGGCCGACATCGCCGCGGCGGTGCGCTTTCTGTGCGGGCCGGAAGCCAGTTGGATTACCGGCGCGGTATTACCCGTGGACGGCGGCCATCATCTGCGCCGCGGCCCGAATCTGGAGGTGATGTTGTAAACCGCCGGGCTCAGCGGATAACCCCATACACCCGGGTCGGCTGCAGACGCAGGATCACCCGCGCCTGGCTCTCCAGCCAGCCTTCCAGGTCTTCAGGCTCGCTGTAGCCGGTACCGGCCAGGTTCGCGAACACTTTTCTGGTGTCAGCCGCAAGATTGTCCCGGGTGACCGCCGCACGGGCTTCCACGGCAACAAAGTTAAACGGTTCCGCGTTGCTTAACACACACAGGTTAACCCGCTCATCCGCCTCCACCATGCGCCGCTTGAAGGTGCCGCCCGGGGTGCTGATGATGAGTTCGTCAGCGTCCCGCGCATAAGCCACCACTGAACTGTTGGGCTGACCGTCCCCGCGCAGGGTGGTTAATACCGCCCAGCGGTGTGCTGAAATGAATTCGTCCCATTGGGGATTTTCACCAATCATGACCTTAACCTCGCTTCCCAGACCATTTCCGGTACCGGCTGATCCTGTAGAAAATGACCGATCATCGCGTTGACCACCTCGGGTTGTTCCTGTTGCACCCAGTGAGAAACCCGCGGCAGGTACCGTAGCGTCAGGTTGCTGACGTAACGCTCCGTGCCGTAGGTGGTTTCTTTACCCAGCGCGACGTCGTCTTCCCCCCACACCATCAAGGTGGGCACATCGATCACCGGCAACCCTGCGGCGCGCTGGCGGCGCGCGCCGCCGCCCCGGACCAGGGCCCGGTAATAGTTAATCATGGCGGTCAGCGCCCCGGGCTGCATGGCATTGCGCCGGTACACCTCACCCACGGCGGCGGAAAAGTTGCGCTTGTCCACCGCGGAGCGGGCCATGACGTCCGCCAGCGCTGCGCCGTCCCGGCGGCTCAACAGCCACTCCGGCAAGCGCGGCAGCTGAAAGAAAAAAATGTACCAGGAACGTTTCAGCTGAGCCCAGCTGAAGCCCTGACTCATGGCCTGCGGATGCGGAACGTTGCAAATCACCAGTTTGCTTAACGGGCGTTTACCGCGCATGGCATAGTACCAGGCAATGACCGCCCCCCAGTCGTGGGCCAGCAGCACGGTTTCGCGGCAGCCGCTGGCGTCGATGAGGGCGCTGACGTCCTCCAGCAGATGTTCCAGACTGTAAGCGGACAGCCCTTCCGGCCTGGAGGAAGCGCCGTATCCCCGCAGGTTGGGCGCCCAGGCCCGGTAACCCAGTTCCGCCAGCATCGGCAGCTGGAAGCGCCAGGAAAAGCTGTGCTCCGGAAAGCCGTGCAGGCACAATGCCAGGCGCTCGCCGCTGCCGCACTGGTCGACTTCAAAACGCAAACCGTTGGCGTCGACAAACCCGGTGGTAATGCGGGTATCCCGCAACCCGGCCGGCACCAGGCCGGAACCTTCCCCAGCCACACAATTCTCCTCACTCATCTCTTCAGCTATCTCCTCAGGCATCTCTTCAGGCATCTTCCCCAGGCAAGCCCTCATTGTAACCCGGTTCACGAAATTACCCTCAGCCGGCCCGGCGGGTTGCCAGGCTGTGATTCAATTCCTGGCCGCACTGCATCCGTGCTTTAGCATCAGCGGCTGCACGCGGCCCTTACCGCCCTTACCTAAGGCAGAGAGACCACTACACACCATGTTCAGACACCAGGTGGACCGGAAGATATTGCTGTTTACGCTGATCAGCGCCGCGCTGATCGGCATGATGTTCTGGCAGTCCCCGGCGGTTGGCCCGGCCCAGGTGGAAGTTGCGGACCGAGAGACGGCGGCCCAGGCTGAACAGTTATAAGCCTGCGGCTTAAGAGCGCAAAAGCCGGGAGAAGTGATCCGCCTCGTGCGCCGCCGCCAGCAGTCCGCTCAGGTGGTTTTGCTCAAACTCTTCAGCAACTTCCGGTCTGCCGAACAGATATCCCTGCAAGACGTTACACCCCATCTGCGTCAGCATGTCCGCGCAGGCTTCATCTTCCACGCCTTCCGCGGTGACCTGCATGTCACAATGGTGGGCCAGGTCGATGCAGCCGCGGATAATGGAACAGTCTTTGGCGGAATCGCGCATGGCGGCGACAAATGACTGATCAATTTTGACCTCATCCGCCGGCAGGTCGCGGAAGTAACTGAGTGAGCATTGCCCGGTGCCGAAATCGTCGATGGCAATCTTCACCCCTAACTCGCGCAGTTTGTGCAGATGGCCTATGGCATTGGCGGGCAGCTCTCCCCGCTCGGTAATCTCCAGCACCAGCCGCTCCGCCTGCAGGCCGTAGAATTCCAGCACATCACCCACGACGCCGACCACCGAGCCGGTTTCCAGCACCACCGGCGGCACGTTCACAGCCACCGACAGGGGCGCAGCCCAGTTGACGCAGCGCGCCACGGCGTTGCGCAGCAGAGTTTCGGTGAGCGGCACAATCAGCGGAGACTGTTCCGCGGTGGCGATAAATTCACCCGGCCCGACAACTTTTTTCCGCTTGCTGTCATGCCAGCGCACCAGACCTTCAGCACCCGCCACGGTCCGGTAGCGGGCGTCCACCTTGGGCTGGTAGTAGAGCAGAAACTCTCCCTGATCAATGGCGCTTTCAATGCGCGGCAACAACCCGGGATCCGGCCTGGGCATGCGCCGCACCTGTTCCCGGTCCAGTACAACAGCCCGCCGGCCGGTGCGCAGCGCGGTGGCCAGCGCGGTCTCCGCCAGTTGCATCATCTCTTTGGCCGCGGTGCGCGGATCCGGCAGCACCAGTGCCGCGGTATAGTCAAAAAACACCCGCTCGCCGACAATCTCAGCCGGCGCGGACAAATGGCGCGACAGTTTTGCTACCGCCAGCTCAGCATGATGGCGTTGCTCAACCTCACGCAGCAGCAGACAGTACTTATCCGCCGCCAGTTTGATCAGGCGGTCATCACCGCGCAGCACCTGTTGCAGCCGATGGACAAACTCCTGCAGATACAACTCGTAACTCTGGGCACCCAGGCCGGCCGCCTGGTTGTCCGGCTTGGCCAGCGTAATCAGGCCGTGGCAATGGCCGCTAGAGGAAGTAGTCATCCGGTTTGATTCCATGCGCACCCACGCCCAGTTCCGCGGCTATCCAGCGGCCCGGCGGACGGCCGTGGCCTTCAGCGTTGGCAGCCAGATCGATCAACTTGAGTTTCGGCAGGCGCTGCTTGTGCTCGTTCAGGATCAATACCACTTTGGGCCGCAGCCGGCGGGTTGGATTCTGCTCCACCACCACGCCTACCTCGCCGGAGTTGAGCTCGACGACCGCCCCGGTGGGGAACATGCCCACCGTCTGCACAAAGTGCTCCACCAGGGAAGCCTGAAAAGACTGATCCTTCTGATCGGACAATTCCTGTATGGCCTCAAACGAACTGCGCGCGCGGGCGTGGGGACGTTCGGTAATCATCGCGTCATAACTGTCCACCAGCGCCGCAATGCGCGCCAGCGGCGGGATTTCCGCGCCTTTCAATCCCTGGGGATAGCCGGAGCCGTCGTGGCGTTCGTGGTGGCAGGCAATCAGGTTCAAGACTTTGTTAGAGACGTTCTCTGAAGCCTGCACGATGCGCAGGCTGTGTTTGACATGTTGTTGCACCTCGGCCGTTTCTTGCGGCGTCAGCGGCCCGGACTTTGCCACCACCCGGTCCGGCACTTCAGCCATGCCCACGTCCATGATGGAAGCCCCCAGCGCCAGTTGTTCCAGAGCTGTGCGGTCCAGCCCCAGGTGCCTGCCCAGCACCGCGGCCCACACCGAGGTCGACAGGGAATGATGGAACAGATACTCACCTTTGTTTTTCATGCGCACCAGCGCCGCCAGTGCCTCGCGGTTGCGGAATACGCTGTCGATCAGCGGCGAAATCACCATATGCATGGCTTCCACGTCCACCCGTTTGTTCAACTGGATCTGGTTAAATACCTTTTCCATCGCCACCGTGGCGGACTGAAACTCGACTTTGGCACGGCTGAATTCCGCGCGCACGCTGACTTTGTCTTTGACCGGCTCGCTGTTTTTCCGGCGCAACAAGCCAATGGACCCAACCTTGCGGTATGGGTCCACGTAAACGTAGCTGCAGTGTTTAGCCACATAGTCGATATCCGCTTCGTCCTGGACAACAAAACCCTGCATGGCAAACGGGGTTTCCAGCCAGGGGCGGTCCAGCTCCGCAACAAACATGCCGGGTTCCAGCCCATAGACGGGCACCTCGACGAGGTTCGGGTCATCGGGTATATGCAGCTTGGTCATGCATAAACTATAGACCCCAGCCTGCGCCGGCGCTGAGCCGCGTTGAGATTCAGGTCACAAACCATCCGACGCTGCCTGATGGCAGCGTCGGTCACGGTCTAAGCTGAGGGAGGAGGTAATTATGTCAGATAGCGGTTTCAGCCCATTGCGCAATATCGATGCACGGTTGCTCGCCCGGCAC
>JANQOA010000077.1 GCA_028279305.1 Pseudomonadales bacterium
CGCCCAGGCTTGCGGATGAACCCTGGTCCGCGCCTATGACCGCGCACGCAGCCACCCCGGCCAGCATGCCGGCGGGTATGCGCCAGGAGATCAGCCGCGCGTACAGCAGGCTGGCGCCGCCGAGCAGAAATGCAGCGCTCACCCAGGTCTGCAGATCCAGGGCGGCGGCATAAGCCTGTTCGAATTCAGCCACGGTCAGACCGCCGCGGTAACGGAACTCGCTCAACGGCGTGGCGCCGGTCAGGGTATCCAGCGGTTCCGCCAGCACCGGCCAGTGGGCCAGCCCCTGGGGGAAACTCACCAGCACCAGCGCATAGCCCACCATGGCGGGGTTGAAAATGTTGCGGCCGAAACCGCCGTAAGCATGTTTGGCCAGGGCGATGGCGCCGAGCGCGGCCACCAGCAGGATGTGCAGCGCCGTACCCGGCGGTAGACAGATGGCCATCAGCCAGGCGCTGACCAGGGCGGTGCCGTCACTGAGTTTTTCGCCGATGTGCCGCAGCCGGGCGCGCCAGTTGTCCGTGCCGGCAGTGAGGCTGTAACAGACGGCCTCCGCGGCGGCGCAGGCGCAGCTCAGCACCAGCACATTCCACAACACCCCGGCGCCCCAGGCGTACGTCATGGCGGCAATGCCGGGCAACAGTGCAGCCAGCACCCAGTACATGATCTGCGGCGTGGTCAGCGCCATGTGTCAGCCTTGGGCGGATTGGCCAGCCGCGCCGCGCGTTTTTCCTCAGCGGCATCAGCACGGCTTTGCAGGCGCTGGTTGTGAGCCGCAAAACGCTGTTTCAGACGCGTCCGCTCGCGGCCCGCCTGCGCCTCGGTGCGCGCGGCGCGGATTTCACTGCCGAAGATCCGCGCCAGAGGAATATTGCTGGGGCAGGCGCGGTCGCACAGATTACATTCCACACAGGACATCAGGCCCGCGTGCACCGCCTGCTGCGGCTGGCCGGTTTCGATCAGCTGCAACAGGTCCCGCGCCGGCAGCTCCAGCGGGCAGGCGTAGTCGCAGCGGTTGCAGTTGATACATCCGTGGATCCGGGTGTTAGCGGGGGCTGCCGGATGCGCGCCGGCGGACGGCTCAGGCGGCTGCGTGTGCGCCGGCGAAAGTGCCGGCTGCAGGCTGATGCAATCCACCGGACAAGCGGGAATACACAAGCCGCAGCCGGTGCACTCAGCTTCCAGCACCGTGTGCATTACGCCCTGGGCGCCGATAATGGCATCCACCGGGCACGGCGGCAGGCACAGGGTGCAGCCGATGCAGTCGGCTTCTTCGATCACAGCCAGCGCTGCCGGGGCCGCCTGCGGGGCCGGCAGTTCCGGGACGCCGCCGCGCGCCGGGTCCGTGCCGACTAACTGCAGCAGTTGCGCGTGTACCTGCGCCCCCCCGGGTGGACACAGATTCAGCGGCGCCTGGCGGTGAACAATGGCTTCAGCGTAGGGACGGCAGCCGGGGTATTCACATTGGGCACATTGGGTCTGGGGCAGCAGCGCGTCCACCGCGTCCACCAGGGGATCAGCGTTTACCGCAAACCGGTGCTGCAGCAACAGGCGCAGACCGGCAAAGGTCAGCACCACGGCAATGATCAGCAGCACAGCCATCGGGCACTCAGCCTGCCAGGCCCTGGAAGCCCATAAAAGCCAGGCTCATCAGGCCGGCGGTGACCAGCGCCAGCGGCGTGCCGCGGAAAGCCGCAGGTACCTGCGGGTGGTCGATGACCTCGCGGATGGCGCCGAACAGCACCATCACCAGGGTAAAACCGCCGGCGGCGCCGATGCTGAATACCAGCGTCTGCAGCAGGTTCAGCTGCTGGTTCACCGCCAGCAACGCAACCCCCAGCACGGCGCAGTTGCTGGTAATCAGAGGCAGGTAGATGCCGAGCAGCTGATGCAGCACCGCGGAGGTGGCGCGGATATAGTACTGCAGCAACTGCACCACCCCGGCGATGACCACGATAAACAGCAGGATGCGCAGGTATTCCAGCTGCAGCGGCACCAGCAGGCCGTGGTACAGCAGGTAGGCGGCGGCTGACGACAGCGCCAAGACGGTGGTGGTGGCCAGGCCGGTGGCCAGCGCGGTGTCGTAACTGCGGGTGATGCCCATAAACGGGCACAGCCCCAGGAATTGTGCCAGCACGAAGTTGTTGACCAGCAATGCCCCGAAGAGAATCAGCGCCAGCTCACTCATGTCAACCAGAGCCTCCTCTTTGTCAGGTGACAGTTTTCAGGTCGTTGCGGTCAGGCAGGCGCTCAGGTCACAAGCATGCCGGGCCTGGCGCCATCATCCGGCGACAGCAGAAAAATCTCGTTGCCCTCACCGGCAGCCAGCACCATGCCTTCGGACACGCCGAAACGCATCTTACGCGGCGCCAGGTTGGCCACCACCACGGTTAAGCGGCCGACCAGCTGCTGCGGGTCGTAAGCGGTTTTGATGCCGGAGAACACCTGGCGCTGATGGTCGCCAACATCGAGGGTCAGCTGCAGCAGCTTATCAGCCCCCTCAACGCTGTCCGCGGCGACGATTTTCGCCACCCGCAACTCCACTTTAGTAAAATCGTCGATGCTGATGTGGTCCGTCTGGTTTGGTGCCGGACCCTGGTCAGCCGTTGACCCGGGGGTGTCTTTGCTGGCTTCCACCAGCTTGTCCACTACTTTGTTTTCCATACGCTGCAGCATGGGTTTGAACTTGGTGATGGTGTGTCCCAGCAGCGGCTGCTGCACATCCGCCCACATCAGCGGTTCCACCTGCAGGAAGGTTTCACTTTTTTCCGCCATCAGCGGCAGGATCGGTTTCAGGTAGACGGCCAGGGCGCGGAACATATTGATCGCCTGGCTGCAGACCAGCTGCAACTCATCCCTGCGCGCCTCGTCTTTGACCATATTCCACGGCTCGTGGCCGGCGATATACTGGTTGGCGCGGTCCGCCAGGGCGGTGATTTCCCGCACTGCTTTGCTGGTGTCGTTGCTTTCGTAGTAACCGGCAATTTCTTCCGCGCGGCCGGCAAATTCCTGCCACAGGGCTTCGTCGTGTACGCGGTCCGCCAACCGGCCGGCAAATTGTTTATTGATGAAACCGGCGGTACGGCTGGCGATGTTCACCACTTTGCCCACCAGGTCCGAGTTCACCCGCTGCACAAAGTCCTGCAGATTGATGTCGATGTCATCCACCGTGCCGTTTAACTTGGCCGCGTAGTAGTAACGCAGGTACTCTGGGCTGAGGAATTTCAGATAGTCCGCCGCCATGATGAACGTGCCGCGGGACTTTGACATCTTGGTGCCGTCAACGGTGATAAAGCCGTGGGTATGCACCTTTGTCGGAGTGCGGAAACCGGCGGCGTCCAGTTGCGCCGGCCAGAACAGGGCGTGGAAATTCACGATGTCCTTGCCGATAAAGTGATGTACCTCAGCCTCGCTGTCCGGCGCCCAGAACTCGTCAAAAGACAGGTTGTTGGTCTGGTCGCAGAGGTTCTTGAAGCTGGCCATGTAGCCGATGGGGGCGTCCATCCACACGTAGAAGTATTTGTCGGTGGTGCCGGGAATTACAAAGCCGAAGTAGGGGGCGTCGCGGGAGATGTCCCAGGCGCGCAGGCCGCCGTCCAGCCACTCAGATAATTTGTTGGCGACCTCCGGCTGCACCGCATCGGTGCGCGTCCACTCCTGCAGGAACCCGGTGTACTTGGGCAGATCAAAAAAGTAGTGCTCCGAGCGCTTTAACACAGGTTCCGCGCCGCTGTAGACCGAGCGCGGCTTGATCAGCTCGGTGGCGTTGTAGGTGGCCCCGCACTTTTCACAGTTGTCCCCGTACTGATCGGGTTCTCCGCAGCGCGGGCAGGTGCCCACTACAAAACGGTCCGCCAGGAACAATTCTTTGTCCGGATCATAGAGCTGTTCCACATCGTCGCTGAAGATCAGCCCCGCCTCCTGCAGGCGGTTGTAGATATGCTCCGAGTAGAAGCGGTTCTCCTCGGAATGGGTGGTGTAGTAGTTGTCGTAGGAAATACCAAAGCCGGTAAAGTCCTGCAGGTGCGCCTGGCGCATCTGTTCAATCAACTGCTCCGGCGTCACACCCTCTTCTTCGGCGCGGATCATGGTGGCGGTGCCGTGCGCGTCGTCAGCGCAGACGTAAATGGTCTGATGGCCCCGCATGCGCTGAAAACGAACCCAGATGTCCGTTTGAATGTGCTCCAACATATGACCCAGGTGTATCGGGCCGTTTGCGTTGGGCAGCGCGCTGGTGACGAGAATTTTGCGGGCCATGTTGATGTAATCCCCACCGGGGTTGCCAAAGGGCCGGTATAGTACAACTTGTGTATTCGCGGACAAAGCATTCTCTGGCGCGCGATCCTGTTTATACTAGCGGCCCCCTAACTGGCGGCCTGCAGGCAGGCTGATACCGCACACTGATGAAAATTGAAGAGTTTATCGACCCCTACCTGGGGCGTTCCTGGGGTGATCTGGGCGCCCGGGTGTTGTCCTCCGGGAACCGCGTGTCCGTCACCCTGGGTTACCCGGCCCAGGGTTATACCGGGGAACTGCAGAACCGTCTGCGCCAATTCCTCAACGCTGACGCCCTGGAACTGGAGGTGCATTTCAGCGCACCGCCCGGGCGGGGCTTTGAGCAGGTGAAACACATTATTGCCGTGGCTTCGGGCAAAGGCGGGGTGGGGAAAAGCACAACCGCCGTGAATCTGGCCCTGGCGCTGGACGCGGAAGGCGCCAAAACAGGTCTGTTGGACGCAGACATCTACGGACCCAGCCAGGGCATGATGCTGGGGGTGGCCGAAGGGCGCCGGCCGGCGGTCAAGGACGGCAAATTTTTTGAGCCCATCCGCGCCCACGGCCTGAAAGCCATGTCCATGAGTTTTATGGTGACGGAAAACACGCCGATGGTGTGGCGCGGGCCGATGGCGTCCGGTGCCCTGCAGCAGATCCTTACGCAAACCCTGTGGGATGACCTGGATTATCTGGTGGTCGACATGCCGCCGGGCACCGGTGACATCCAGCTGACCCTGTCGCAGAAGGTGCCGGTGGCCGGTGCGGTGATTGTCACCACCCCCCAGGATATTGCCCTGCTGGATGCGGTTAAAGGCATAGAGATGTTTGCCAAGGTGGATATTCCGGTGCTGGGCATTGTCGAGAATATGAGCCTGCACCAGTGCCCGTCCTGCGGGCACGTCAGCCATCTGTTCGGTGAAGGCGGCGGCCAGCGGGTGGCCAAGCAACTGGGCGTGCCGTTACTGGGGCAGCTGCCGCTGGATATGCGTATCCGCGAGCAGGCTGACGGCGGCACCCCGACAGTGCAGGCTGAACCGGATGGAGAGGTCAGCGGGCTGTACCGGGATATTGCCCGGCACATGGCGGCCCGGTTGTGGCTGGGCGGCACCAGCGGGCCCACCATCAGTCTGGTGGATGATTAACGCAGCAGCAACGGCCGCCCGCATGCAGCAGGATTGGCAGTAACTCAGAACGGAACAGGAACAGCATGACCATCAAGTCCGACCGGTGGATTATTGAACAGGCGCGCAACGGCATGATTGACCCCTTCGAGCCGGGGCAGGTACGCACGCGGGGCGACAACGGCGAACACAAGGTGATCTCCTACGGCACCTCCAGCTATGGCTACGACGTGCGCTGCGCGCCCCAGTTTAAGGTGTTTACCAACATAAACTCCGCCACCGTGGACCCCAAGGCGTTTGACGAGCAGAGTTTTGTCGACGTGGAAGGAGAGGTCTGTGTGATTCCGCCCAACTCCTTTGCGCTGGCCAGCACCGTGGAATACTTCCGCATCCCGGAAGATGTGTTGACCATCTGCCTGGGCAAGTCCACCTATGCGCGTTGCGGCATTATCGTCAATGTCACGCCGTTGGAGCCGGAGTGGGAAGGGCACGTCACCCTGGAGTTTTCCAATACCACCACCTTACCGGCAAAAATTTATGCCAATGAAGGGGTTGCGCAGATGCTGTTTTTCCAGTCAGACGAGCGCTGCCAGATCACCTATAAAGACCGCGGCGGCAAGTACCAGGGACAGACCGGGGTGACGCTGCCGAAGACCTGAGCGGCTCAGCCGGCGCTGATCAGCAGCTGCCCGTCGCCGGCGCGCTGGTCCGCGTTCACAATGGCGCCGATCACCGCGGGCTGTTCACCCGCCGTGCTCAGCACCTGCATCACATGCTCTTGAGCGGCTGCCGGCACCACCAGCAGGAACCCCATGCCGCAGTTGAAAGTTGTCAGCATCTCCTGCTGGGAGATGTTGCCCGCCTGTTGCAGCCAGGCAAATACTTCCGGCCAGCGCCAGGCATCCACATCAATCAGCGCGGCATGGCCGGGGTTACTGAGGACCCGGGGGATATTCTCGAAGAACCCGCCGCCGGTGATATGGACCATTGCACAGATGGGGGCTGAGATGGGGGCAGAAACTGAGGCTGAGCCGGATGTCTGCCCGCGCAGCACCGCCAGCACGGATTTGACGTAAATGCGGGTGGGGGCCAGCAGTTCGTCCAGCAGATCCGGGTTGGGCTGCAGATCCAGGCGCTCCAATACCTTGCGGATCAGGGAGTAGCCGTTGCTGTGAGGACCGCTGCTGGGCAGGCCGATAATGACATCACCGATGCTGACCCGGCTGCCGTCGATGATCTCCTCTTTTTCCACCACCCCCACGCAGAAACCGGCCAGGTCGTATTCGCCGGCCTGATAGAAGCCTGGCATTTCCGCTGTTTCACCGCCGGCCAGGGAACAACCGGCCAGCTCACAGCCGGCGGCAATACCCTTGACCACCCGCTCGGCAACGTCCACCTGCAGCGCGCCGGTGGCGTAGTAGTCCAGGAACAGAAACGGCTCAGCGCCGGTCACCAGCACGTCATTGGCGCACATGGCAACCAGATCCTGGCCGACGCCGTCGTGGCGGTCGTAGTCGATGGCCAGTTTGAGTTTTGTGCCGACCCCGTCGGTACCGGATACCAGCACCGGCTGCCGGTAGCCGGGTGGAATTTCCGTCATGGCGGCAAAACCGCCCAGGCTTGAGAGCATTTCCGGGCGGTGGGTGGCTTTGCAGGCGGCGCTGATACGCTGCACCAGGGCTGCTCCGGCTTCAATATCCACACCGGCATCTTTATAGCTGAGGCCTTCAGCGGGAGGGTTCGCGGGCACCGACGTTTCCTGGTAGTAATGAATGCGGCGCAGTGTAACAGCGTTGACAGCCGGCCGCTTAATCGTCTGCGTAATCGTCCGCACACTTGGTATAGAATTCGCGCATGCACAGAACAGCCCTTGCCATGATCCCCTTAATATTGCTGCCCGCGGTCCTGCTGCTGCCGCCGGCCCTGCAGGCTTATACCGGCGGGCGCTGGTTGTACGAGGTGGAAATGCCGGTGCAGGCGCAAACGGAAGCAGAACGGCAGCGCGCCGCCAGCAGCGGCATCTTACAGGTGCTGACCCGGGTCACCGGCCTGGTGTCGATTCCGCGCAACAGCCAGGTCAGCGCCGCGCTGGATAATCCCGGGCGCTACTACAACGAGTTTGTCTTTTTCAACCGCGAGGACGAACAGGGCCGCGATCAGCCCCACCTGCGGATAGTTTACCAGCGGGACGCGGTGCTGCGGCTGGCGCGTCAGGCGCGGTTGCCGATCTGGTGGAACCGGCGCCCGCAGGTCATGTTGTGGGTGGTGCGCGAGCAGAACGGCCGCCGTGAAATTATCGACAGCAACAGTACCGACCCCCTTGCAGCCGCCCTGCGGGAGCAGGCGGCGCGGCGGGGTCTACCGGTCATGCTGCCGCTGATGGACCTGGACGACCGCCTGGTGGTATCGTCCGGCGACGTGTGGGGACGGGTCACCAACACGCTGGATGATGCCTCGGAACGGTACGACGCGG
Organism: Pseudomonadales bacterium; assembly: GCA_028279305.1. GTDB lineage: Bacteria > Pseudomonadota > Gammaproteobacteria > Pseudomonadales > Azotimanducaceae > UBA4421. Next base: position 7,870 of record JANQOA010000077.1, read on the forward strand.
ATCTGGTGATGGTCGGGCGGGTGCGCACCATGCCGGCCGCTGACGCTGAACCCCGGTATCAGGGCGACTGGGAGGTGTGGCAGCAGGGTGAGCCGCTGGTAATGACCGCACAACAGGTGGATGCAGCCGGCATGGCGGCCGCCGGCCTGGATGCCCTGGCGGACCGGCTGGCGGAACGGTTTGCGGTGCTGCCCCCGGCTACTGCACACGCCTGCCGCTGCAGACCCCGGGGCAGCACCG
>JANQOA010000083.1 GCA_028279305.1 Pseudomonadales bacterium
TCCTTCTCGTCCACCCCGGCAAATTCCGCCAGCACGGCGGCAGTGTGTTCCCCCAGGGCCGGCGGATCGGTGAGTTCCGGCGGCTCGATATCTCGGTAGCGCAGCGGGGTCTGCAACTGGGCCACCTCCCCAAAGTCGGCATGGGGCCGTTTGCGCAGCGAACCCCGTTGCAGCAGGTGGGGATCTTCAATGACATCCGGCAGGCTCTGCACCGGCGCACAGATCACTCCGTGCTGCTGGGTAATGGCAAAAATCTGCGCCCGGGTATGGCGCGAGGTCCACGCGCTGACTTCAGCATCCAGCTCGTCGATATTGGCGGCGCGGGCTTTGAAGTCGGTGAAGCGCGGATCTTCCCGCAGCTCTTCGCGCCCCATGGCGGCGCAGAATTTACGCCAGTGGCCTTCACGGATGCAGATGATGGCAACGTGGCCATCCGCCGCCGGGTAGACGTTATACGGCGCCAGCGCCTGGCCGGGATGGCGGTTGCCGGCGCGCGGCCGCTGCTCGCCCGCCACGTAATAAGAACCCAATGCCGTGGCCAGGGTCGGGAAGACACAATCCTGCATGGATATGTCCACCGTGGCCCCCTCGCCGGAAGCGGTGCGCGCAAACAACGCGGAGACAATGGCGGCGTACAGGTGCGTGCCGGCGATAAAGTCCGCAAAAGCCGCGGCGGTTTTAAGCGGCGGGCCGCCGTCTTCGCCGGTAATACTCATCACCCCGGTCATGGCCTGCAGGGTAATGTCCATGCCGAGAAACTCCCGGTACGGTCCCGCGGCCACCCCGTAACCGGTACTGGAGGCATATACCAGACGCGGGTTAACCGCGCGCAGGGCCTGGGCGCCAATGCCATAACGGTCCATGGTGCCCGGGGCAAAATTCTCGAACACCACATCCACATTGGCGGCCAGGCGTTTCAGCAACGCCTGGCCTTCGCTGGTTTTGATGTTCAGCGTGATGCTTTCCTTGTTACTGTTCAACAACGCAAACGGATAGCTGGCGGTGGTGGACGCGCCCCTCGCGCGCAGGGTTTCACCCACCAGCGATTCGACTTTGATGACCCGCGCACCCGCCTGGGCCAGCAGGAAGCCGCAATAGGGGCCGTTGTAGACCTGGCCAAAGTCCAGCACCGTGACCCCTTCAAGCGGTTGTTTCTGCATGTTTCTTCATCCCGGTAAACGACAACACATCCACTTCAGTGAAACATGCTCTATGATTGACGGTCAATTTGCAGACAAGGGGAGCAACATGGGCACGGCAGCGGATTGGATTGATCTTTCCGGCAAGGTGGCGCACGTCACCGGAGGCGCCAAAGGCATCGGCCGCGGCATTGCACAGGCTTTATCCATGGCCGGCGCTGAAGTGATGGTCAGCGATATCAACGGCGCCGGCGCGCAGGCCTGTGCTGACGAGATCGGCGCAGCGGCCATGGCCCTTGACGTCACGGACTCCGCTGCCGTGGATGCCGCCATGGCGGAAACCGCCCGGCGCCTGGGCAGCCTGGATATCCTGGTCAACAACGCCGGGTTGTACATGGAATACGGCGGTCCGGTACGCGACATCAGCGACGAGATGTGGCGCACCCTGTGGTCGGTAAACGTGGACGGTGTGTTCTACTGCTGCCGCGCCGGCGCCGGCATCATGATCGAGGCAGGCCGCGGCGGCCGCATCATCAACATCTCCTCCACCCAGGCGGTCACCCCGGGAGTAGGGGTCACCTACGATGGCTCCAAAGCCGCGGTGGCGCAAATCACCAAAGCGCTGGCGCTGGAACTGGCGCCGCACAACATAAACGTTAACGCGCTGGCGCCGGGCCCCACCTGGGTACGCGAAGGTGAACCGCCCCTGACCGGCGGCAACCAACCGCCGCCCAGCGGCGAACCCCTGGCGGACACGGTGGCTAACCGCATCGCGCGGCTGCCGGCCGGCCACTGGGCGGACCCCATCGAACAAGGTAAAGCGGCCGTCTTTCTGGCTTCCGCCATGAGTGATTTTGTCACCGGCATCTATCTGCCCTGCGACGGGGGCTGGCTGACCCTGTAGCAGCCGGGACAGTCGGCGGTGCGCTTTACAGTGCCGCCAGCCGGTTGCTCAACGCCTGGCGGGTTTCCCCTTCCGCGCTGCTGTGCAGCGCCATCAGGTAACTGCGCATGTATTCGGTATACAGGTTTTCCAGCGGCATCATGCCCATGATCCAGGCCAGCACCACCCCCCAGCCCTGGGCTACCAGGTGCTCCGCCACAACCCGTGGGTTGGTATGTTGGGGAAACTCTCCGAGGCTGATGGCCACTTCCATCTGCGAGGTCAGAAAAGGCAGGCTGCGGGCATAGAGCAGGCTGGTCAACGGGTCGTCTGCTTCGCTGCGGAACAACGCCCGGGCCATGGCTTCGGTGTAGGCCGGGTTGCCCACCATCACTGAAGCGACGTTGTCGGCTAACGCCAGGATGCGCGCCAGGCCTTCAGGCGACGCCGCATTGGCGCGGTCGCCGATGTCGATAAGCAGATCTTCAACCGCGGACAGCACCAGCTCATCTTTACTGTTGTACAGATTGTACAAGGTACCCGGAGCTACGCCGGCACGGTCCGCGAGACCGCGAATGGTGGTGGCGTTGTAACCCACTTCCGCCAGCATCTCCCGGGTGGATGCCAGAATACCCGCCTGTCTGGCTAATTGCCGCGCCGATTCATACTTGCGCTTGCTTTTCGCCTGGCTTTTTTCAGGCCGCTTGGCGCTGTTTTTGTTTGTATGTTTGGTCGACGTATTCATCGGCCATGCCCTTGATAGTCCACTGCAGATTTCAACCGACTATAGCAGATTACGCAGGTTGGCACCCGGCCGGGGCCAGCGGTGCCGCCGGCATGTTAAAATCCCTCCCCGTCTGATGCCCGAACCCGGGTTCGGCTGAATATTCAGGAGCGACACATTTGACTGATCAGGTGCACACGTTTGCCGGTAACCCGCTGGACCGCGGCGAAGCCCTGCGCCGCGACGAGGCTCAACTGGCCCGCCTCAGAGAAGACAAAAACGCCCTGTTCCTGCCGTTCAAAGATCTGCATGCCGGGGTGCGCACAGGCGCGGACGGCAGCCAGCAATTAAACTGGCTGCAGCACCCGGAGTTGGACCCGGAAGGCTGCGAACAGCTTATCTTTCTCGGTACCCGGGACCGGCAACCCTATTTTGCCGTCGCGCTGACGGAACAGGCCGCCGGCGACGCAGAGTTTGCCGATTGCCGCCTGCTGGCCGGCCAATTGCCCGGTGCCGACGGCGGTATTCTGGCCCAGGCCCGCGCTCAATTGGACTGGCATCAGCGCAACCCCTACTGCGCCCAATGCGGCGGCGCCACCCGGGCGGAACGCGGCGGGCAGATACGCCGCTGCAGCCAGTGCAAGCGGCACACCTTCCCGCGCACGGACCCGGTGGCCATTATGCTGATCGTCGACCGCCCCGGCGGCGACCGCTGCCTGCTGGGCAAGTCCCAGGGGCGCATGGCCAGGACCAATTTTTATTCCGCGCTGGCCGGTTTTCTCGACCAGGGGGAGTCCCTGGAAGAAGCGGTGCGGCGGGAGGTATGGGAAGAAGCGGGCATCCGGGTTGGCCCGGTGCAGTATCATTCGTCGCAGCCGTGGCCGTTTCCATCCCAGTTGATGATCGGCTGCCACGGTATTGCTGATACGGTGGAGATAAATTTTGACGAAGTGGAAATGGCAGACGTCAGCTGGTTCAGCCGTGACGAAGTAGCCCGCGCCATCGCTGAAGGCAACAGCAATCTGCGGGTACCCGGGCCGCTGGCCATTGCCCATCATCTGATCCGCGCCTGGGTGGAGGAGGAGGTCACCTTATGAAAGACCTGGTCTGCTGGAACTGCGGCCACAGTCTCGATGACATTCCCCGGCCTATCAGCCGGCACGCCACCTGCAGCCAGTGTTTTAACGAACTGCACTGCTGCCGCTTATGCCGCCATTTTGATCCCAAGCGCAACATGCAGTGTTTCGAAGACCGCGCGGACCCGCCGTTGCAGAAAGAAAACGCCAACTTCTGCGATTTTTTCAGCCCCAGCCGCAACGCTTTTCAGCAGCGCACGGTGGACCAGAGCGATCAGGCACGGGGGGAATTGGACGCTTTGTTTGGCGATGCTCCCGCGGACGAGGCCGCCGACGCTGACCCGGCAACTGAAGACGCTGACCCAGCGCCCGGCGAAGAGGCCGCTGCAGGAGATGAAGCGGACAGCACCCCGCCCCTCAGCAAGGAAGAAGAGGCGCGCAAACGCCTGGACGATCTTTTTAACTGAGGATGCTTTGAAGCCGGTCCGTGTTGCAGGGATCAGTCCCCCACCAGGGCGGCCACCCACTGCATAAAACCGCCGCCCTCACCTTCTTCTTCACGCAGCCGCGCGCCGGCCAGAATACCGGGCAAAGAATAATTGCCTTCATGGCAGGCATATTCGTAAATGGGTTCGCTGGTGTGCCGCAGCGGCAGTTCACCCCGCCAAACTTCCGTGTAGGCTTCCGGGTCATGCATTTCAAACGCATATTTAATGCGGTCCTTATAGGTGCGGGTAAAGCGCTCGATGACTTTCAACTGGTCGCTGCTGTACAACTGGTGTTTGGTGGCGGCGCGGAAACTCTGATCCGGATGAAAATTGGTGGTCTCCACCACCAGGGTGTCACCCTCCCACCAGCCGATGGAATCCCCCAGCCACTTTTTGACGTGGGCGGGCGGATGTTCACCGTCTAAGCGGATGGTGCGTACGTCGTGATTCATTTCCACCAGAATCAGCACATGGTCGCGGTTCTGCACGATCTGATAGTTATTGTTGTACAACACCGGCAGCATGGGCGGCCCGCCGGTGCTGCCGAACCCGACCATGCAGCGCTCCCCCAACGGCCTTACTTCGGGGCCATCATACCGGTACAACAACTGCATTGCCGACTTAGCGAAGCCCCAGCGCCCTTTCCAGGTGTACGGAATCTGCCCGTCTTCGGGATAAACAATTATTGAGGAACGGATTTCCCCGTCCACTACCGCCAGCGCTTCCCCTTCATCCATCCAGAAGGTGTTGTAGCCGCCGGGGTCGTCCGCCGCCTGCAGCCGCCCGTCGACTTTCTCCGGCTGGTCGTAGTTTTCATAAAATTCCTTGCGCTGGGTTTCGCGCTGGGCAGCCTGTTCCGGCGTCAGCACCAACTGCTCAAATTCTTCGGGGCGCTCCAGAGTGGTAAACGTCGCGTTGGTCCACGTGCCCTGCAGATCCGGCTGGCCGAAGTGGGTACGCGGCACCTCATAATCAGCAGCTTGCGCCGCGGCGCCCAACAGCCAGAGGCTGCACCCCAATAAGGACAACGGTTTTGTTAACATGGCCCTTTTCCCGGTGATGTGTCGAACTTGAACCCCACTTTAGCAAAAGCCGTGCGCGGAATCGCGGCCCTTCTGTTTCTGCTGCCCACCGCCCTGCAGGCGGCAACGCCATCCTGCGGCCTGCCCGCCCAACCTATTGAATTCAGCCATCAGAGCTGGGGTATCGACAACAGCAATACCCGTTATCAGCCGCGCTCCCAGATCCGCCCGGACAACGTCCAGCGGCTGCAACTGGCCTGGGCGTTTGCCCTGGACAGCCAATCACCCCATTCATATCCGCTGCTCAGCGCCGACACTTTGTTTATCGGCGACGCGGACGGCAGCCTGTACGCCCTGGACCGGAACACCGGCTGCCAGCGGTGGCGGTTCGCGGCTGATGACGAGATCCGCAGCGCGGTAGTACCGGGGCGCATCACCCGCGCCCGGGGCGAAGCCGTGGACGCGCTGTTTTTTGGTACCCGCGAGGGCACTGCCTACGCGGTCAACGCAGCCAACGGTGAGCTTCTGTGGCAGATTGAAGCGGACCCCCACCCCTTTGCCCTGGTGACCGGCACACCTTTGTTTCACGACAACGTGCTGTACATACCGGTATCTTCGTACGAGGTGATCATCGCCGCCATGCCGTTCTACGGCTGCTGTACCTTCCGAGGTTCCCTGCTGGCGGTGGACGCGGTTGACGGCAGCGAATTGTGGCGTACATATACGGTGGAACAGGAACCCCGCCCGCTGACGGACAACTGGCTGCTGCCTGACAAGAAAGGCCCCTCCGGTGTGCCCGTATGGTCAGCGCCGACCCTGGATACCGAGCGCGGGCTGCTGCTGTTCGGCAGCGGCGAAAATTACAGCGACCCGCCCACCAGCGGCAGCGACGCCATCACTGCCCTTGACATGCGTTCCGGAAAACAAGTGTGGCAACGGCAGTTTACCGAAGGTGACGCCTGGAACGCCGGCTGCAACTCCTGGTTCGACAGCAACTGCCCTGAAGCCAACGGTCCCGATCTGGACTTTGGCGCACCGCCCATCCTGTTCGGCGACCGGGTTTTTGCCGGCCAGAAATCCGCCGGCGTATTTGCCATGAACGCCCGTGACGGCGCGCTGATCTGGGAACAGCGGCTGGGCCGCGGCGGCATGCTGGGCGGAATCCACTGGGGCATGGCGTTGCATCCCGCATCCCGCTTACTGGTCGTCCCCATCAGCGACCGCGCCACCGGTCCGGACCAGAACAAGCCCCAGCCCGGGCTGTTTGCGCTGGATCTGGCGGACGGTGAGTTGCGCTGGCGCTATGACAACCTCGGCACCTGCACCGAGGCCAAGGAAAACTGCCACGAAGGCATGTCCGCCGCGGTGATTCTCAATGACAGCCTGGTATTTGCCGGCGGGCTGGACGGCTGGCTGCACGCTTTTGACCTGCAGCAGGGCAACAAACTGTGGAGTGCCGACACCTGGCGCAGCTTCGACAGCGTCAACGGCAAACCGGCGGCAGGCGGCGCCATCGACGTACACGGGCCGCTGATCCTGGATGATCTGCTGATTGTATCCTCCGGCTACGAAGGGTTCGGCCAGGGCGGCGGCAACACGCTGCTGGTGTACCGGCTAACTCCCCTTTAGCTTGGCGTACTCGGATTGCATCCAGCCGTCACCCAGCGCTTTAGCCGGCAGATCTAGTCTTAACTCCGGCACTTCCAGTCCAATCCAGGCGGTAAATGAATTGCTGTTGGGACCCGGCCACATGGTGTATTCCCGCGCGTAGGGATAACTGAGCGCGGCCTGGTGAATGCGCTCAATCAGCGGTTCCGCGGCTTCACCCACAACCTGATGCAACAGTATGGGCGGCGAACGGAACCAGGGCCGGTCCGGCATACCTTCGGAAATGGACACCGCACTGCCGGTTCTGCGTAATTGCCAGCCGATAACCTGATAGATGCGGTAGGTATCGTCGCCGGGCGCCTTGGTGGCAACCCAGGTATGAATGGCAAAACGTCCGCGCACCCCCCAGACATCAGCACCGTATACCTGCACAACGGCACCGGGGTGTAACTCCGGGTCCGGTGCTTTGGCTTCCCCCGCCGGGGTGGGTGTCAGCGCCCGCGACAGCGCCCAGGTGGAGACCGTTCCCACCCCAACCAATATCATAAATGAAACAATCAGCTTACTTATCCAACTTCTAGACCACATGAATGTTCAGACGCCTGTTGGCCGTTTAGGTTCGGTAAACGCTCATTATGCGTTTGAACGCTTTATTCATTTGCTGTCTAGCATAACAACCGGCTAGAAAAAAGAACCTGGTAAACTGGCACGCATGATGACTTTCCGTTACGCCGCACTGGGGCTGGCATTCACCAGCCTGCTGGCGGGCTGTACCAATCTGGCCGCCCTGGACGAGAATCTGGCCCAGGTAGATTACCGGCAGGCTGATCTAAGTTACCGGCTGCTGCGCGATGAAACCCGGGTGCGGTTTAAGGTAGGACCCACACGCGGCAGGTTCCGCGTTGCCGACGCCCGCTTGAGTTTCCCCCGCCCGCACCTGGACGCCGGGGTACTGGAAGTGACCCTGGCCACCGCCAGCGTGGATGTGCTGAACCCGGTGGTTGAGCAGATGCTGAAAGGTCAGGAATGGTTCGACTCCGACTCTTACCCGCTGGCCTACTTTAAATCCGCTGAAGGCGCCCTGGCCGCCGCGGATGAAAATACCAGCATCAGCGTGAACGGCACCCTGCAAATCAAAACCGTCACCCGCCCGCTGCTGCTGAACGTCACCTTTCCGGACGGCATGCCGGATCTGAACAACCCGCCGGGACGCTTTAACTTCACCGCCCAGGGCAGCTTCAGCCGCGCGAGTTATGAGATGGATGCGTTGCCGGGCATGGCGCCGGATGAGGTAAACGTGACGGTTGATGGAGTATTCGAGCTTATCCTCTGAATTTGCTTGGTTTTTGAAGCCTGGTTGTAGTTCAGTTTCCTGGTCCGGGATCACAGGGCGTGGGGGTTACGGCGCTCACGCCGCCGGCCCTCCCGGCTCCCCTTCCTCCGCTCTTGAGCCTCGCTCCGCGAGTCTCACCGCTGCGGTGCGGCGGCGGCTAAAAAACGCGGCGCAACCCCCACGCCCTGTGACCCCGTTGTAGGGTTCTGGACGCGCAGGTTTCGCAATCTAGACATCGTCAGAAACTTAGCGCGTTTCCTTGTGGGGAGTTGTGCGGGCTGCGAGGGATCCAATCGAGTTACAGTACTGGCAATTCCTTCGCTATATGCGTCACCCAGGCAGAATCCGAACGAACTCTCAGTTCTGAAAAGCTTGCGCCACTATCCATCTCCCAGCGCCCGAACAGCTCTTCAGCCCTGTACTGTCTTGCTAATGGCACAACTCTCCAGGTTTGAAAGCAACATCCCCAGTACTGGAAGAATTAGGGTTATCCAGTTCTGTAGGGCTGCGCATGGGGACCAGGTTTCTCGCCGCTTTTTGAGGGGCCGCCGAGCGGAGTGGGGAGACTCGCGCAGCGAGGCTCACAAGCGGAGGGAGGGCAGGCAGGAGG
>JANQOA010000117.1 GCA_028279305.1 Pseudomonadales bacterium
CGCAAACACACCATCGTAGTTAAACCGGGCGAAAAGATGTCGGTAGACGTCACCGCTGACGCTCCCGGTGAGTGGGCTTTTCACTGCCACCTGCTGTACCACATGCACGCCGGCATGATGCGGCTGGTATCCGTGCAGGCTGAACCCTCCGCTGAGGCGCCGGCATGAGGGCCGTTTGCCTGTTGCTGGCGGCGCTGGTGTCTACTGTTGCGGCACCGCCCGGCTACAGCGAAAGCCCCGACATGCAGGCGGCCAGGGAAGCTTTATACCGCAACCACGGCAATACCCCGGCATGGCTGCTGATGGGTGAACGGCTGGAATACCATTCAGCGGAAGGCGATCCTGAACTGGTGTGGGAGGCTCAGGGCTGGTACGGCGGCGACCGGCACAAACTGTGGCTGAAAAGTGAAGGTGAATACGACCTGGAGGAAGGCAGGTTCGGCGAAGCGGAGCTGCAGACCCTGTACAGCAAAGCGGTACGGCCGTTCTGGGATCTGCAGATGGGCATCCGCCAGGACATCAAGCCCGACCCTTCCCGCAGTTATGCTGTGCTGGGGCTGCAGGGCACAGCGCCTTACTGGTTTGAATTAGACGCCGCCCTGTTCCTCAGCAATAAGGGTGACCTGTCCGCCCGGCTGGAAGCGGAATACGAACTGCGCCTCAGCCAGCGACTGCTGCTGCAGCCGCGGCTGGAACTGAACGCCGCCTTCAGCGGCGACCGCAGTCTGGGGGTGGGTTCCGGGCTCAGGCGTATGGAAGCGGGGCTGCGCCTGCGTTACGAAATCACCCCTGAACTGGCCCCCTACCTGGGTGTCGCCTGGTCACAAGCTTACGGCAACACAGCGGCGCTGAGCGGGCGCAACGCCAACACTTCGCTGGTTGCCGGCGTGCGTTTCTGGCTGTAAATTTCTGGAGATCTATCATGACTGAACACGTCCATCACCGCGGCAATCCATTTGCCACTTCAGCGTCTGCCACCCTGCACTGCCTGACCGGCTGTGTGATCGGCGAGGTGGCCGGCCTGATGATTGGTGTGACCCTGGGTATAGGGGTGTGGCCGACCATCATCCTGGCCACCACCCTGGCATATATATCAGGCTTTACCCTGGGTCTGTGGCCGGTTATCCGCGACCAGGGCAAAACCTTCATGCAGGCGCTGAAGCTGATCTGGATCGGCGAAGCCATTTCCATCGGCGTGATGGAGATTGCCATGAACGCCATGGACTACGCGGTCGGCGGCATGCACGCTGAATCCATATTCACGCCCATCTTCTGGCTGGGCATAGCGGCTGCGGTACCCGCCGGTTTTCTCGCCGCCTGGCCGGTGAACTGGTGGCTGCTGAGCCGGGACCTGAAAAAATGCCACTGACAGCCGCCGCGCAGGGGGGATAAGCTGAAGCTGCAGCCCGACCCGGCTGCACCACCTGACCTCAGGACGAATTCGTCAGGCCGTCTTCTCCGTACTGATCCGCGGGCCCGGCGCCGTCCGGTCCCAGACGGCCGCTGCCGCCAAAATGCCCGCGCCCCGGCACATAGTTAAATTCCACGCGGATGCCGTCCGGATCCTCAAATAGAATAGAGTAATAACCCGGGGCAAAGTGATCACCCGGTTCCGGACCGTGGATGATTTTTGCCTGCAGTTCGGCAACGACAAACTGGTAGATTGCATCCACATCCGCCGCTGAGCGGGCGCGAAAGCAGAGGTGATGTAAGCCGGGCCGGTCCTGGTCGAAGGGACGGTCGCGCTTGTCCTCCGGCGCTCCGCGCACCAGGATACCGGTGCGGCTGCCGATGCAGTATACGGTGTGGTCGTTGCGGATCAGTGTTTGCATGTCCAGGAAGTGGCACAACGACTCCCAGAACGGAACACAGCGTTCCGGGTCTTTCACCGTCAATTGAATGTGCGCTATGCCGTTTACCTCAACCGTCACCCCGTCCTCCATAACACGCCGTCGCGTGCTTGCTGCCGTTACCGGTATGGGAGCATAGTGTGAAGTCTGGTGATTTCAAAGTGACATGAGCGCAGACCTGACAACGACCTGCTGGTGCGGCAACCCGGACCGCGCCGGCTGTTGCGCGCCGGTTCTGGCCGGCCGGCCCGCCGCCACGCCGGAAGCCCTGATGCGCGCGCGCTACAGTGCTTACGTGACCGCCGACACCGGGTTCCTGCTGGCCTCGTGGCATCCGCGCACGCGGCCGCCGCACGTTCATATCAACCCTGCCCAGCGGTGGCTGGGTCTGAAAGTCAGAGCAGCCGCGGTTGACGCCGGCAACAGCGCGGGTACGGTAGAATTTGTTGCCCGTTTCAAAATTGACGGGCGCGGGCACCGTCTGCATGAACACAGCCGCTTTGTGCGCGAAAATGGCCGCTGGCTGTATGTAGATGGAGACCTGATCGAAGGGCGGTAAGCTCTGCAGGAGGGGGAAGAGATGGACACAGACTACGACGTCATTGTCATCGGCTCAGGCGCCGCGGGTCTGAGCGCGGCGGTAGCCGCAGCCGCCAGCGGCGCCAGTGTACTGATCGTGGAGGCGGATACCCAGACCGGCGGTTCTTCGCGGTTAAGCGGCGGGCATTTTTATGCCGCGGATACCTTCGTGCAACAGCAGGCCGGCGTCAGCGACAGCGCGGAGCAGATGTTCCAGCACTACATGACCCTGAATCAGTGGCTGGTGGAACCGGCGGTTGTCCGTAAATATTGCGAACTGTCCGCACCCACGCTGCAGTGGCTGAACGGCCTGGGGGTGGATTTTCCCGTCACCGGTTTGTACCAGTCCGGGGCGGGTACCATAGCCCGGGGTCATCAACCGGAGGGCGGCGGCGAAACGGTCGTGCAGCGGCTGGACGCCCGGCGCCAGCAGCTTGGCGTGGACATGGTGCTGGACACCCGGGTCGACAGCCTGCTGCTGGACAACGGCAGGGTCAGCGGTATCCGCGCCGGCAGCCACACAGCCACCGCCGGCGCGGTAGTGATTGCCACCGGCGGTTTCGGCGCCAACGACAGCCTTCTGCAAGAGTATTATCCGCAGGCTTATGCCGCAGGGGACTGGCGCTGGTACATCGGCACGGATAAGGCACAGGGTGACGGCCTGGCGCTGGGTGCGCAGGTGGATGCCGCGGTGCAGGGTCACAACCGCGGCCTGCTGCTGGTCACCCCGGGTTTCAGCCGCGATCTGGAAGTGCTGCTGCCGGATTGGCTGATCCTGGTCAACCGGCAGGGCCGGCGCTTCACTGACGAAACTGCTCCGTACACCATGCTGGCGGGTCTGATCGACCATCAAGAGGGGCCGGTGTGGGCGGTGTTTGACGAACAGGCGCGGGCTGCCGCCAAACCCAGCCCGGTTTCCCAGGCTTACTGGGTGGCGGATGTGCTGGCGCAAAAGGCTGACGCCGGGGTCATCATGCGCGCGGATACGCTGACCGCGCTGGCGGCGGAGATGGGCTGTCATGCAGCGGGCCTGAACGGCACCGTGGCCCGTTACAACACCATGCTCAGCGGCGCGCAGCCGCGGGATGAGACTTTTTTCAAGAAACTCTCCAGCCAGGCGCAGCCCATCCAGACACCCCCGTTTTACGCTGCTGAAGTGCGCCCCGCCATCGTCTGCTGGACCGGCACCGGCTTGCGTATCAACGATGCCTGCCAGGTCATGTCCCAAGCGGAGCAGCCCGTCAGCGGCCTGTTTGCCGCCGGTGAAACGGTGGGCTCTTTACACGGCGACCGTTATATCGGCGGCGGCGGCTCCTTCGGACCCTGCATCGTATTCGGTAAGCTGGCCGGCGAAAACGCGGCGTTGGCGTCGAAAGGCAATTTCTGAACCAATCACTCACCATCACAATTACAAACAGGGGGACCAGGAATGGAGTTGAACAACAAGGTGGCCATTATCACCGGCGGCAGCGGCGGTATCGGCCGGGCCATGGCCGGTGCATTTCTCAGTGAGGGCGCAAAAGCCGTAGTGCTGGCTGACCTCTCGGAGGACGCGGTCACCGCCGCGGCCGCGGAGTTGGGCTGTGACGGTCTGGCCTGTGACGTTACCCGGGAAACAGACATCCAGGCCCTTACCCGTTATGCGGTAGACAAATACGGCACCGTGGACCTTTTCTGTTCCAACGCCGGCGCCGGCGGCGAAGGTTTGCTGACGGACTCCGGCAACGAGGTATGGCAGCAGCAGTGGGAACTGCATGTAATGTCCCACCTGTACGCCGCGCGGGCGGTGCTGCCGGTGATGATTGAACAGGGTGAAGGTTACCTGCTGAATACCGCCTCCGCGGCCGGGCTGCTGGCGGCAATCGGCTCCGGACCGTACACGGTCAGCAAAGCCGCCGCCATAAAGCTGGCTGAGTTTATCGCCATCACCCATGCGGACGATGGCATTAAGGTGTCGGTACTGTGCCCCCAGGGAGTCAACACCGCCATGGCGCCGCGCAGCCTCGGCGACGGGCAGACCGACGGCATCATCGAACCGGAGCAACTTGCGCGCACCGTGGTGGAAGCTCTGGCGGAGGAACGATTTCACGTCCTGCCGCACCCTGAAGTGGAAGAATATGTGCGCCGCAAGGGGGACAACATCGACCGCTGGCTGCACGGCATGCAACGGCTGCGTCGCAAGTCTCAGGAGATTATTGCAGAATAAACGGCTGCGAAACGCAGCATCTAACGGGAGGGGCGCGAATGGCGCACAAGATCAGCGGCAAAACGGCCATCTGCGGGCTGGGCATCACGGACATGGGGCGGGTTTACCGCAGCGCCACGGATCTGGCCACGGAAGCGGTGTTCCTGGCCCTGCAGGATGCCGGGCTCGACAAGTCTCAGTTGGACGGTTTGTTAATCAACTGCGGCACCACGCGCAACGTCAACCTGGGACTGCACCGCAACCTGGGTCTGCAGGAACTGAATGTCCTAACGTTTATGCAGGGTTTTGGTTCCAGCGCAGGGCAGATGATTCAGTACGCCGCGATGGCGGTGGAAAACGGCATGGCCGACTATATAGCCTGTGTGTTCGCGGACGATCCGCTGCAGGAAGGAAAACGCACCGGCGCCGCTTACGCCGGCAACAGCCGGCCGGACGCCCTGGCCAGCCTGTACCCGATCTACGGCTTTGCCGGCGCCATTCCCATGTACGCCATGGGCGCGCAGCGGCATATGGACACCTACGGCACCACCCAGGAACAGCTCGGGCAGATTGCCATCAGCCAGCGTCAGTGGGCCGGGTTCAACGAACGCGCGACCAAGCGGGAACCGCTGGATATGGATACTTATCACGCTTCGCCGTGGGTAGTGGAGCCGTTCCACGTGCTCGACTGCTGCCTGGTGTCCAACGGCGGCGTGGCCTTGATTGTCACCAGCGCTGAACGCGCCCGGGATCTGGCGCAACCGCCGGTGTACATCCGCGGTTTTGCCCAGGCGCACAACCACGATACCGGCCGCAGCGGCCGCGACCCGCTGCTGCATGGGCCCGGGCTGAAAGCAGGGCCGCGCGCGCTGGCCATGGCCGACGCCAGGCTGGAAGACATCAGCCAATGCCAATTGTACGACTGTTATACCTACACCGTGCTGGTAACGCTGGAGGACTACGGTTTCTGCGCCAAAGGCGAAGGCGGCCCGTTTGTCGAAGACGGCAAACTGGGGCCGGGCGGCAGCCTGCCCACCAACACCGGCGGCGGTGAACTGTCATCCTTCTACATGTGGGGTATGACGCCGGTCACCGAAGCGGTTATTCAAGGCCGCGGCCAGGGCGGGCCGCGCCAGGCGCCTAACGATCTGATCCTGGTGACCGGCAACGGCGGCGTGTTGAATTATCATGCCACCCTGCTGATGTCACCCCACAGCCACTAACAAGCGGGGCCATATGACTGAACAGAACTGGATACCGGAACCCTCCCCCGCCGTACAACCGTTTTTTGACGGCGCGCGTCAGGGCAAGCTGCGCCTGCAGGTCTGCGCGGATTGCGGCACCTGGGCTTATCCGCTGGTTAACATCTGCAGCCACTGCGGCGGCACCCGCATGGAATGGCGGGACGCCAGCGGCAAAGGCACCGTATACGCCCACGGGCGTCTGGCGCGCCCTTACCACGCCCGGCACCAGGACCGCCTGCCGCTGATCCTGGCGCAGATCGACATTGCTGAAGGTGTGCGCATTTACTCCAACGTGGTGGACATCGAAGCCGACGCTTTACGCGCCGGTGACGCGGTGGAGGTGGCTTTTGAAACCTTTGCGGACGGCGGCGTGCTGCCGGTGTTTAAACCGGCTTCAACCTGAGGTGCCGCCCGCTGAGATTGCCGCTTTAGCCAGAACCCTGCTGGACCAGCACGGGCTGCCGGACTGGCAGTTCCGCATGGACCACGCCCGCCAGCGCTGCGGCAGTTGCCACTACAACCGCAAGGAAATCACCCTCAGTAAACACTTTGCCCAACTGAACGGCGGGCATGAGATCCGCAACACCCTGCTGCACGAAATAGCCCATGCCCTGGCCGGCCCCGGGCAGGCGCACGGTCCGGTGTGGCGGGCCGCGGCACGCCGGGTCGGCGCCCGGGTGGAGGCCACCACCGATAACGCGCAGATGCCCGCCCCGCCCTGGGCATTGCGCTGCAACCATTGCGGGCAGGTTGTCGCGCGCCGCTTCCGCCGCAGCCTGGATCTGGCGCGGCACCGCTGCGCACACTGCGGCGTCCGGCGCGGCACCCTGGCCTGGCACAGACAGGGGCCGCCCGGCGCTT
>JANQOA010000146.1 GCA_028279305.1 Pseudomonadales bacterium
TGCTGATAACGGCATACACTGGACGGTGGACAGTCCGGTGTCCACCTTCAGTATTGACGTGGATACCGCCGCCTACGCCAACATGCGCCGGGTACTGAATCAGGGTCAGCTGCCGGCGGGTGATGCCATCCGGGTGGAAGAGCTGATCAACTATTTCAGCTATGCATACCCGCGGGCCGACGACCGGGAGCGGCCGTTCAGCACTTACACGGAGATGGGTCCCAACCCCTGGAACCCGGACAAACACCTGCTGCACGTCGGCGTGCGGGGCTGGCAGCCGGAACAGGCTGCAACGCTGCCGCCGGCCAACCTGGTTTTTCTTATTGACGTCAGCGGTTCCATGCAGGCGCCGAACAAGATTCAGCTTTTGAAACGTGCCATGAAAATGCTCAGCGCCCAACTGCGCAGTCAGGATCACATTGCCATTGCAGTCTATGCGGGTGCTTCCGGGGTAGTGCTGGAACCGACCCGCGGAGACCAGCAGGCAAAAATTCACGCGGCCATCGACGGCCTGCAGGCGGGCGGTTCCACCAACGGTGAAGCCGGTATCAAGCTGGCTTACAGCCTGGCGCGCCAGCAGCGGCTGGAAGACGGCATCAACCGGGTGATCCTGGCAACCGACGGCGACTTTAACGTTGGCGTTACGGACATCAACCAGCTTGAAGACCTGATCAGCCGCCAGCGGCAGTCCGGTGTGGCGCTGACGGTGCTGGGTTTTGGTGCCGGTAACTACAACGATCACCTGATGCAGAAGCTGGCCCAGACGGGTAACGGCAACGCCGCCTACATAGACAATATGCATGAGGCGCGCAAAGTGCTGGTGGATGAGCTGGGGGCCACCCTGCATACCATTGCCAAGGATATGAAAGTGCAGATCGAGTTTAATCCGGCGGTGGTGGAGAGTTACCGGCTGATCGGTTATGAGACCCGCCACCTCAACCGGGAAGACTTCAACAACGACCGCGTTGACGCCGGCGAAGTGGGTGCCGGGCATACGGTGACGGCATTGTACGAACTGACCCTGGCGGGCGCGGACAATCCGGCCGCTGATCCCTTGCGTTACGGCGCCGCAGCGCCGGCCCGGGCGCTGCCGGCGCAGGCTGAGCATGCAGACGAACTGGGCTATCTGAAGATCCGCTATAAACTGCCGCAGCAGGACCACAGCCGCCTGATCAGCCAGCCGCTGCGGGTGGCCGATATCCGTGACGAGCTGCAGCGCACCAGTGAGACCTACCGCTTCAGCGCTTCCGTGGCCTGGCTGGGGCAGATGTTACGCGGTAATCATCACGTACCCGCGGCGTCGTTTGCGGAACTCATCAATCTGGCCAACAATGCCCGGGGCCGCGATGAATTTGGCTATCGCGGTGAATTTGTCAAGCTCGCGCGCACCGCGGCGCAGCTTAGCGGGGACACCGGCGTGCAGCGGCACGCCGCTAACGACAACGGGTGAGGACGGCATGGGTGTGGATAGTGGCTGGCATTAATGGTTGACGGCGCACCAGCGGGTGCACCGGCACCCGCCGTCCCGCCGGCGCATGCCGGCGCTCCGGTTGAAGCGGATGCGGCGGACGGCGATCTGCTGGCTGCTTATCTGCAGGGTGATCAAGCCGCGTTTGCCGTCCTGTACGAACGCTACCGACGGCCGCTATATGCCTTTTTTGCCCGGCAGTTGCCCCACGCCCAGGCTGACGACGCCTTTCAGGAAACCTGGATGAAATTTATCCGCAATATCCAGCGCTATGAAGACCGGGGCAAGCTGCAGTCTTATCTGTTTGCCATCGCCAACAATGTGCTTATGGACGATTACCGGCGGCAGATGCGCAGTGGTACCGGCGCTGACAACGAGGAGAGTTCAGACGTTGAAGACACGGGCAGCAACGTGCAGCAGGATGTAAGCCGGCAACAGTTGCATGCGGCGCTGCAGGCGCAGATTGCAAAGTTGCCGGTCGGTCAGCGCAGCGTATGGGTGCTGCGTCAGGAAACCGGTCTAAGCCTGGCTGAGCTGGCTGAGATTACCGGCAGCCCGCTGGAGGCGGTGAAGAGCCGGCTGCGTTATGCCGCGGATAAACTCAAAGCGGGGATGCAAAGATATGCCCGATAAGACGACCCCCGTAGATCCGCAGCCCGGGTCCGAGGCCTGGCTGCAGGCCCTGTACCAGGAGAGCCGTAATGATCCCCAACTGCTGCCGCCGCCGCGGCTGGATGCGGCCATCCTCGAGGCCGCGGCAAAAAAGCAGGCGGCTGCAGCCGGCGCTAGGCGCCTCGGCCGCTGGCAGCGCTGGGGGGTGGGATTTGCGTCAGCGGCGGTAGTGTTGCTGACCCTGGCGGTGTTCTACAACAGCCCGCGGCTTGACGAGCAGCTCAGCCTGCAGCGGGCTGCGCCGGCTGAGATGAGCGCGGAAGCGCTCGAACAGGTGCGTGACGGCGCCGTTCCGGCCATCCGGCAAGCGAAACAGGAACGATCCGAGCGGGAACTGCCCGAACCGGGCCGGCACGCGGCTGCCCCGGCTGAACCCACGGCGGCCAAACCTGCGCCGGCGCCGCCGCCGGCAGCCGCTGGAGTTGCTCCGGTGACTGACACGGACGCGCCGGCCGTGGCGGCTGCCCCGCCGGCCGCTCCCACGCAGGAAGCGCTGATCGAGGAGGTCATTGTTACCGCCCGCTACCGCGCCGACACAAGTGCGGATGTGCCGGTGACAAAATTGGCGGATACCTGGGGGACGGTTGATATGCTGCTGCCGGAAATTGACCTTCAATACCGGCTGCAGCTATCGGACGGCCGGCGTCTGAGCCTGGGTGAGCGGGAACTGCGCGCGCAGCAACTCAGCACCGCTCTGGGCCCGCGGGACGGCCGTTATGCAGACCTGCTGGCGGATGGAGTAGCCATCATAAGGTTGGGGGTACACGCCGGCATGGATGTTGCGGCGGTACTGGATGAATATACGGCCCGCATCGATCCGGCCCGGCCGCCGCTGCAGCCGTTGGGCGAAGCCGCGCTGCTGGGCGGGACGGCACAACTCTACAGTACCGGCAGCGGCGCGGCGCAGCCCCGCAGCCTCTATTTACTGCCGCTGGATAAGACAACACCCGCGGTACTCAGCGTGGAGGTGCTGGACGCTGCTGCCGGGGACGGGGAGATCCTGCAGATGCTGCGCCTGCCCCCTTAGCTAGCTATAGCTGACCACTTCAAACTCGATATCGTCCGCGTCGTTGAAATAAAAACGCCGTCCCGGCGCGTAGTCGCCGTGGCTGTGCGGTGTATAACCGGCGTCCCGCACCCTTTGTTCCGCGGCCTCCAGATCGTTGACCACAACGCCGATGTGATTCAGCCCACCCTGCACCTGGCTGTTGTGGCCCTGTCTGGGGTCGGGGTTGCCGTCGTAACTGTAAACGGCCACGTAGCTGCTGCTGTTGCCTACGTGGTAGGTGTGGCCGCCCATCTGGGAGTCGCCGTGCCAGCGGACTTTCCAGTCAAACAGGCTGCAAAGCAGTTCAGCGGTGGCTTTGGGATCGGAAACGGTGACGTTGACGTGTTCGAGGCTTGCGCTGTGCATATTTACTCCTGTTACTGTTGACGCCTGCAGCGTAATACCTCAACCTTACTCGAGGTCAAGCTTTTTGTGGTTTTTATCCGTGCAGATTTATTTGCAGTTTTGTAAAGGGAGTTCGCGATGGCCGACACATTGTCGATAGGCCAGGTGGCGGAACGCACCGGGTTGAGCGTATCCGCGGTCCGTTTTTATGAAACCGCCGGACTGGTCGCCCCGGACCGCAATCCCGGCGGGCAGCGGCGTTTTCAACGCTCGGATATCCGCCGCCTGTCATTTGTGCTGATTGCCCAGCAGCTGGGTTTTACCATTGCTGAAATCCGCGCCCGGCTGGATGCCCTGCCCCGGGGGCGAACCCCCACCCAGCAGGACTGGGCGACCATGAGCCGGGGGTTCCGGCGTTATCTCGACGAGCGCATAGAAGTATTGCAACGCACCAGGGAACGTCTGGACGGGTGTATCGGCTGCGGCTGCCTGTCCCTGGAAAACTGCGCCCTGTACAACCCCGAAGACCGCGCTTCCAGGCATGGCCCCGGGCCGCGTTATCTGCTCGGTGACACCCCGGACTCACCGGATGATGACCCGGCAAGGGATTAGATATCGATACTTTTAGTCTTATCAGCTAACACATTTTCCATAAACGTAGTGAATAATTAGCCTTTATCCCACTATCACCGGCACCTGAAGTAACAACGAGGTAATGGTGATGAAACTATTCCGCAGACTTACGTCTACCGTAACCGCCACCGTGGATCAGGCGGTATCACATATTGAAAACCACGACGCCGTGGTGGCCGCTGCGCTGCAGGATGCGCGCAAATCAGCGGCTGAAGCCCGGGTGCGGCTGCGCACCGTGCAACGCGATGGCGAAGCCTTGCGGCAGCGCTGCGAACAGTTGCGCGGCGATGTTGCCCAGTGGGCTGAGCGGGCCAGACGCAGCGCCGCTGAGGATGACGAACCCCGCGCGCTGCAGTGTGTTGCGCGTATGCGTGAAGCGCAGCGCACCCTGCAGAGTACCGAAGCAGCCTACCGCCGGCATCAGGCCCAGCAGGCGGCGCTTGAACAGGCGGCGGCGCAGATCCGCAAGCGCATCAAGCGTATCGAGCAGCAGAGGCATTTGCTGCGCACCCGTCAATCCAGCGCCCAGGCGCAGCACCTGGCAGCGCGCCTGGACGCTGCTGAAGGTGAAGGTGTGGACGAAGTGCTGGCGCGCTGGGAAAGCAGCATTCTGGCCAAGGAAGATCTGCCCTGGGATGAAGCGGCCGATCCTCTGCAGGAGGAGTTCCAGCGTGAAGAAGACGAGCAGGCGTTGCGCGAAAGCTTACGCGAGTTGCTGGACAACACCCCGGCGGGCAAGCGGGAGGACGGCGATGAATAAGCTTTGGACACAACTTCAAGAACACATGTCGGTGAGCGGCGTCATGCGGCTGATCGGCGTGCTGGTAGTGGTTGCCGGAATGTGTTCCTTCCTGCTGGAGGAGTGGCACAGTTGGAACGATACCGGCCGCTACTTTGTCATGTTCGGCGGCAGCTGCCTGTTTGCCCTGGCAGGACTGCTGATGAGTTACGCCATGCGCGATAACGTCAGCGCGCGGGTCTTTCTCGGTCTTGGCCTGGCCTCGGTGGTGGCCAACTTCACAACGCTGGGAGGCCTGGTGCACTCACTGTATCAGCCAGCCGCGGGGATGGACCTTGGCGCCGGCAGCGTGCTGCTGGCCATGGCCTGCGCCTATACCGTGCTGCTGCCCATAGCCTGGTTTGCCTTTAAGGTGCTGGCCGGTACTTCCGCGCGCCTGCTGACGTTTGCGTTTGCCGGCATGAACAGCCTTTTGTTGCTGCCCATGCGCGACTCCCTGTCGGTGGGCCTGCTCACCGCGGTTGCGGTTGCCGTGCCGCTGTGGCTCAGCAGAACTTCACTGCGCGACCGCCTGGCGCTGAAGACCATAGAAGGCCGGGTCAGCATGCTGGCGCTGGGTGCTCCGGCGGCGATTATCGTCGCCCGTGCCTTGTGGCTGTATCAGGCGGACGCATTACTCGCCTGGATGTTCAGCGGCATTGCCCTGCTCGCGGTCCAGCATATCAACACCCTGGTGCGCCGCGCTGAAGATGCTGATGGTTTTAATGCCCTGCAACTGCCCAGCCTGGTGCTCTCATTTGCGCTGGTGGTCGTGAACAGCATTGCCGGCTGGCTGCTGGTGCAGCCGCTGCTGCCGGTTGATGCGGCGGGACCGCTGGCGTTACCGCTGCTCGGCGGGATTGCCGGGGTACTGGTCTACGCCTTGAGCCGCGGCTATCAGAGCACCGTTCTGCTTAATCTGGCCGGCGTGGTGCTGTGCCTCAGCCAGGGCGTCAACCTGCTGTTCCACAGCGGCTGGATGGTTGTTGCCGCAGCCGCGGCAGCGGGTGCGGTGACGCTGGCGGCCGGGCATCGTAACGGGCAGCCGGTGTTGCGCGGGTGCGGCTGGCTGACTCTGGGCGTCAGCCTGTTGCCGGAACTGCTGGCCGTGGTCGGGCGCGTGGACTTCACCCACTGGATCCCGTTGACCTGCATCGGTGTGCTGGTGATTGTCGGCGCTTCCCTTTGGGACAAAGGTTGGTTGCGGCAACCCGCCGCGGACGTTGACATGGAGCTGTCAGAGCCGCTGCAGGACCATGACCGGAATGCAGCGGGTTAAGCGCTGCTGGTAGGTGTTGAATCCCGGGTTCACGGTAACCAACCGGCACCACAGACGCTGCCGCTCCGCCCCCCGGGCTTCATACGCCGTGCAGTTGTGTTGTTCCCCGTCCAGCAGGATGCTGGCGCGGGGATCAGCCAGCAAATTCAGATACCACGCCGCTTGCCGGCGGCGCCCTCCGCGCGAACCTGTCACAACTATCCTTTCCCCATCGCGCAGATACAACAATGGTGTGGCCCGGGCTTTGCCGGTGCGCCGGCCGGTGGTGGTCAGCAGCAGAATCGGCATATGCCCGCCGGCCAGGCTGCGGCGGCCGCGGCTGAGCCGCAGCAGGGTTCTATCCAGCGGCGGTGTGACGGTGGTAAACAACCAGCCGCCAAGCCGGGTTGCCGCCAGTTGCAGGGCCAGCTTGAGAAAAAAATTGATCACCGTTGATCACCTGCGCCGCGGCACCGAGCCGGTGCGGGTGCGGCAGCCGCGGGCTCAGTGGCTGTACTGATCCAGATTGCGCAGCATATAAGCGGCGCCGTGGGGCTGGTTCAGGGCGGCGTTTTCGCCGAACAGGGCTTCCTTCTGGCCCTGGTAGTTGGCCCTGTTGGCACCCAGCGGGGCCAGTTCCGCAGCCCGTTGCGCGGCCATGTGGAGTAACTCTTCGGCAGGCGCGGTGCTTTCCGCGATGCCCGCCGCCTGAGCATCCGGACCGGTCCAGCGTCTGGCCAGTTGGACGGTGGAAAAAAATACATGTCCGGGCAGTTTGTGGCGGAACAGCGCCAGCTCCGGCAGCGGGATGCGCATGCCCAGCTGCATTTCGTTGGCGCACATGAAGCCCCGGTCGCTGCGCATATGGCGCACATCGTGGCACAGGGCAAACATGAAACCGGCGCCGAAGGCATGGCCGTTGACAGCGGCAACGGTGGGTATGGGGAAAGTAATCAT
The DNA here is from genome assembly GCA_028279305.1 of Pseudomonadales bacterium. Taxonomy (GTDB): domain Bacteria; phylum Pseudomonadota; class Gammaproteobacteria; order Pseudomonadales; family Azotimanducaceae; genus UBA4421. The sequence goes on from JANQOA010000146.1 coordinate 7,160, forward strand.
GCGGCTCATCAGCTTCATGAACACATCGCCGAAGACTTCGCGGTCGCCGCCCTGTGGATGGGCGTCGGGCTGCTGTACCCAGTCCAGATCCAGGCCGTTGGAATAGAATTTGTCGCTGGCGGCGGTGCTTACCAGCGCGGCGGCGCCGCTGCTGCTTTCCACCTCATCCAGAACCCGGCTGATTTCCTCCACAAAGGTGGTATTCCAGCGGTTTTCGCCGGCGTTCATAGTCATGGTGAAAACGTCACCTTCGCGTTCCAGATCGATCATCTGCCGGTGTCCCCCTGCTTGCTGGTTGGCCGAGTGGCGGCCGCGCGGGCGGCCTGGTTATGCAGCGGCAAGATTTTCCAGGTGTTGCCGCGTTGCGTCGTCCGCAGGGTAGAACATTTCCACGGAAAGTTCTTCCAGGGTGATGTCGGCGGGGGAGCCGAAATGCGCCAGCATGGTAAACATGCGGTACTCCTTGCCGTCCTTGTGCATGTTCATTTGCACCGCCGGCGCGGCGTGGGCGGTCCACACCGTGCGCCAGTCTTCCGGAGCGTTGTCGTGGTTAAGGATCTCGTCGATTAAAACCGGCAGCTGCTCGTGTTTCGGGTTGGCGATCAGCGCGCGGCGGGCACGGCTTAAGAAGCTGGCCACCAGTTCCTGCCAGTTTGAGATGTAAGGCTGGAAACCGCGTTCGTGCAGGCACAAACGCACAATCTGGAACTCCTCCGGCGCGCCGATATCCGCCAGCGCGGCAAAAGGGTCCACAAACTGGCTGAAAAACCTCATCGCCGCGTCGTTTGCCATGACCAGATTCCATTTGCCGTCCAACACCATGGCGGGATACGGTTCCTGATGACTGATGGTCTGTTCCAGGGCGCGGCGGAACATCTGGTGGGAATCTGAATCCAAATTACCTTCCTCAAAATTGGCGCGGAACCCGGCACTCTGCAACAGGCTGTTTTGTTCGCGCAGGGGAATATCCAGGCTGTGTGCCAGGGCCAGCACCATGGGTTTGCTGGGATTGGCGCGGCCGGTTTCCAGGAAGCTGACATGCCGTTGCGATACACCGGCAATTGTGGCCAGTTCCAATTGGCTGACATGGCGGTGCTGGCGCCATTGTTTCAACAGGGCGGCAAACATGGGAGTGGCTTCGGACATGGCTCTATTCCTGTAGCTGGCCGGGTTATTTTAGTGCACCGGCGGCACAGTGCCATTACCTCTCAGGTAATAGGATCCAATACCTCCGCGGCACGCTAGTGGGGGCTAGAGATTGGGCAGCTCAAATTTGTTGCGCTCACAGTGCCGCTGCAGCAGCAGCCAGATGTCCTTGTCGAGTTGCGGGTTGTGCTGCTCCGCCCAGGCGTGCAGTTCTATCATCAGGTTGAATCCTGCGGCGTGCAGGCGGTCTACATCAGCCAGGCGCAGGGAATCCGGTTGCTCGCCGGCAAAGTCCTGCAGCCTGCCGGCAAGGGCGCCGGCGCCGTTTTCCCGCAATGCCTGCTGCGCGCCGGCAAACAGGTTCTGCATCTCGCTGACATCGCGCATGCGGTTGTCTACGGCGCGTTCAAAGTCCTGGGCCAGGGCCAGCAGCAGGGCGGTGATCAGGCCGGCGTCTGCTTGATAAAACGCGCCGTTCAACTCGGGCAGCAGCCGCATGGCCAGCCGCTGAGCCAGATCCGTAAGCGTTTGGCCGGGTTGCTCGATCATCCGCCTGGTACCTCTGTTGATGATGTCTGTATCACAGCAGCGGGGGTGCGTACAGGTTTTGCGAATGGGGTGACAGGCGGTCCAGCAGAATGCGGTTCTGCCGGTCCATCATCGGCCAGCCGGCCATGGCCAGAATCGGTTCCTTGGTGCTGCCGTTAACAAAGTCTTCAACGGACGAGATCCAGATCGCCAGGGCTTTCAGGGAAGCAAATATCTGCCACCAGCGGAACGCCTGGCGGTCAGCGGTGATGCCGCTGGCCTGTTGCCAGATCTCCAGCGCCTCAGCCCGCGTCAACAGGCGCCCCGCCAGTTCCGGCCGGCTGGACCACAGAGGATCCATGGACCAGGCCAGGTCTTCCAGCGGGTCGCCGATGTGCGCCATCTCCCAGTCCAGCACGGCGGTGATTTCACCGCTGCCGTTGTACATGAAGTTGCCGGTGCGGTAGTCACCGTGCACCAGACAGAAGTGTCCGGAGGGTGCCGGCAGGTTGGCATGCAGCCAGCGCAGTGCCGCCTCCGCAACCGGTTGCGGGTGCAGGGCGTCGGTGCGGATGACATTCTCCCAGTAAGCCAGCTCGTTGGCCGCCGGATGTTCGGGCTGCTGCATAAACCGGTCGACCCCCAGGGTTGCCACCGGCGTAGAGGCCAGCGCACCCAGCAACTGCCACTTACGACGGCCCAGTTGCGGCAGCACAGCCTGCATCTGCGGCTCATCCAGCCCGCCCGGCGAGGCCTGGCTGTCCGGTACCAGTGCCATGACGGAGAACGGGCGCTGCAGGGCGCCCGGGTTTTCTTCCAGCACAATCGGTGCCGGCACCGGTACCACCCCCAGTTCAAACACCGCCTGGTAGGTGCGGTACTCGTGGGCGCGTTCGGTATCGATCAGGCTGGAAGGCGGGTCGCGGCGTACAACGATGCCCAGCGGGCTGCCGTTGCGCTGCAGCTGCACCAGGTAGGTTTCCCGCGACGCGCCGCCGGGGATCTGTTCGATGTGCTGCAGCTCGCAGCGCGCGTCCCAGTGGCCGCCCATATACTCGGCAATCTGCTCACCCAGATGTTGCAATTGGGGGTTCATCGCGCCGCCTGCCGGGGATACAGCAGCGCGCCCAACTGCCGCCAGGTCACCAGGTGCACATTGTGCGCCTGCAACAGGTCCGCCACCCGCGGGCCGCCAAAGTACTGCAGATCCCGCTGGCGCCAGGCGGCGCCGAAGTCGGGGTGGTCAATGGTAATGGCCTGCAGTTCGGTATTATCCAGGCCGGCGTGAATGATGATCTGGGTCACCCCGGGTTGCAGGTTCTGCAGCGCGCTGCTGTAGAACTCATCCCAATTGTCAGCCTGCAGATTCGCGTCCGCCATGATCAGGTGATCAACAAGTACCTCGTTGGGCCGCAGGGCTGCCAGCAGTTCCGGCGCCTGGGCCTGCAGCAGGGTGCGCGGCAGCAGCACCGGCAGTTGATAGCGGCGGCCGGTTTCCACGTATACGCGGAATAGCTCAGGGGTGGCAAACAGGGTGCCCATGTGGGAATCCAGGTGGGTGGGGGTGATGCCGTGGGCCAGCGCGGCGTCCACCTGGGCGTGCAGTTCGCGCCGCACGTCCTCAGGTTCAGCGTGTTGCACCACCTGGGGCACGTCAGCGTACTGGTAACCCTGGTTGTTGTGCAGACTGTAGCCTGGGCCGTTGCCGGACAGGGATTGCCAGCGGTAGTGTTTCCACTCGCTGGTCAGGGTCAGGTGTATGCCCAGGTCCAGGCCGGGATGCCGGCGGTAATAATCGGCTGCCTCCGCAAACCAGGCGCAGGGCACCATCATGCTGCCGGAATTGATCCGGCCTGCCCGCATGGCGGGCAGAGTGGCTGCGTTTACCGAGTGGGACATGCCGATGTCATCAGCGTGAATGATCAGCAGCCGGGCGTCCGCCGCAAATCCCAGTTGTTCAGCTACGCTGGGCATCTCAGCGGCGCCGGCCAGGGCGGCGCCGCCGGGTGCCGCGCACAGGGTGATGAGGCTGACGGCAAAGGTGATGCGCCGCAAAAACCGGCTGACATGGTTCGGTTGCATGCCTGCACGGTACCCTATTCCGTTCGGTTCACCAAGATTGCAATCGAACCGGCATCAACCTAGGCTCTTTGCATCATCAGGTGACGGGACACGGCTGCCATAAACCCTCCAGCACAACATCCGCTGCGCGAAGACATTCAGTTGCTGAGCCCCGAGTTTCATCAGCAGCCGTTTGCACGGTTTGCGTGGATGCGTGAACATGCGCCGGTTTATTTCGACGCCCATGCGGAAACCTGGGACGGCGGCCGGGGTCTGTGGGGGGTGACCCGCTACCAGGACATCCGCGCGGTGGCGTCAGATCAGGCGCTGTTCTGTTCGGGCAACAGCTCGCGTCCGGATTCGCCGCCGGTACCGTCCATGATCAATCAGGACGAACCCACCCATATGGACCGCCGGGGAACGGTGCGGCGCCGCTTTACGCCCCAGGCGGTACGCAGTTACGAAGCTTTTTCCCGTGCCGCCGCGGATGAGTTGATCAACCGGGTGGCTGACCGCGGCGAGGCTGACTTTGTCAAAGAGTTGGCGACCCCGTTGCCGATGATGATGATCGGCAAGCTGCTCGGCCTGCCTGATAAAGACTACGCCAAACTTCTGGTCTGGTCGGATCTGTTTGCCACCGGCATTCAGGATATGCCGCCCGAGCACCTGCAGGCGGTAACCGAAGCGGTGCATGAGTGGAACGAGTACATCAGCTACTGGTTCGACAAGCGCCGCGGGGCTCCCGGTGACGACCTGATCAGCGCCATTGTCGCAGCCAAAATACGCGGCCTGAAGCTGAGCCATGTGGAGTTGATGCATGAGGCGATGCTGATTCTGGTGGGCGGGGATGAAACCACGCGGCACACCATTTCCGGCGGCATGGAGGCGTTGCTGCGGCGCCCGCAACAGCAGGCGGCGCTGGCGGCGGACCTGAGCAGGCTGCCGCTGGCGGTGGAAGAGATGCTGCGCTGGACAACACCGGTGAAAAACATGTGCCGCACGGCCACCAGGGATACGCGTTTGGGCGGGATGGACATTGCCCGCGGCGATAAACTGCTGTTGCTGTACGAAAGCGGCAACCGCGATGAAGCCGTGTTCGAGCAGCCGGAAATCTTTCAGATTGACCGCGAGCCGAACCACCACCTGGCATTTGGCGGCTACGGCCGCCACTTCTGCCTGGGTGCAAACCTGGCGCGGCTGGAAATCCGTGTGATGTTTGAGCAGGTGCTGCGGCGGCTGCCGGACATGCGGCTGGCTGACGATTCAGCGTGCCCGTACCGGCACGGCAATTTTGTGCTTGGATTTGAAGCCATGCCGGTGGTATTTACCCCGGGCGGCGCAGGGCAGGCACAGTGAGCTGACAACAACCAGGTTCTAACAATAACGACATGCTGCCACAGATGTGCAGCGGGAACAGACAACAGGGGGAAATATGGCGCTGACAAAATTCAGCCGTTCGATCGAGGGAAAAGTCGCTTATATCACCGGTGCCGCCAGCGGCATGGGTGAAGCGACAGCCAAACTGTTTGCGGAACAGGGTGCCAGGGTGGCGCTGGTGGACCTGAACGCGGAAGGGCTGCAGCGTGTGGTTGAAGAAATTGAGGCCGCCGGCCTGCAGGCCAGGGGCTGGGTGCTGGACCTTTCCGATGCTGAAGAAATCAAACGCACCATTAACGAAGCCGCGGCCCATTTCGGCGGCCTGGATCTGCTGATCAACAATGCCGGCATTTCGATCTTTACCCCCATCGATGGTGAGGAATTCGAAGCAGCCTGGGCCAAGACCCTGGATATCCTGCTGACCGCCCACACCCGCACCATCCGCGCCGCGCTCCCTTACCTGCGCCAGGCGGAGGATGCGCGGATTGTCAACATCGCCTCCACCGAAGGCCTGGGAGCAACCAAGTTCGGCAGCCCCTATACCGCGGCAAAAACCGGGGTGATCGGGCTGACCCGCTCGCTGGCGGTAGAGTTGGGAACCGAAGGCATTACCGTCAACTGCATCTGCCCCGGTCCGATACGCACCGGCATGACCGAAGCCATTCCCGAAGATCAGAAACAGGAATACGCACGGCGCCGGGTAGCGCTGAAACGTTACGCTGATCCGGAAGAGGTGGCCCACGGTACGCTGAATTTCTGCCTGCCCGCTTCCGCTTTCATGACCGGCGCGGTGCTGCCCGTGGACGGCGGCCTGACCATCAAGAACGCTTAGTTGGGCTGCCTTTTATGAACTGCCTTATATGAATTACCTTATATGAACTACGGAGGCCGCGTACCCTGGCCGACGGTGCTGGCATACGGCGCGCCTGCAATTGGCGCCGGCTACATGTACCTGCTGCTGAGCCTGTACGTGATGAAGTTTGCCACCGATATCCTGCTGATTGCGCCCGCTGTCATGGGCGCCATTTACAGCCTGTCCAGAATGTGGGACGCGGTGTCGGATCCGCTGATCGGCTATATCAGCGACCGCACCACATTGAAGCTGGGGCGCCGGCGCACCTGGATACTGATCAGCTGCGTGCCCATAGCAGCGGGTTTTTATATGGTATTTGCGCCGCCGGCCAGCCTCACGCAGGACCAGCTGGTGTTGTGGATGGGTATTGCGGTCATCGGCTTCTACTCAGCCATGACGGTATTTTACGTGCCGCACCTGTCGCTGGGAGCGGAGCTGTCGGACAATTACCACGAGCGCAGCCGCATGTTCGGCGCCCGCCATGCCGCTTATATCATCGGTTGTATCCTGTCGCTGGTGAGCCTGCAGTATCTCATCAATGAAGAATACGCTGAGGGCGGCGACGTGCGCGCGCTGGCGGCGGATCTCGGCCTGGTGGCCATTGCCGTCATGGTGGTGCTGGTGCTGGGGTCGGTGGTGTTTCTGCGCGAGCGCCCGGAATTTCAGGGCAGGGTGGCCGCCGGTCCGTTTAAGGCGTTCAAAGACGTCTGGCAGAATCCCCACGCCCGCTTGCTGCTGGTGGTGACCTTTATCGAATACGTCGGCTCCTCCGCCATCGCTGCTTTAACCTTGTACGTGACTCACTATGTGGTCGGCGCACCCACCCTGGCGCCGCTGATCATTTTTGCTTACATGTTGCCGTCCAGCGCCTCGGTGCCCCTGTGGGTGCCTTTGTCGCGCCGCTACGGCAAAATCAGGGTGTGGATAGGCGGCATGATCCTCACCGGCCTGTCGTTTGGCGCCATGTTCCTGCTGGCGTTCATGGACAGCCAGAGTCTGCGCATCGGCTGGATTATCGCCATGGCGGTGCTGGCGGGTCTGGCCAATGGCTGCGGCGGCACCATCGGCCCGTCGGTGCAGGGTGACGTGATTGACTGGGATGAACATCAGACCGGCGAACGCAAGGAAGGCGCTTATTTTGCGGCGTGGAATTTTGTGCAGAAGAGTGCCCTGGGCCTGATGCTGCTGCTGACCGGGTTTGTGCTGGAATTCTCCGGCTTTGTGCCCAACGTGGAACAGCCGCAGAGTGTCAAGCTGGCCATGGTCACGCTGTATGGGCTGTTTCCACTGGTTTGTTACGCGGTAGGCGCCTGGCTGTTTACCCGCTTTAAGCTTGACGAGGCGGCCCACGCGGAAATCCGCGCCGACCTGGATGCGCGGGCGGTGGCCGGTAACTGAAACCCGCATAGCGTCAGGCAGAAGAAAACGGGGAGGGCAAATGCTCAAGTGGCAGGTAGGAAAAGTAAAAATTACCCAGTTGGTGGAGCTCACCACCGCTTCGCTGGGGCCGCATCTGCTGCCCCAGGCAACCCCGGAAGTGCTCGGCGCCATCGACTGGATGGCACCGTTTACTGATGAGAACAACCGGCTGCTGCTCAGCATGCACAGTCTGATTGTTGAATCGGAAGGCCGCACGGTGATGGTGGATACCTGCATCGGCAACGACAAAGAGCGCAATTATCCGCGCTGGAATTACATGCAGTCCGATTTCCTGCAGCGTTTTGCTGCTGCCGGATTTGCATGCGAGCGGGTGGACACGGTCTTGTGCACCCATATGCATGTGGACCACGTGGGCTGGAATACCCGTTTGCAGGACGGCCGCTGGGTGACAACCTTTGCCAATGCAGATTACCTGTTTGCGGAACGGGAATGGGCGCACTGGCGCCACGAGGAGCAGGAATACGGTCCGGTCATCGAAGATTCGGTGCAGCCGGTTTTTGACGCGGGCCAGGCGGTACTGGTTAAACAGAACCATCAAGTCACTTCGGAAGTGTGGCTGGAGCCCACCCCCGGACATACGCCGGGCCATGTCAGCGTGCACATACAGTCCGCCGGCGAAGAAGCGGTCATCACCGGTGATATGGTCCACCACCCCTGTCAGATTCCACACGCGGACTGGTCCAGTCTGGCGGATCACGACCCGGCGCAGGCCGCCGCCACCCGGCAGGATTTTGTAGAGCGCTACGCGGATCAGCCGGTGCTGATTATCGGCACCCATTTTGCCGGGCCCACCGCCGGCCGCATCGTGCGCGACGGCGACAGCTTCCGCCTGGACTACTGAGTTCAGGTGCGCGGGGCTGCCGCGCCCCGGGCATGTTATACTGAGGAGTTTTCCGCTTCCCAAGGATCCTGGTTGGCATCTCGCGACATTTGGCAGGCTCTGGCGGTGCGCGACTTCCTGTGGTTATGGATAGGTAGCCTGGGGTCGTCTTTTGCCATGAATATGCAAATCATCGCCCGTGGCTGGTTGGTCTATGAGCTGACGTCTTCGCCCATTGACCTGGGCTGGGTGACCATGTCTTTTATGGTGCCTACCGTGCTGTTCTCCCTGTACGGCGGGGTATTGGCGGACAGGCTGCCGAAGAAAAAGGTGATCGTCTGGGCCCAGGCCCTGAACTGCGCGGCAACAGTCATCATGGCGGTGATTATCTTCAGCGGCGCGGTGACGTTCTGGGACTTTCTCTGGTTTGGTTTTTTTAACGGCACCGTGCTGGCGCTGTCCATGCCCGCGCGCCAGGCTTTTGTGCCCGAGTTGATTCCGGAACGCTTGATATTCAGTGCCATGGGATTGAATACCACCAGCTGGAACCTGGCGCGCATCGTGGGCCCGGCGCTGGCCGGCTTTCTGATTGCGGTCATTGCCGGCGGGGACAAAACCTCAACCTTCGGCGTGGGCGTGGTTTACATTGTTATTGCGTGCCTCTACTTCGTGTCCGCCGTAACCATGTTGTTTATCGGCAAATCGGGGCGTGCCGGGGTGCGCCGCAAAGCTGACGCCTGGCGGGACATGAAAGAAGGGCTGGCCTATGTGCGCGCGCGGCCGCCGGTGCTGGGCCTGATTGTCCTGTCCATTATTCCCTTCCTGTTCGGCATGCCGTTGAACACCCTGCTGCCGGCTTTCAACAACGATGTGCTGGGCGGCGGTCCGGATGATCTGGGCTGGCTCGTCTCAGCCATGGGGGCCGGTGCCATTGTCGGCTCGCTGATGATGGCCACCATGGGTGACCTGCGCCGCAAAGGCACCTGGCTGATTCTGACCTGCATCGGCTGGGGCGGGGCAACCGTGCTGTTCGGGCTGAGTGAGCAGCTCTGGATTGTGATGACGGTTATTGTCGGCATCGGCTGGATCAGCAGTTGGAACATGTCCCTCAACCGCGGCATGCTGCAAATGCAGGTGGAAGACCGCATGCGCGGCCGTATCATGAGTATTGACATGATGTCCCACGGGCTGATGCCGCTGGGGGTGTTCCCCATTACCTATATCGCGGAAACCTATTCGGTAGGCACTGCGCTGGCCGCCAGCGGCGCCGCCTTTGTCCTGCTGACTTTGTTGAGCGTGCTGTTTATTCCCTCGGTACGGGTTACCGACCAGGCCCGGGTTGGACGTAAATCCGCGGCGGAGCGGAAACCCCGCGGCGCGGCGGCGCAGGATGTCGGGCACGGCGCTGTACCCGGCTCTGCACCGGACTCTGCATCAGTTATAGGGCCGGGCGGCGCCGCCGAAAGCGGCGCCCGCATAGAGGCCAGGGCGGCGGACCGCGGCTGACGGTTGCGCTTGCGATTTACTTACATACTGTTGAATTGCTGGTTAAAAACCGCTGGTTGACGCTTACACCCGCCACAACCTATCGTGGTGGTTTGTTCATTGGTCCAGCAGGCGATGCCGCAGCCATCAACAACAATAACGCGCCGGCACCTGAGGCGGGCCAGACGCGAAAGGGAGCAGCGGCGGCGCAAACGCCGGTTTTATCTGCTGACCGCGGGGCTGGTGTTTGTGAATGTTGTCTTCTTTACAACGGTTATGCTGGTTTCTGACGATGCGGAGCAGCCGCGTTGCCTGGAGATGGTGGAAAAAGAAGACAAGGAAACCTGCGTGCGCTGGGAAGTCAACAAAACCCACCGCAGCACGGTGATTAATCAGCCCGAGGAATAACCGCCGGGTGCAGTGATGCGCAAGCGCGGTTGCCGCTGCATGGCCGGCCGGGGATATTTCCCCGTAACAACATCCCGGGACATGGTGTAATCTAACGGCTTGGGGCAATTCATCGGGGGTTTGCAGATGGCGTGGCACGCCATTATTCAGAACGCAAAAGTTTTTGACGGCTCCGGCGCGCCGGGGCAGGTGATGGACGTGGCTTTCCGCGACGGCCGGATTGCCGCCATGGGCCGGCAACTGCCCACCGCAGGCACCGCCGTGGTTGAGGACAAAGCGGGCTGCTGGATGCTGCCGGGGCTGATGGACATACACACCCACGAAGACCTGGAAGCTGAACTGGACCCGGGCCTGCCGGAGGTTGTGCGCCACGGCACGACCAGCGTGATTGTTGGGAACTGCAGCATCGGCCTGGCGTTTGGCGCCCAGCGCAACAACCGGCAGGATCCCATTGTCGACTGTTTTGCCAGGGTGGAGAACATTCCCAAGTCCGTGCTGCGCAAAGCGGCGGAAAAGGCCGTGTGGGACAACCCGGCGGACTATATGCGCCACCTGGACGAGTTGCCGCTGGCAGCGAACATCGCACCCTTTGTGCCGCATTCCATGTTGCGCATCGAAGTGATGGGCCTGCAGGACAGTATCACCCGTGATCCCGATGCGGCCGAGGTGGCGCGCATGGTGGGGATTCTCGAAGAGGCCATGCAGGACGGTTATCTGGGTATGTCCACCGACGGGCTGCCCCTGCACTTTCTGGCCAACCAGCCCAACGTGAAAAAGCGCATTCCCACCCAGTATGCTCCGTTTTCCGAGTACAAAGCGCTGACGGATGTGCTGCGCCGGCACGACCGGGTGTGGCAGATGACCCCCGCCACCGACAACGGCAGTTTGACCCTGAAACTGTTTATGCTGACCAGCGGACGCTTATACGGCAAACCGTTAAAAATCACCGCGCTGGCGGCGCTGGATTCGGCTAACAACCGGCAGACCAAGGCCCAGGCGTTGTTGTTTGCACACTTGTTAAACTCGCGGCTGCTGCAGGGCAACTTCAAGATGCAGTGTCTCAGCGCGCCGTTCCGCATTTACTCGGAAGGTGTGGTCAGCCCGCTGGCTGAAGCCAATCCGCTGATGCGCCGCCTGATCGAAACCGAACTGGAGGACGTGGAGGCGCGGCGTAAAATTCTCAACGATGGGGAATTTGTCGAGGCGTTCAGGCAGATGTGGAACCGCGGCAAGTCCGGCTTCAATCTGGGGCATCTGCGGCGGCGGCTGCGCCTGGAGCGGGAATTTCTCACCCGGGATTTGAACGATATGCATATATTCCGGGTACCGGTCAGCGGTTGGGTCGGACAGACCCTGCAGTTTGCCTATCTGCGCTATCAGGCCTGGCGGGCGGACGAAGCGGTTGTCGAAGACCCGGAAGAACTGCGCGTATTTAAAGCGCTGGGCAAGGGCGTGCGCGATGACGGGGAGTTTTTCCTCGGGCTGCTGAACCACTATGACCGGGACCTGTACTGGCACTATGTGAATGCCAACAGGGATGCGGAAGTGGTTAAAGCTCTGCTGCTGCACCCCAAGCTGATGCCAGGCTTTAACGACAGCGGCGCCCATGTGACCAACATGGCCTACTTCGACGGCAATCTCCGCGCGCTGGCCATTGCGCTGAATGACTCGGAACAGACCTTCAGCTACATGGTACGGCGCCTGACCACGGAACCGGCGGAGTTTTTTGGCCTGGATGTGGGCCGCCTGGCGCTGGGCGCGCGTGCGGACGTGACCCTGGTGGACCCGCAAGCCCTGGCCGCCTACGACGGCGAAGCGTCCGTTAAGTATGTGTACAGGGATTTGTTTGACTGCCACCAGTTGGTCAACCGCTCGGACGGTGTGGTGCCGGGAGTTTACGTTGGCGGGCAGAAGGTCTGGGACGGCAACGCCTTCACCGCCGCGCACGGATCCGCGAGCCTGGGCCAGGCCATACGCGTGGCCGCGGCCTGAGCGCAAACAAACGGGACCTGCTTTGCCTACTCGCATAGGATTGATCTCCGACACACATATTCCTGAAGCGCGCACCAGCCTGTGGCCCCAGGTGGCTGACGCTTTTGCCGGGGTGGATATGATTTTCCACGCCGGTGACATCCACGAACTTTATGTGTTGGATGAACTGGAAAAGATTGCGCCGGTCTGGGCGGCCCGAGGCAACGGCGAGGACGGCAGCGGCGGCCGGCCGGTGCAGCCCGAGGACCCGCGGGTGAAATATGCCTGGCTGCTGGATATTGAAGGCCTCAAAGTTGGGCTGACGCACTACGTGCCGGTGCCGGAGCGGCCGCCAAGTTTTACCATGGAAAAGTGGCTGCAGCGGTTTTTCCCCGACCAGCAGCCCGATGTGATCGTTTCCGGCGACACCCACCGGGAAGCCATTGAGTGGGTCGCCGGCATCTATTGTGTTAACCCCGGTTCACCCACCTACCCGCACAATTATGATACCCAGTACGGCACCCTGGGTTTTCTCGAGCTGGATGCAGGCAAAGCTCAGGCCAGCGTGTGGCAAATTGTTGACGAAGGCATTATCCCGTTCGACTGGGATGCCATTCCACCGTGGAAGCTAAGGCGCTGAGCGCCGCGCCGCGTGCACCACTTCCCGGTAGCTGCGCAATGATGTTTTGGCGTAACGCAGGTTCCAGGCCTGCGCCTGGTTGCTGATCTCGGCGCGCACCCTGGTCAGCCCGGCGCGGGCAGCGGCCAGCGTGTGCAGGGCCTGGTCATGGCCGCTGCCACCGCGGCTGCGTTGCTCCTGCTGTTCCAGTTCGCGCACCCGCTGCAGGCGGCGGTCCAGATCCGAACCGGCTTTGATGGCCTGTCCGTTGCCGGCAAAAAAGCTCTGACGGATATGCCACGCCGCAGCGGCAAACAGATCTTCACTGCTGACGTTGTTGCGGATGGCTTGTTCGATCAAGCGCTTGAAGGCAAACAGCGCGTCATCGCTGCGCCGCGCCTGGCGCAACTGCTGCACCCGGGCAAACGCGCCGGGGTCGATGCCGGCGGGTAAACCCTCAACCCGGGCCACTTCGATGAGTGCCTGGAAGTTATTCTGCGGGTAAGCAACGGTGATGCGTTGCCGCGGCGCCGCCGCATCATGCTGCGGATAGACCCCCAGGTGCGCGTCTATGGCATCAATCAGCTCAGCGGAAACCGGCCTGCGCAAGGCCACTTTGCGGTACACAATGCTGCCGTTGGTGTTGATGACGTAAACCGCGTGTAAAGCCAGCTCCCGGGTCTCCGGGTTCTGCACGCCAAACGCCTTCACTACTGCCTGGTCCGGGTCGCTGGCCAACGCAAAAGTGAGCCCCAGGCGCTGAATCATGGCCTGCGAGTCGGCAGGGCTGTCTACTGAAATGGCAACAATATTGGCCTTGCGCCGCTGGAAGCGGGCAATCTGATTCTGCAGCTCACCGAGCTGCACGTTACAGGCGGGTCACCAGTGGCCGCGGTAAAAGATCAGTACCACCGGACCTTGTTGCCGCAGGCGTGCCAGCTCCACGGCGCCGCCGGGATGGTTGCCGCCGGCAGCGGCGGGCAGTTGAAAATCCGGTGCGCGGTCACCGATGCCCAGCGCGTCAGGCGCGTTGCGGCTGTAACCGTAAGCATTGGTGGTTATATCCATCGGCCGCGGAGCCCTGGAAGAGGGCTTGTATCTGGGCACCGCGGGTTCAATCCGCGCCGGGCCGGCGATGCCGGTGTTTGCGGCGCTGTTTGGTTCGGCGGCAGCCCGGGCCGGGCTCAATGGCAGCATCAGCGCCAGGCCCAGCAACGGCAGCAGTAATCGGAACAATCCCATGGCGGCTATTTCAAACGGATTCAGCCGCCGGTGCAAGGCGGCCGGCGCTGCCCGCATCTGAGTGTCAGACAATATCAGCTACGGCTGAGGTGGCGGTGGCGGTATCCGGGGGCCGCCCCGTGAGCAGTGTTTTAGGTCAGCACCAACTGGGTCTGGGTCACCACTGCCACCGGCTTGTTGTCCCCGGTGGTCAGCCTGGTCTGCCACACGGAAGTGCGCCGGCCGACATGGACCGGCGTGCAGGTGCCGATCACGGTGCTGCCTTTGGCGGCGCCGCCGAGGAAGTTTGTTTTGCTTTCCAGGGTGGTGGTGGCTTTGGCGCCTTCCGGCAGATTAAGGAAGGCGCCTATGGCGCCCAGGGTATCCGCATACGCCATGATGGCGCCGCCGTGCAGAATACCGCCCGTGGTGCAGAGGGATTCCTGCACAACCAGTTCCGCGACAATACTCTCCTTGTCAGCGGAACGGAGCTTGATGCCCAGAGTATCCGCAAACGGAATATGTTCCAGCAGGTTCATGAATCCTCTCTTCAGGGTTATCGGGTTCAGCTGCGCATCGGATTTACCGGCGGCCAGTTGTCTTTGCTGGCGCTGATCTTTTCGCCGATTTCCGCCACATCCCAGAAACCTTCAGCCAGGTCGCGGCTGGCTATGGGCGTCAATTGCCAGGACAGCAGGGTCACGCTGTTGCCGCCCACCAGAAACTGGCGACCGCTGACGTCTTTGGCGTCGTCGGTGCACAGCCACACCACGGGGGGTGAGACCGCCTCCGGCGGAAAGTTATCCTGAATGTCTTCCGGCAGGATATCGGTGGTCAGGCGCGATGTGGCGGTGGGCGCCAGGCAGTTCACCGTGATGCCGTACTTCAGACCTTCCAGCCAGAGGCAGCGCATCAGCCCGGCGATGCCGGCTTTAGCGGCGCCGTAGTTGGTCTGTCCGAAGTTGCCCAGCAGCCCGGAGGTGGAACTGGTGACAATAATTCTGCCGCCTTCCCCCTGGGCGAGCATGGCGTCGTAAGCCACCTTGGTGGTGAGGTAAGTACCGCGCAGGTGAACGTCCACCACTACGTCCCACATGGTGTCATCCATGTTCTTAAAAGACTTGTCGCGCAGAATGCCGGCGTTGGCGATACAGATATCAATTTTGCCGAAATTGTCGATACAGGCTTTGACCATGGCCTCCACGTCGCTGCGGCTGGTGACGGAGCCGTGGTCTGCCACCGCTTCGCCGCCGGCGGCTTTGATCTCTTCAACCACGGCGTCCGCCATGGAACTGGAAGCGCCGGTGCCGTCCCGGGCGCCGCCCAGGTCGTTGACCACAACTTTTGCCCCTTCCTTAGCCAGCAGCATGGCGTGTGCTCTGCCCAGACCGCCGCCTGCGCCGGTGACCAATGCTACTTTTCCGTCAAGCATGCCCATTTTCTGTACCCCCTGATGTTCAATCTTGTTGTATGTGTTGTGTTGGTGTTGTTTCGTTAGAGCGGAATAGATCGTGTATGATTTGATCCAATCCGTCAGTGTAACACCAAGAGGAATCGCATGGATAACTTGCTCGACTTTTCCGGCCAGGTGGCTTTGGTCACCGGCGGCAGCCGCGGTATGGGCAGGGAAATGGCACTGGCGCTGGCGCAACGGGGTGCGGACGTGGTGATCACCAGCCGCAAGGCGGAAGCCTGTGAAGCAGTGGCTGCGGAAATTGAGGCGATGGGCCGTCAGGCCCTGGCTTACGGTTGCCACGTTGCCAAGTGGGACGAAATAGACGGGCTGGTGGCGGCTGCCAACGAGCGCTTTGGGCGCATTGATATCCTCATCAACAACGCGGGCATGTCGCCGCTGTATCCGAAACTGTCTGAGGTCAGCGAAGAGTTATTCGACAAAGTGGTAGGGGTAAACCTGAAAGGCCCGTTCCGCTTAATGGCGCTGGTGGGTGAACAGATGGCTGAAGGGGATGGCGGCAGCATCATCAACATCAGCAGTACCGCCTCGCTGAATCCATCCCCCAATTCAGAGCCTTACGGCGCATCCAAATCCGGCCTCAACGCACTCACCCGCTCATTTGCTTTTGCCTACGGGCCGAAAGTGCGGGTGAACTGCATTGTTGCCGGCCCTTTTCTGACGGACATATCCAAAGCCTGGGACATGGAAGCGTTTGAAGAGAACGCCAGAAACAACCTGGCGTTACAGCGCGGCGGCCAGCCTGATGAGATTGTCGGCGCGGCCCTTTACCTGGCCAGCCCCAGCAGTAAATTTACCACCGCAACAACCATCCGGGTGGATGGTGGCACACCGTAAATCCGCGCCCCGGGATAAACCAGCCGCGGAGCATAAACCTGCCGCGGACGACGCTGAGGAACTGAACAAATCCCTGGACGATATGCTGCTGCTGATGGCCGCCGAGCTGGAGCGGCTGCAGGCGGCGCTGGAGTTTTACCGGCTGGGTGAACGGCCGGATAAGGAGGCGCTGATCCGCTGGCATGTGGAGCAGATTGACCTGCGGCAGGATCGCATGGAAGAGCTGAAAGCGCTTATTCTCGCCAGCCGCGGAGGTGTCGAGCACTGACAGCTTCAACCAGTTGCGGTCCGGTATTGCGGCCGTACAACTGCTCCAGGGTCTGCAGGCCGCCCGGGTTGGCGATATTTGTTTCCACCAGATGGCCGCCGGCGGTGTCGATGGCGGCAAAGCCCACCCCCAGCTGCAACAGCCTGGCATGGACCTCCGCAATTAATCCCTCGTCCGCATCAGCCGCCGCTGCCGGCAGCGGCTTGCCGCCGGCAGCCAGGTTGGCAATACCCTGGGGGTTCGGCAACCGGCGGTAGCTGCCCAGCACGGTGCCGCCGCAGATCAGCGTGCGGATCTCACCTTCGGCAATAGCCGGGATATAACGTTGCAGCACCCAGTACTGGCGGGGTGCAGCGTCCAGGACCGTGGTGATCTGCCGGGGTTCGTCGATGATCTGCACCTGCCGGCCCAGGCTGCCGCCGTTGGGTTTAAGTACCCAGCGTCCGCCGCGTTGCCGGGCAATTGCGATCAGATCCGCGGCCCGGCTCGAAATATGGCTCTCCGCGGCGTGGTCCAGCCAGGCGGCTTTACCGTGCAGGGTATGGAAGGCATGTGGGGTGAGCATCATTCTGCCCGCTTCCAGGCGGCTGAGCAGTTGCATGCGGTCGGCAAACGTCCGCGCCGGTCCAAACCCCAGCGGCCAGATGACATCGGCATCATCGGCAATAATATTGCCTGCTTTGATCTGCAGGGCGGAGACGGTGAGGGATTCATGGTCGGCGCAGTGCACCTGCCAGCCCGCCGCGCGGAAATAGCCGGGAATGCGCTCGTGATTGTCGTTATGGGTGTTGACGGGGCTGGACAGGAACAGAATGGACGGCGGCACTGTGGTTTTTACCTATTCGCATTTGCGGCTGTTTCTCTCTACTATTGTCGGCCCGTTTTTTATGCGGGTCAGCATAGGAAGTTAGAGCAGCAGTCATGAACGTTGTCAGCCTACCAGACTATACCCTGGCACCAGAAGACATCCCGGTGGTTGAAGAGTGCGCCATCGACGGCCGTGAGCGGGAGGCGCTGAAAGCCTCCATTCAGCAGCACCTGGAAGAGCTGGGTGCCACCCTGGTGGCCCACTACTACGTGGATGGAGACGTGCAGGATCTGGCTGAAGCCACCGGCGGATTTGTCTCGGATTCCCTGGAAATGGCGCGTTTCGGCAGGGACTGCCCCAGCGACACCCTGGTTGTTGCCGGGGTGCGGTTCATGGGCGAAACGGCAAAAATTCTATCGCCGGAAAAGCGGGTTTTCATGCCCACGCTGCAGGCGGAGTGTTCCCTGGACCTGGGCTGCCCGCCGGATAAATTTGCCGAGTTCAAGGCTGAGCACCCCGACCGTACGGTGGTGGTGTACGCAAATACGTCCGTGCAGGTCAAAGCTCTGTCGGACTGGGTGGTGACCAGCAGTTGCGCGCTGGAGATTGTCAGCCATCTGCGCGACCGCGGGGAGAAGATCCTGTGGGCGCCGGACAAACACCTGGGCCGCTATATAGCCGACCAGACCGGCGCGGATATGCTGCTGTGGAGTGGGGCCTGTGTGGTCCATGAAGAGTTTAAATCCAAGGCGCTGCTGGATATGCGCAAGGTCTACCCGGATGCCGGCATCCTCGTGCACCCGGAGTCACCGGCCCAGGTCATCGAGATTGCAGATGTGGTGGGTTCCACCAGCGCCATCATCCGCGCCGCCCAGGAACTGCCGAATGATACGTTCATCGTGGCCACCGACCGCGGCATTTTCCACAAACTGCGGCAGTTGAACCCCGGTAAACGATTTATCGAAGCCCCCACCGCTGGTGACGGGGCCACCTGCCGCAGCTGTGCGCACTGTCCCTGGATGGCCATGAACGAGTTGCAGGCGCTGGACAAACTGCTGTTGGACCAGAGTTACCGCGAGGCTAACGAAATCCACGTAGACCCGGCCATGGGCCGGCGCGCCAAACAGCCTCTGGACCGCATGCTGGCATTCCAGCAGGCGCGCCGCTGACTGCCCGCCTTAACTTTTCTTAACTTTGCTGGGCGCGGATCTGCGTGCGCAGGTCCTGTATGCGCTGGCTGAGCTTGCTCTGCAGTTGCGGGTTGGTGCGGCGCACCAGGCGCTGGGCGTACTCCAGGTGCTGGATTGCACGGTGGTAGGCGCCGTGCAGGTAGAAATAGTCCGCCCGCGCCAGATGCACGCCGGTGATGTTGCCGGCTAAACCGGCGGTTTCCGCCAGCTCGTACCACACATCCACGTCGTTGGCATGCAGCCGCGACAGCCGGGTCAACACCTGTTCCGCTTCGTCAAACCGTTCCGCTTTGTTGAGCGCCCTGGCGTACAGCATCGACAGCGGCAGATTGTCCGGGTTCAACACCAGTTGGTGGCTTAACAGGCGCATTGCCTGTGCAGTGTTGTCCGCGTCGATTAACAACTCAGCGTACGCGGCGTTGTAGAGAATGCTGCGCGGATTGACGTTAAGCAGTTGTTCGACCCGCTGCAGGGCTTCTTCGTGCTCACCGTTGCGGCTCAGCGACAAAGCCAGACCGTAATTTGCGGCGCGGTCGGTGGGGTCTTCCTGCAGCTGTTTACGGTAGCGCTTAACGCCCTGGGCGTGGTTGTTCTGATAGTGCACCTGGGCGCGCACGCGCATCAGCTGATAATCCAGCGAATCCTTGTAATCCCGCCGCGGTGCGTCCAGCGCCTGGTTACGGGCATCGGCGATACGCGTTTCCGACAGCGGGTGGGTGAGCAGGAATTCCGGCGGGCGCCGGGTGAAGCGGTAGGCCCGCTGCATGCGTTCAAACATGCGCGACATGGCGGTAGGGTCCAGGTTGGCGCGCACCAGGGTGTTCAGGCCGATCCGGTCAGCTTCCTGCTCGCGGTCGCGGCTGAAGCGCAGTTGTTTGGCCTGGCCGGCGGCCTGGGCGGTACTGAGCGCGGCAATGGCGGCGTCACCGCCCCCGGCCGCGCCGACAATAAGCGCGGCGATCAGCGAAGCCAGCGTGGGCAGGGTTTGCGCCCGTTGTTCCTCCACCCCGCGGGCGAAGTGACGCTGGCTGAGGTGGGCCAATTCGTGGGCCATGACGGAGGAGTATTCGTGGACGTCTTCAGCCTGCAGCATCAGCCCCAGATTAACGCCGATCACCCCGCCCGGCGCGGCAAAGGCGTTGATGTCTTCGTTGTCGATCACCACCACGCTCATGATCGCTTCGCGCAGATCCGAATGCTGCGCCAGATTGGTGAGCTGTTTGGAAACGTAATATTTAAGCAACGGGTCGCTGACGGTGGGTAACGCCGCATGCAGCTGTTTGAGGAACGATTCGCCGATCTGCCGTTCCAGTTGCGGACTGATGATGCTGGATGACGCATCACCCAGACTGGGCAGGGCCTGCTGGCTCTGGGTGGTCAGCGGCCAGCTCATGGCCAGCAGCAGCACCAGGAGGGTATGTGGTTTGTTCATGTCGCGGATCATACTCTGCTGTTTCGCACGCTGCTATGTCATACTTTGAACCCTTATGGAAGAAGAAGTTCGCATTCTTGACGTACAGGGGCTGAACTGTCCCATGCCTTTGCTGAAGGCAAAAAAAACCCTCAACGAAATGGCCGCCGGCGAGCATCTGCGGGTGCTGGCAACCGATCCGGGGTCGGTGCGTGATTTTGAAGTATTTTCCCGTCAGAGCGGGCATGCGCTGCTAGACAGCGGAGAGGAGCAGGGCACCTTTTATTATCTGTTACAGAAAAAAGCATGAAATTTCTGCAGATTATCGGCGCCTGGATCAACGAACATTTTTCCAACGAAGACGCCATTTATCTGATTCTGCTGCTCACCGTCATGGTGGTGGTGTTGGCCACCCTGGGAGGTTACCTGGCCCCGGTGCTCACCGGTCTGGTGGTTGCCTTCCTGCTGCAGGGGCTGGTGGCTTACCTGCAGAAACACAGCGTGCCCCGGGTGCTGGCGGTGGCGGGTGCGTTCCTGGTGTTTCTCGGCGGCGTGCTGGCACTGGTGCTGGTGGTGGTGCCGCTGCTGTGGCAGCAATTACAGAGCATGGTGGAACTGCTGCCGCGGGTGGCGGTGCTGCTGCGCGAGGGCCTGGAAGAACTTTCGGTGCGGTTTCCCGAATACGTTACCCCGGAACAGATTTCCGCTTTGCTCGACCAGGGCGCGCGGGAAATCGGCAACCTCAGCGCGTCGGTGGTGGAAACCGCTTTTTCCCAGGTTTTTTCGGTATTCGGCCTGTTGATCTACCTGGTGCTGACCCCCATCGCGGTGTTCTTTTTCCTCAAGGACAAAGACCAGTTGTTGTCCTGGGTGCGCAGCCTGGTGCCCTTTGAGCGGCCGCTGCTGTCCGCGGTGGCGGTAGAAATGAATGAACAACTCGGCAATTACGTGCGCGGCAAGTTTATTGAGATTCTGATTGTGGGCGCCACCACCTTTGTCAGCTTTACCCTGCTGGGCGTGAATTACGCGGCCCTGCTGGGGGTGCTGGTAGGCATCTCGGTGCTGATCCCGTTTGTCGGCGCGGCCCTGGTTACCATTCCGGTGTTTGCGGTGGCGGTCATCCAGTTCGGCTGGAGCTGGGATCTGGGGCTGGTGATGATCGTCTACGGGGTCATTCAGTTCCTCGACGGCAACGTGCTGGTGCCGCTGCTGTTTTCCGAAGTTGTGGACCTGCACCCGATCACCATCATTGTATCAGTGCTGGCGTTTGGCGGCATCTGGGGGGTGTGGGGGGTGTTTTTTGCCATTCCCCTGGCCACCTTGATCAAAGCCATTTACAAAGCCTGGCCGCGGACGGTGGAAACACCGGCGGTTTAACCAGACAGCGCCCGCGGCGCGGTGCTGCTGGCAATGGCGGCGGCCAGGTCGTGGCGGCGGAACGGTTTCGGCAGAAAACTCGCCTGCCACTCGTCCGCGCTTTTGGTGGCTGAATCCTTCTCCGTGTAACCGCTGATCATGACAATTGCAAGGTCGGGCAGATAACTGCGGATTTCTTTTAAGGTCTGCCAGCCGTTCATGCCGGGCATGGAGACGTCGATAAAGGCCAGCGCGTAGTTGGCGCCGCGGCTTACCAGCTCCACCGCCGCGCGGCCGGAGTCGCAGGCTTCCACCTGATAATCCAGGCTTTCCAGCAGGCGGGCGGTGATATGCCGCACATCCGGCTCGTCGTCCACCACCAGGATGGGAATGGATTTCTCCACGTTGGCAGCCAGTTGCGCCTGGGGGCTGGGGTGTTCACTGATGCTGGAGTCTACCGCCGGCGGCAGATAGACGCGGATACGGGTACCCTGGCCGGGTTTGGAATGCACCTCAACGCCGCTGTGGAAAGCGCTGGCAAAACCCTGCAGGGCTGCCATCCCCAGACCGCGGCCGTTGGGCTTGCTGGTGAAAAAGGGATCAAACATGCGTGTCAGGGTTTCCGCGTTCATGCCGATGCCGGTGTCACTGACCTCCAGCACCACGTAACGCCCGGGTTTGATGTCCTTGCCGCGCAGCAGCTGCCGTATGTGGGTGTGGGTGAGGTTCTGCAGGTAAGTCTTGATGACGATATCTCCGGCCCGGCCATCCAGCGCTTCCACTGCGTTCAACACCAGATTGATGATGATCTGCTGCAGTTGGGCGTGATCGCAGACCGTGGGCGGCAGCCCCTGCTGCAGTTGATAACGCAGATTGGCGTTCGGATGTTTGGACAACTCCAGCAGATCGCGGGTGTTGCGCACCGCGTTGCTCAGGTCCAGGATCTTTAACTCCCCGCGCCGTTCACCGGCATAGGTCAGCAGTTGCTTGACAATATCACCCGCGCGGATGCCGGCCTGTTCCAACGCCTCCAGATAACCCTTGCCCTTGGCATGGGTGTGGTCCTGGGCCAGGTTGGCGTTGCCGATAATGGTCACCAGCAGGTTGTTAAAGTCGTGGGCGATGGCGCCGGCCATCAAGCCCAGGCTTTCAAGTTTGTGTTTCACCAGCAGCGCGTCGGCCATTGCGGCGCGTTCCCGGTCGGCGCGCAGGCGGTCGATCTCAGCGGCGGCGCGGCTGCGGAAAATCTGCGCGGCGCTTTCACTTTCCAGCTGCGGGTGCATGGGGCCGTTGTGCAGCCAGGCGATGTGCCCGACAGCACGTCCGCCGCCGTCCGTCAGCACAAAACCCAGGTAGCCGCTGAGATGCTGGGTTGCGGGCGCAAAGCGGGATAACCAGCCGTTTGCCGGATAGTCCCGGATTAATTCACTGCCGATAAAAATCTGCTGCTGGTGCAGCAGCCGCTCGCAGGGCGCGCCGGCAAAAGGCTGGCGCGCCGGCTTCGGCAGCTTAAGCTCCTGTCCGCCGTGGATGGCACAGATCACCTCATAGTGTTCCGGATCGTCCTCGTCCCACTGGGCGACAAAACCGCCCGCCACCTGCAGAGCGTGGGTGGACAGCAGCAGCATGTCGCGGAACAGGTCGTCACTTTGCGGCTGGCTGACCCAGCGCGCTGACGCCGCCACCAGTTCCGCACGCCGCAGGTTGTTCAGTTCGGCGGAGATCCGCGGCGCCACCCAGGTCAGCAGTTCAACCAGCGTATCGGTGGCCTGCAGGACGTTGCGGTCGAACGCGCAGAGAATGCCGATGGGCCGGTTGGATGAGTTATGCAGCGGCACGCCGATATACCCCTTGATACCGAGGGACCTGAATATTTCGTCCTGGGGGTAGTTTTCCCTGGCGCCGTCGACCACACACAACGGTTTGTTACTGGCCACCACGTCCATGCAGGGTGCGCCGAGCAGCGGGTAACCCAGGCTGTCCACGCTGGGGTCCAG
>JANQOA010000148.1 GCA_028279305.1 Pseudomonadales bacterium
AACAACTGCTGGACGCCACCATTATGCTGGTTGGCCTGGGCGGCCTCGGCTCTCCCGCTGCCCTGTACCTGGCCGCGGCCGGGGTCGGACGCCTGCTGCTGGTGGATGACGACGCGGTGGACCTGAGCAACCTGCAACGGCAGATTGCCCACACCCAGAGCGCCCTGGGCGCCAACAAAGCTGAATCCGCCCGCCAGCGCATCGGCGAGCTGAACCCGGGCACCGGGGTGGAGGTGATCAACCAGCGCCTGGATGAAAGCAACATCCAGCCGCTGCTGCAGAGGGTGGACCTGGTGCTGGACTGCACCGATAACTTCGATACCCGCTACCTCATCAACGACTGCTGCTGGGCCGCCGGCGTGCCCTGGGTGTCTGGCGCGGCCATCCGCTGGGAAGGCCAGGTTACGCTGTTTGATCCCAACAACAACCTATCACCCTGCTACCGCTGCCTGTATCCCAGCGGTGACAGTGAAGCGCTGAATTGCGCGGAGAACGGTGTGGCCGCCCCCCTGGTAGGGATCATCGGCACCTGTCAGGCCATGGAAGCAATGAAATACCTCGCCGGGGTTGGACAAAGCCTGGTCGGCCGCATCCTTTATCTGGACGCCAAGTATATGGAATGGCGCAGCCTGAACCTGAAACCCAGCCCGGCCTGCCCCACCTGCGCGGCGTCCCGGCCGGCGCCTTAAACAGGCGGAGGGACTAACCGCACAGGTTGTATTGCCGCTGCAGGGCCGCCAGTAACTGTTGCTTAACCGTGGCCAGATCCACCGGCGCAAACGCCGCCATATGGGTGACCTGCACGCCGAGCAGGCCGCAGGGATTGATGCGCGAGAATGGTTCCAGGTCCATATCCACGTTGAGGCTGAGTCCGTGATAAGAGCAGCCGCGCCGCACCCTGAGCCCTAACGAACCTATTTTGTCACCGTTGACATAGACACCCGGCGCATCCGCCCGCGGCGCCCCTTCGATCTGATAACCGCTGATGGTGTCCACCATGGCCTGCTCGATCCCCGTCACCAGCGCCCGCACCGCCAGGCCCATGCGCCGCAGGTCAAACATCAGGTAGCCGGTGATCTGGCCGGGACCGTGGTAGGTCACCTGGCCGCCGCGGTCGGTTTGCACCACCGGAATGTCACCCGGCGCCAGCACGTGTTCCGCCTTGCCCGACTGCCCCTGGGTAAATACCGGCTGATGTTCGGTCAGCCAGATCTCGTCCACCGTTGCCGCGTCGCGCCGGTCGGTGAAGGCGCGCATTTCGTCAAAGGTCTCCTGGTAGGCGGTGGACCCCAGATCTCTGACGATTACTTTTCGCGGCTTCACGGTTATAACACCAGCCGCACCGACGGCAGCGCCATCAGGTCGGAGTGCAGGGCCTGCAGCTGGCTTTCCCCGGTGGCGACGATGGTCACTCGCACCGACTGAAAGTTGCCGCCGCTGCTGGAGCGGGTGTTGATCTGGTCCGGGGTCAGCTCCGGCGCATGTTTGCGCACCACCGCGACAATAGCCGCCACCGCGTCCTGGTGGGTTTCACCAATGACTTTGATCGGGTATTCACAGGGAAACTCGATGCGCGGCGGTTCGGTGGGGGGACGCGTCATGCCGGCACCGTTTATTCGCTGCTCAGCAGCTCGCTGAAGAACAATGAAATGAAATCGCCGATCTGGCCGATCATGCCGGTTTCAGCCACATCTTCCAGCACCACCAGCGGCGCTGTGTATATCGTTTTGTCATGCAGGCGCAGCCTGACTTTGCCCAGCGTATCACCTTTGCTCAGCGGCGCTTCCACAACTTTGGGCACCTCCAGCTTGACCTCGATATCCTTGTAGTAGCCGCGCGGAAAGGTCACCACAACTTCTTCCTCCACGCCCAGGCTGACCGTATCCACGTCGGCGTAGTAGACCGGCTGGTCTTTCAAGGTAACGTCCGGCTCGTACAAAGATTGAGTTTCATAGTAGCGGAACCCGTAAGATAGCAGCTTCTGGCTTTCGCGCATCCGCGCCTGGTCGCTATCGGTACCCATGACCACGGAAATCAGGCGCATGCCCTCACGCACCGCGGACGCCACCAGACAGTAACCGGCGCTGTTGGTGAAGCCGGTTTTAACCCCGTCCACCGTCTTGTCGCGCCACAACAGCTTGTTGCGGTTCGCCTGCTCAATGTCATTAAAGGTATAAGAGCGCTCCGAGTACACGGCATAGTGTTCCGGAAAACGGTTGATCAGATCCCGGGTCAGCACCGCCAGGTCCCAGGCTGAACTGTAGTGCTCCGGGTCCGGCAGGCCGGTGGCGTTTTTGAAGTTGGTGTTCTGCAGGCCCAGCACCACAGCCTGCTGGTTCATCATGTTGGCAAAAGCATCTTCACTGCCGCCGATATGTTCCGCTATGGCCACACTGGCATCATTCCCGGACTGAATAATGATACCCCTCAGCAGGTCATCCACGCTGACCCGGGTGCCTTCCCGGATAAACATCTTGGACCCGCCGGTGCGCCAGGCATTTACACTGACCAGCACTTCATCCTGGGCATTTATGCGGCCGGCGGCAATTTCCTGCTCCGCCAGATAGCTGGTCATTATTTTAGTCAGACTGGCCGGCGGGTTCTGCTCGTGGGCGTTGTATTCCACTATGACCTTTTGCGATGCAGCGTCAATCAACAGGTAGGAACTGGCTTGAATGTCCGGCGCCGGGGGGATGATGGGCTCTGCACCATGGGCCGCACCGGACGCGGCGACGGCAAGCACAAGCAGACAGAACAGGCGGTTGCTCATAGAGGTTATCCAGCGGTCTAAGATGAAGGCAAGCGTGTAGGCAAACCGGCAAACATAAATCTGCGTAAGTTTAACATTTGTAAGTCTGCTGTGTGGTGCAGGGTGCCGGGATGAGTTTCGGCCGGCCGTAGTCCGCCGCCACCAGCAGCGCGGCCAGCCGCTCTGTCTCCTCACCTTCCGTGACCGGACCCAGTTGCACCCGGTACAAGCCGTCAGCGGTTTTGACGATCACCCCCGGCAGGCCGGTGCGCTGCAGCAGATCCCGGTGGCTGCGGTCCGCCCAGCGGAACTCGCTGTAGGCGCCGGCCTGCACCATCACCTGGCGCGCCGGCGGCCGCGGCTCCAGGACTTCAATCTGCACCTGGGCGGTACCCTGATCGTGGAAGCCCAGCTTCACCGCCGCGGCATAGGACAGGTCTATAATGCGGTTGCCGTGGAAAGGGCCGCGGTCGTTGACCCGCACAATGGTCTGCCGCTGGTTGCTGAGGTTGGTCACGCGCACGTAGCTGGGAATGGGCAGGTGTTTGTGGGCGGCGGTCAGCTTGTAGATATCATAAGGTTCACCGCTGGAGGTGCGGCGGCCGTGAAATTTGGTGCCGTACCATGAAGCCAGGCCCCGCTGCCGGTAGCCGCTGGCGTTGTCCATCACCCGGTACGACTTTCCCCAGACCGTGTACACCGGCCCGTTGCCCCATTTACTGCGCGGCTCTTTTTTCACCACCGGGTCCGGCAACCGCGCAAGCTGTTGCTCAACCTGGCTGCTGACCCGGGGCGCCGCGTCTTTGGGTTTGGGCAGCGGGACATAGCTGGAGCCGCAACCCTGCAGGGCTGCGAACAACAAAACCAGCAACACATACCTCAAGCCGCGCGTACCGGCGGCGCTACCGTACTTCATGTTCACCTAACCGGATACCTCCGCCGCGCCCGCCTCTGCTTCCGCCCCGGCCTCAGCTTCTGGCTCTTGCTCTGGCTGGGCGGCCGCGTACTCCTGCCGGATCCCTTCCGCAAGCTGTACCACCGCCAGGGCATACAAGGGGCTGCGGTTGTAGCGGGTAATGACATAAAAGTCGTGCAACGCCAGCCAGTATTCAGCACCCTGCTCACCCATCATTTTGTACAGCGCGGCTTTACTGTCCGCCTGCAGCCCGAGCTGATGAGGGATTGGTACCCCGGCTTCACGCAGCCGGCCCACCCGCTGGTTCAACTTAAGCCCTTTTGTAACAAATGGCCCAACGGCGGAAGCACTGTCAGCCGGCAGCCGCAGCGCCACCGGCTCGCCGCCGCGCCAATGATGGCGCGCAAAATAGTTGGCGATGCTGCCGATGGCGTCCACCGGATTCAGCCAGATGTCCCGCACCCCGTCATCATCAAAATCCACCGCATAGTGGCGGTAGCTGGAGGGTATGAACTGCCCGTAACCCATGGCACCCGCGTAGGAACCCAGCAAGCTGCGCGGGTCTTTACCTTCTTCCCGGGCCAGCAGCAGAAAATGGGTCAGCTCGGAACGGAAAAAATCCGCCCGCGGCGGATAGTCGAAGCCCAGTGTAAACAAGGCATCCAACACGGGAAAATCACCTTTTGACTCGCCGTAGCGGGTTTCAATGCCGAGGATCGCCACCACGTACTCCGGCGCCACCCCGTACACCCGGGCGGCGCGTTGCAGCGTGTCATGGTGCTGCCGCCAGAATTCCACACCCTGCAGGATGCGCGGCTGGCCGACCAGAATCTTTTTGTAGCGGGCCCACGTCCAGACTTTTTCCGCCGGCCGCGATATGCGCTGAATGATGTCGTCGCGTTTCTGCGCCCGCGCAAACAAGGCCTGCAGGTGCGCGTCGTCAAAATCATGTTCCGCCACCAGCATTTCGCGGTAGGCGGCCACATCCGCGCGGCCCGCATAAGCCGACGGAGCGTGCACCGGCTCCGCGGCCGCCTGCTGGCCTTGCGCGGATGCCTGCGCCGCCGGCACGGAACCGCTCAGCGCGCCGCTGAGGCCGCATAGAACAAGGCCAATAAATCGTCTGAACGTCATGTACAACTACCGGGTACTGCTGCGTACTTTTGCGTCAAAAATCCTGTCAAACACCCTCGCTACCAGGCTTTGTGAGTACGGATTGCCATCACAATGCCAAAGCCGGCCAGTATGGTCAGCGCTGAGGTTCCTCCATAACTGACCAGCGGCAGGGGTACCCCAACCACCGGCAGCAGGCCGCTGACCATGGCGATATTAACAAAAAGATAGACAAAAAACGTCAAGATCAGGGCACCGGATAACAGCCTGCCGAAGGTGCTCTCAGCACTGGCCGCCAGATACAGACCACGGGCAATAATCAGCAGATACAGGGTCAGCAGCACCAGTACACCCATCAGGCCCAACTCTTCGCCGATCACCGCAATAATGAAGTCCGTGCGCGCTTCCGGCAGAAAATCCAGATGACTCTGGGTACCCTGCAGCAGGCCTTTACCGGTCAGGCCGCCGGAGCCGATGGCGGTGGTGGACTGAATGATATTCCAGCCCGCGCCCAGCGGATCGCTTTCGGGATCAAACAGGGTGAGGATCCGCTGCCGCTGATATTCCTGCAGGGTGTACCACAAACCCGGTGCAGCCGCCGCCACCGCCAGAAAGGCATAACCCACCCAGCGCCAGGGCAGACCGGCCAGCACAACTACCGCCAGCCCGGCGCCCGCCACCAGGATCCCGGTGCCCAGATCCGGCTGGGCAATGATGCAGCCGGCCGGAATCAGCACAATCGCCAGCGCTACGCAGACGTCCTTGAATGACGGCGGCAGGGGGCGGTCGTGAAAATACCAGGCCACCGCCATCGGCACCGCAATTTTCATGAATTCCGAAGGCTGGAAACGGGTGATGCCCGCCACGTCCAGCCAGCGCCGGGAGCCTTTAACGGTTACCCCGGCGAACAGCACAAGAATCAGCAACGCCACCCCTAACACATAGATGTAGGGGGCCCAGCGCACATAAAACTGCGGCGGCAACTGGGCGGCAATGATCAGCGCCGCAAATGCAACCCCCAGCCGGATAAGCTGGGCGCGGAACAGCGTTTCGTTCTGATCCACCGCGCTGTACAACACCACCAGCCCGCAGGCCACCACCATGGTGACCAGGGCAAACAACACCGGGTCGATATGCAGGCGGTACCAGCCGCCGCCGCGCAGCACCCGCTCGTGGGTGGGCAGGCTGCGGACAAAGTCCTGGCTCATTGCTGCATCCCCAGCATGGGAGCATCTTTGGATAATTGCGGCAGCAGGTAGGCATCGATGATCTGCCGCGCCACCGGCGCCGCCACCGAGCTGCCGCCGCCGCCGTTCTCGACCAGTACTGACAAAGCAATCAACGGATCGTCAGCCGGTGCAAAGGCGATAAACCAGGCATGTTTGCGGTTGAACTCGGTCAGCTCTTCTTCGTTGTACTCTTCACCCTGCCGTATTTCCACCACCTGGGCGGTCCCCGACTTGCCGGCCATGCGGTAGTCGATATCGCGGCCGATGTAAGCCCAGGCGGTACCGTTGCCGCGGAAGCCTTTGTTGCCGCGGTGGATCACGTCTTCCATGGCATCCACCATCTGTTCCCAGTCTTCCGGCTGCGGCCCCGCCACCGCCGGCAGCGGCGCCGGCGGATCGGCTTCCGGCAGCGGCGCATCGCTGGACAACAGCATGCGCGGCCGCACCACTTTGCCGCGGTTGGCAATGGTGGCCGCCACGGTGGCCATCTGCAGAGGCGTGACCAGCAGATCTCCCTGGCCGATGCCCATATTGATGGAGTCACCCGGATACCAGATTTCACCTTTAAACCCCTGTTTCCAGATCGGGTCCGGCAACAATCCCGGGCTGGCGTCCGCCACATCCACCGCAATGTTCTGGCCGAAGGCAAATTGTCCAACAAAACCCACCAACTGTTTAACCTCCATGCGGGTGGCCAGATCATAGAAGTAGACATTGGAGGAGCGGTAGATGGCGCGGCGCAGGTCCACGGTACCCTGGCCGCCGGTATTGTTGCGCGTCCAGGTCCAATCCCGGTAGATGCGCTGCTGGCCCGGCAGCTTGAAAAACCCCCGGTCTTCGATGGTTTCTTCCCAGTCCACAGCACCATGCACCACGCCGGCCAGACCCACCACCGGTTTAAACGTTGAGCCGGGCGCGTACTGGCCGTTGATGGCGCGGTTGAACAGCGGCGTGTACACCGAATGGCTCAAAGCCTTGAACTGACTCGAACTCATCCCCGTAATAAACAGGTTGGGGTCGTAGCTGGGCTGGCTGACCAGCGCCAGCACCCCGCCCGAACGCGGGTCCAGAGCAACGACCGCACCGCGCCGTTCACCCAGTGCGGCACTGGCGGCAATCTGCAGGCGGCTGTCCAACTGCAGGGAAATGTTCTGCCCGGCCACCGGCAGTTCTTTGTCCAGCTCCTGGCGGATGCGGCCGTGGGCATCGGTTTCCACCTGCTGATACCCCACCTCACCGTGCAGCGAACGTTCATAAAATTTCTCCACCCCGCGTTTGCCGACAAAGCGGGTGCCGCTGTAGGTGACCGGATCCAGGCGCTGCAGGTCCTCTTCCGTGACCCGGCGCACCGATCCCACCGCGTGAGCAAACAGTTCCCCATAGGGATAGTGGCGGATAAGCTGGGAGGTGACTTCCACCCCGGAAAAGCGGTGGCGGTTTACCGCCAGCACGGCTTTTTCGGTTTCAGTCAAGGCCAGGCGCAGGGCCACCGGTTCCAACGGGCGCCGTTTGCGGATCAGCCGCTCTTCGAATTCACTGATGTCCGCCGGGGTCACCCGCACCAGGGTACTGAGTTGCTGAATGGTGGCCGGCAGATTTTCAACCCGCTCCGTTACCAGATCCAACGATGACGATACGCGGTTTTCCGCCAGCAGCTCGCCGTTGCGGTCGAACACCAGCCCGCGCGGCGGCGCCAGCGGCTGCACCTGAATGCGATTCTGATCGGAGCGGGTTTGAAAAGCCTCGTACTGCCAGATCTGCAGTTGCACAAAGCGGAAAACAAGCAGCCCCACCATCAGAAACATGATCACAAACAGGATGATGGACCGCTGGATGAACTGATTCTGTTCGCGCAGCGGGTCTTTGATGGATAAACCTACCATGGGAAGCCGCCTGTCATGCCCGGTGATAGGGGTGGCCGGTGTTGATGGTCCAAGCCCTGTACAGGGCTTCCGCGGCCATCACCCGCACCAGATAGTGCGGCAGGGTCAGGGCGGACAGCGACAGGCTTTCATCAGCCCGCGCCTGCACCCGGGGCGCCAGGCCATCGGCGCCGCCCACCGCAATACAGACGTTGGCACCCTGCCGGCGCCAGGCCTCGAGTTTACCCGCCAGGCCGGCGCTGCTGATCGTCTTGCCCCGCTCGTCCAGGGCGATCAGGCGGTCGCTTTTGTGCACATGTGACAAAATTTTCTCACCCTCTTCGCGAACAAACTTCACCGGGTCGCCATGGTGTCTGGCTGCGGGTATCTGCACAAGTTCCAGCGGCATGTCTTTGGGAAACCGTTTGGCATATTCGGTAAAAGCCTGTGAGACCCAGACGGGGGGTTTGTGGCCGACGGCCAACAGGCGCAATTTCATGGTGATAATCTATGCAGATCCACTGCATGGAAGTTTAGCTCACATTATCAGGAAGTTGACCCTGTATCTGCAGGCATGTCCGACCAGAGCCGCTCCAGTTCGTAAAACTCCCTGGCTTCTTTCTGCATGATATGCACCACCACGTCGCCAAGGTCAACCAGCACCCATTCGTGGGCTTCACGGCCCTCAACACCCAGAGGCGGGTGGCCGGCGGACTTCGCCTTCTCCAGTACCGCGTCCACCAGGGCTTTAACATGCCGGTTGGAGGTGCCGCTGACCAGCACCATAAAGTCTGTAATTGAAGTGAATTGACTGACGTCGAGTGCCAGTAGATCTTGCCCTTTCAGATCCTCCAGGGCGTTTACAACACAATCTCGTAAAGCAGCTGCAATCAAATAACTGTCTCCTCCGCCGTGCGGCATCGAGTGGTGTATAAACCGTGACGCCTAATATAGGTGCACACGGGGCCTGCAAGCAAATGCTCAAATGGTTCTCCGCAGGCTACTTTGCGCCTGATTTCCGTCGCGGAAACCTGCTGCATGGGCAGCGACAGGCGTACAATCTGGCCGATTTTGCCATGCTCCAACCGGCGCACGCCGTGCGTCCGCCACATCTGCTGCACGCTGGGCGGCTCAGCGCGGGCATCTCCCGGCCGGTCGACCACCGCCAGATTGCAGCAGTCCATCAGTTCCCGCCAGCGGTGCCAGCTGTCCAGCGTGGCAAATGCGTCCTGGCCGATAATCCAGACCGGCACATCCCCGGGCTGCCGGGCATTAAACTCCTGCAGGGTGTCAATGGTATAAGAATGGCCGCGGCGTTTGACTTCGCTGTCGTCCGCCGCCAGCACGGCATGTTCCGCCACCGCCAGACGCAGCATCTGCCAGCGGTGCTCAACATCCGCCCTGGGCGGCTGGCGGTGTCCCGGGCGGGCCGCCAGCACCAGCCGGATCTGCCGCAGCGACAGTGCCTGCTGCACCTGCAAAGCGGCGTGTATGTGCCCGTTATGCACCGGGTCGAAGGTGCCGCCGTACAGACCGATCACTGCCGGCGCCTATGCATCATCGGTGGCGCAGTTCACCGTTGCCGTAAACCACGTATTTCTGCGACGTCAGGCCGGTCAGGCCAACCGGTCCGCGGGCGTGAATCTTGTCGGTGGAAATACCCACTTCAGCACCCAGCCCGTATTCAAAGCCGTCGGCAAACTGGGTGGAGGTATTCACCATCACCGATGCTGAATCGACTTCGGTGACAAACCGTCGGGTGTTTTGGTAGTCCGCGCTGACAATGGTATCCGTATGCTGAGAGCCGTACTTGTTGATGTGTTCAATGGCAGCGTCAATATCGTCGACCACGCGCACCGCCAGAATGGGGCCCAGATACTCCTCGTACCAGTCCTGTTCCACCGCCGCCTGCATGTCCGCAACCAGAGCTGCCGCCCGCTCGCAGCCGCGCAAGGCTACTCCTGCAGCGGCAAACCGTTTACCCAGTTCCGGCAGCAGCGCAGTTGCCGCGTCCTTATGCACCAACAGCGTTTCAAGCGCGTTACAGACCGCATACTTTTCCACCTTGGAGTTGAAGGCGATGTCCGCCGCCATGTTCAGATCCGCTGCATCATCCACATAAACGTGGCAGACACCATCCAGATGTTTGATCACCGGAATCATGGATTCGCGGCTGATGCGCTCAATCAGGCTCTTGCCGCCGCGCGGCACAATAACGTCGATAAATTCCGGCAGTTGCAGCAACTCGCCCACCGCGTCGCGGTTGGTGGTGTTCAACAACTGCACCGCCGCGGCGGGCAGTCCGGCGGCCTGCAAACCCCGGCTGACACAGGCGCCGATGGCCTGGTTGGAGGCAAACGCCTCTGAACCGCCGCGCAGGATGCAGGCGTTACCCGACTTGATGGAGAGGCTGGCCGCGTCCACGGTGACGTTGGGCCTGGACTCGTAGATCATGGCGATTACACCCAGCGGCACGCGCATTTTGCCCACCTGGATGCCGCTGGGCTGATAACTCAGATCAGTCACCTCACCCACCGGATCGACCAGCGCATCCACCTGGTGCAGGCCTTCAATCATGCGGTCTATGCCTTTGTCATCCAGATACAGCCGGTCTATCAGCGGCTGATCAATGCCGTTCTTTTGCGCCTTGGCCATATCTTCCGCATTGGCCGCTTTAATGGCTTGTCGGGATTCATCGGTGGCCGCGGCTATGGCCTGCAGCGCGGCGGATTTTCCCTGCGTCGCGGCGGCGGCGAGCACTCTGGAGGCCGCCCGCGCCTGCTCTCCCAGGCCGCGGATATAAGCCGCCAGATGTTCTTCTTGAGCAGTGTTTTCTGCGCTGTTTGTGGTTGCAGCGTTTGACTTCACGAGGGTCACTTACGGTAGTGGCTATACAGGGTGTATTCTACCCCGAAAGCGCGCGGGAAGCCTGTCCCGTCAGCCCTGGAATTTTTTCACCAGGCGACCCAGTTCGGTGAGGCGCTCCTTGGGCCAGCGCATCTGCAACAGGGATTGTTTAATTTCCGGCTCAATGGGCAGCAGTTCCGCCAGACGCAGACTGACCGAGCGCGCTTCGGCAAAATCAACCTTGGGGTTGAGCTTGCGGATCAGCGGGTGATTGGTCAGCTCCTGCAGTACTTCCACCAGCGGGCCGTGTTCACTGGCCAACTCTCCCGGCGGCTCTTCAGCGAGAAACTCCACCTCTCCCAGCAGCAGATGATCCGCCTGTTCGCGTACGCTGTGGACGCTGAATTTCCGCGCGCCTTCCGCGACGATCCCCAGCAGCCCGTTGTCCGCCTGGTTAAAATCCACAATCCGCGCTTCCGTGCCGACATCAAATATCTCCGGCTGGCTGGCGTCTTCAGCCGCGCGCGCCTCTACCCCCTGACGGATCAGCACCACGCCAAATCCTATCTGCTCGCGCATGCAGCGGCCCACCATGTCCACATACCTGGGTTCAAAAATCCGCAGCGGCAGCACGCCGCCGGGGAACAGCACCGTACGCAGGGGAAATAGCGGGATTTCAACGCGGGACTGATCCATGTTCTTTGCTCAGCTATCTATTTGTATATACTGCCACGCACACTCACGGCGCCGGCGGCGCCCCGTCAGGCTTAGACTATGTCCCAATCCAAGGCCGGGTCCCTGAACCTGGAGCAGTACAGCAGACGCCCGTTCAGCGCCGCCATCAGCGGCCAGGCGCAACCCATCTGCCACGATGTATACAGTAAAGGCCAACCCGGCGCCACCGTGGTGATCATTCAGGAAATGCCCGGTATCGGCCAGGAAACCCTGAGCCTGGCGGAAACCTTTGTGCAGCAGGGTTTCCGCGTTGTGCTGCCGCATCTGTTCGGCCCGCTGGGGCGCGTCTCCCTGCTGGGCAACATCGGCCGGGTATTCTGCATGCGGCGGGAGTTCAAGCTGTTTGAAAAAAATGCCTCCAGCCCGATTGTGGACTGGCTGAAAGCACTGTGCGTGGAGCTGCGGGATGAGGAAAGCAGCGCCGGCGTCGGCGTTATCGGCATGTGCCTGACGGGCAACTTTGCCATTTCATTAATGGCTGACGACAGCGTGCTGGCGGGGGTCGCCTCCCAGCCGTCCATGCCTCTGTTCGACGCACCCAGCCTGCATATGTCCGATGCTGAGGTCAGCCGCGCCCGGCAGCGGCTGGAGCAACACGGACCCATGATGGCGCTGCGTTTCAACGGCGACAAACTGTGCACCGCGGAAAAATTTAACACCCTGCGGCAGACATTCAACAGCGACCGCGAACTCATCCGGCTGGTGGAGCTGCCCGGCAACGGCCATTCGGTGCTGACCCTGGACCTGATTAAAGGCGGCGAACCGGCACAACAAGCCCTGACAGAGGTATTGGCATATTTCAGTGACAAGCTGAAAACCGCATAACATGGAGTGGCTGCAGGTTGTACTGCTGGCGCTGGTGCAGGGCATCACCGAGTTTTTGCCGATTTCCAGTTCCGCGCATCTGGTGCTGCCGGCGCAACTGCTGGGTTGGCCGGACCAGGGCCTGGCCTTTGATGTCGGTGTCCACTTCGGCACGCTGTTAGCGGTGCTGCTGTACTTCCGCGTTGACCTGACCCGCATGGCCGCCGCAACATTGCAATATCCCGGCCGGCGCGCCTATAACGACGACCTGGACCGGGTCCTGAAACTGAGCCTGGCCACCCTGCCGGTGGCGCTGGCCGGCCTCCTGCTGAAAGATTTTGTAGCAGCCAACCTGCGCAGCACCGCGGTGATTGCCGCAGTCACCATCATTTTTGCCCTGGCGCTATGGTGGGCTGACGCGGTATCCCGGCGCGCAGCCGCCGGGCAATCGGACCGGGTCAGCTGGACCCAGGCGCTGATGATCGGCCTGGCGC
>JANQOA010000151.1 GCA_028279305.1 Pseudomonadales bacterium
GCACACAGTTTGACCCTGCCCGGAGACGATACCCTCAGGGCCCTGGCGCAACTGGCGGAGATGGTGGGAGCCGCTGATACCCCGGCGCCGGTCATCGAACTCAACCCGCCGGGCCTGCCCAGCGGTGCCCTGACGCCGGAAAGCATTGCCCAGAGCGTGGCCGCGCAACTGCCGGAACAGGCCATACTGGTAAACGAGGCGGCCACCGCCGGCTTTGCGATCCCGGAAATGACCAAACATTGCCCGCCGCACAGTTGGCTGGACCTGACCGGCGGTGCCATCGGCATGGGTTTGCCGGCCGCCACCGGCGCTGCCATAGCGTGTCCGGACCGCAAAGTGATCGGCCTGCAGGCGGACGGCAGCGGCATGTACACCGTGCAGGCCCTGTGGACCCAGGCGCGGGAGCAGTTGGATGTCACCACGGTGCTGTTTTCCAACCGCAAATACGCCATTCTGCAGGTGGAATTCATGCGCGTGGGGGCGAACAACCCCGGCCGCAAGGCCATGGACATGATGGAACTCACCCGGCCGGATCTGGACTGGGTGGCGATGGCGCAGGGCATGGGCGTGAACGCCAGCCGCGCCACCACGGCGGAAGAATTTAACGCCGCGCTGGCTGAGGCGCTGGCCACGCCGGGACCAAACCTCATAGAAGCGGTGGTTTAGCCGCACAACCGCAAGGATCTGCAAACTTAATGAAGCTCTCAATTTTTGGCACCGGCTATGTGGGTCTGGTGACGGGTACCTGTTTTGCTGAAATGGGTAACGATGTGCTGTGCGTGGATGTGGACGCTGACAAAGTGGCCATGCTGCAGCGCGGCGAGGTGCCCATTTTTGAACCGGGCCTGGAAGGCATGGTGGCGGCCAACATGCAGCGCAATCACCTGCGCTTCACCACGGACGTGGCTGAGGGGGTGGCGCACGGGGAAGTGATCTTCATTGCGGTGGGCACCCCGGCGGATGAAGACGGCTCAGCGGATCTGCAATATGTGTTGGATGTGGCGCGCAGCATCGGCGAGCACATGCAGGAGGAAAAGGTGGTGGTGGACAAGTCCACCGTGCCGGTGGGCACCGCGGACCAGGTGCAGGCGGCGATCAGAGAGGCGCTGGACAAGCGCAACATGAGCCTGCCCTATCACGTGGTCTCTAACCCCGAGTTTCTCAAGGAAGGCGCGGCGATCAACGATTTCATGAAGCCGGACCGTATTGTGATCGGCTCCGCGGGCGGCTACGGCGCGCAGCTGATGGAGCAACTGTATGCCCCGTTCAACCGCAACCGTGACAAAGTGGTACACATGGATGTGCGTTCAGCGGAACTGACCAAATACGCCGCCAACGTCATGCTGGCGACCCGTATCAGCCTGATGAATGAGATGGCTAACCTGGCCGACCGGCTGGGGGCGGACATCGAGGCGGTACGGCGCGGCATCGGCATGGACCCGCGCATCGGTTATCACTTCATCTACCCGGGCACCGGGTACGGCGGCTCCTGTTTTCCCAAAGACGTTAAGGCGCTGATCCACACCGCCGGTGAAGTGGGTTACGGCGCGCAGATCATCGAAAGCGTGGAAGCGGTAAACGCGCTGCAGAAACGCGTGCTGTTCGACAAGCTGATGCGCCACTTTGACGGTGATATCAAAGGCCGCACCTTTGCCATGTGGGGCCTGGCCTTCAAACCGAATACCGATGACATGCGCGAGGCGCCCAGCCGCACGGTCATAGAGTTACTGAGCGCCAACGGCGCCAAGGTGCAGGCCTACGACCCCCAGGCCAACGACGAGGCACGGCGCCTGTACAAGGGCAATGATGCGGTGACCATCTGCGAGCAGCGCGCGGACACATTAAACGGAGCCGACGGGCTGATTGTGGTGACCGAATGGAATGAGTTCCGCAGCCCGGACTTCAGCGCCATCAAACAGACCTTGAGCGTGCCGGTGATTTTTGACGGCCGTAATCTTTACGACCCGGACTACCTGCAGCAGCTCGGGTTTGACCACTACGCTATCGGCCGGGGGCAGTGAAAGGGCTTACGCTCCCCTGGCTGCTGCAGTTGTGAGTCGATCAGTATGGTTGCTGTTACTGACGATGGGCTGCAGCCATAGTGAAGCGGCAACCGTGTTGTATCTGCATGGCAAGATCATAGAGGACCAGGGTGATAATGCGGTCCACCCCGTGTATGGAACCTATGAGTACGGACGGATCGTTGCGGAACTGCGCAACGAGGGTCACACGGTCATCAGTGATATACGGCCGGCGGATACCGACAGAGCGGAATATGCGGACTTTGTAGTTAACGAAATAGAATCGTTAATTGGCCGTGGCACAGCACCCGAAGACATTGTTGTTATCGGCTTTTCCAAGGGTGCGCAGATCGCAATTCTGGTCTCGCACAAGCTTGCCAACGATGATGTCCGGTTTGTTATTCAGGCGGTGTGCGGAAGCTGGCTGGCTGGCAATAAGGCGCTTCGTTTGTATGGCAACGTGCTTTCCCAGTACGAAACAAGTGATCGCGCCGGATCGTGTGAAGAATTGTTTGAGCGAAGCCCTGCAAGGACCTGCGAGATGCCGATATCTACCGGGTTGAAGCACGGGGCGTTCTACCGGCCGATCGATGAGTGGTTCCTGCCCCAGCAACGCTGGATAGCTGAAGGACTCTGTAACTGAGGCGCTTGCGGGGAAAAATCTATACCCCCGCCAAACCACTTGCTACTGTGTTTTTATACAGGTAACCTGAACGGCCCTGTATAAAAACACAGTGTGCCGTGACAGAACAAATTCAAGCAGATCTGCTGGATGCCGCCCTGTCGGCCGCTTCAGCGGCCACCGCCTCTGCAGCCAAGCCCCCCGCAGTCAATCCCTCAGAGCATCAGGACTCCGCGGCTGAAAACCTGCTGCGCCACCCGGACCTTTGGCGTGCCGGGCAACTGGCCGCCAACACGGTGCACAAAGGCCTGGCTACCGGTTATGCCGGTCTGGACAAGCTGTTGCCCGGCCGGGGCTGGCCCCAGGCCGGGCTTATGGAGATGTTGCTGGCCTGCGCGGGGGTCGGTGAACTGCGCCTGCTGGCGCCGGCCATGAGGGCGCTCAGCCATACTCAGGAGCGCTGGATCGCCTGGGTGAATCCTCCGTTTATTCCCTATGCGCCGGCGCTGGAAGCGGCAGGTGTCGACATCAGCAGAATACTGCTGATACACCCGCAGAATCACAAAGACACTCTGTGGTCCGTGGAACGCGCCTGCAAGTCGGGTACCTGCAGTCTGGTGCTGGCCTGGCCGGACGAAAAAAAGCTGAAGCTGAAGGACACCCAACGCCTGCAGGTGGCGGCCAAACAGGGGGGCACCCTGGCCTGCCTGTTGCGGCCGCAAAGCGCCCAGGCGCAGCCCAGCATGGCTGAATTGCGTCTGGGGCTGAAAGCCGGCACTGAACCCGGCCAGTTGCGGCTGGATGTGCTGAAGCGCCGCGGCGGCTGGCCGGTGCAGGATGTCACCCTGAATATCGACACGGCCACCGGCACCCGTCACCGCCGGCAGCAGGATGTGCAGCAACAACTCACTTTGTGGCGGGCACAACACATCAGCGCTCCGCAAGCCCCCCTGCAGGATTCGCAGGAGACGCCTCTGCATGCCTTTGAGCGGCCGGACCGGGATGGTTCCAGCCACGTTGAGCAACTGGTGCATTAGGCGCTTGCATGTTGTGGATGTGTGTACATTTCCCCGCCCTGCCCCTGGAACTGTTTGCCGCCCGGGCCTGCGCGCAAAATGATGAAATCAGCGGCCCGCGGGTGGTGTTGCAGGACAACCGGGTGTACATGCGTAACGCTGCCGCCAAAGCCGCCGGCCTGTCGCCGGGCAGCACGCTGGCCACCGCCCACAGCATCTGCGAAGGCCTGCACTACACTCACCGGGACGAAGCGGCTGAACTGCAGCGGCTGCAGGCCCTGGCGGACGCGCTGTACCGCTTCAGCGGTTATGTCAGCGTGCAGGCGCCGGACTGCGTGGTGCTGGAGATTGGCGGCAGCCTGAAGCTGTTCGGCAGTTACCCGGCGTTGGGCCGGGCGGCTGCCGGCCTGTGCCGCACTCTGGGGCATGCCGCCTGTGTCAGGGTGGCGTCCACGCCGCTTGCGGCCATGGCCCTGGCCCGCTCACAACAGCAGCGGCTGGCGGACGTGCCCCTCTGTCAGGCGGGTTTGGGCCTGGCTGGTCTGGGCGTGGAAGAAGCCGGCAAAAAACCCGACAACATTATTGAGCGTTTTGCCAACATGGGGGTGTATACCCTGGGCCCGTTGCTGGATCTGCCGTCAAAACAATTGGGCCAACGCTTCGGCAAAGGGCTGCTGAGGTATCTGGCCCAGCTTACCGGAGACATGCCGGACCCGCGTCAACCCATCACTCCGGCCGCCCGTTTCAGCCAGCAGTTGCATCTGCTGGAGCCATTGCGCAACAAAGGGGAGTTGTACAACCACCCTGCCAGCCCCATGTGCAAACTGGCGGAAGAAATGCAGCAATGGCTCATCACCCACCAGTTGGGTTGTGAGCAACTGCTGTGGAAATTCTCAAGCTGCAACCGGGAGGCCACTTACCTGCCGGTGCGTTTTGCCAAAGGCCGGCAGAACCAGCAGGATTTTATTCACGTCAGCCAGTTGAAACTGGAGCAGATGGCGTTGCCGGCGGAAATCCTCGGGGTCGCCTTAAGTTCGCGCCAACTGTCACCCTGGCTGAATGAAAGCCAGGGGCTGTTTCAGAACTGCCGGCACGGTAGTGCCGCGCAAACCGCGGAAGCAGACCTCAGCGAACTGGTGGACGAACTGCGCGCGCGGCTGGGCGACCACGCCTGCCAGGGTATCCAGAGCCTGGCGGAACACACCCCAGAACAGGCCTGGCAGGGCTGCGCGGTGGACAAAGTTTTATCGCCGCGGGGCAAGCGCCGCAAAGCGGGGCCTCAAACAGCCGTGCAAAAATCAGCCGTACAAAAGGCAGCCGCGCAAAAAGCAGCGGCAAAGCGCCCCGCCCCGGCCGGCGAGCCCCTGCCCCGGCACAAACACAAACGTCCGCTGTGGCTGTTTGCCGCAGCCCGGCCGGTGCGCCTGCAGGACCTTACCCTGCTGCATGGTCCGGAGCGCCTGCAGACTCAATGGTGGGATGTGCAGCGCCACGGCACTCACCGCGACTATTACATTGCCCGGCACGCCCTGGGGGTTGAATGCTGGGTGTTCGTCGATAAACAGGAAGACTGGTATCTGCATGGCTACTTCGGCTGAGCCGGCATTTGCCGAGCTGCATTGCATCAGCAATTACAGTTTTCTGCGCGGGGCTTCGCACCCGGAAGAACTGGTGCAGCAGGCCCACCATCTGGGTTACAAGGCCATAGCCATAACTGACGAATGTACATATGCCGGTCTGGTGAAAGCCCACATGGCCGCTAAAAAGTGCGGCATCCAATTGATTATCGGCGCTGAATTTCTGCTGTCCACCGGGCACCCCGGCCTGCCCGTGACCAAGGTGGTGCTGCTGGCCACCAACCGCGACACCTACGGCCAGCTTTCCGCTTTGATCACCAAGCTGCGCCGCCGTTCCGAAAAGGGTGAATACCACGCATCCCTGGATGATTTCCGTTGGGGGCTGCAAGGCTGTCTGGCATTGTGGATACCGCCGTTGCTGGAGGGCCATAATGACATCGACGACCAGATGGCTCTGGCCCGGCAACTGCAGGAGGTATTCCATGACCTGTGGCTGGCGCTGGAGTTGTTCCGCGACGGCCACGACCTGGACAAGATGGCCCACGCCCTGACCATCTCCATGCGCCTGGGGCTGCCCATCGTGGCGGCCAACGATGTACATACGCACCTGCCCCAGCGGCAGCCCCTGCAGGATCTGGTCACCGCCATCCGCCTGCGTACGCCGGTGGCCAGCCTGGGGCATCAGGCGTTCAGCAACGCGGAGCGCACCTTGCGCCCGGTGTCGGAGCTGCAAACCCTGTATCCCGCGGAAATGCTGGCGGAGTCCATGGTGATTGCCCGGCGCTGCCGCTTTTCCATGGACGAACTGCGTTACGAATACCCTCAGGATCTGGTGCCGCCGCATCTCTCCCCAACTGAGTACCTGCGGCAGCTGACGCTGGCCGGTGCCCGGGAGCGCTGGCCCGAAGGTGTACCCGCGGATACCCTGGCCACCGTCGAAAAAGAGCTGGCGCTGATTGCCGAGCTGCAGTACGAACATTTTTTTCTCACCGTGCAGGACATTGTGCAGTTTGCCCGCAGCCAGGGCATCCTCTGCCAGGGCCGCGGTTCAGCGGCTAATTCCGCGGTGTGTTATTGCCTGCATGTGACGGAAGTGGATCCGGCCCGCATGCACCTGCTGTTTGAACGCTTTGTCTCCAAGGAGCGTAACGAACCGCCGGACATCGATGTGGATTTTGAGCACGAGCGGCGTGAGGAGGTCATTCAGTACATCTACAAGCGCTACGGCCGCGACCGGGCCGCGCTGGCCGCCACGCTGATCACCTACCGCCCGCGCAGCG
Organism: Pseudomonadales bacterium; assembly: GCA_028279305.1. Taxonomy (GTDB): domain Bacteria; phylum Pseudomonadota; class Gammaproteobacteria; order Pseudomonadales; family Azotimanducaceae; genus UBA4421. The sequence goes on from JANQOA010000151.1 coordinate 6,517, forward strand.
CCATCCGCGATGTGGGTAAAGCGTTGGGGCTGAGTCTGGACACCGTAGACCTGCTGGCCAAGTCCATGGCCTGGTGGGACAAGCAGGAAGAAATCCCGCAGCGCCTGCGCAGTGCCGGCCTCGACCCGGACAGTGCGGTGGCTGAACAGTTCTTATATTTTGTCAACCAGATTCTCGGTTTCCCCCGGCATCTCTCCCAGCACGTGGGCGGTTTTGTTATATCCAAGGGTACCCTGGCGCAGCTGGTGCCGGTGGAAAATGCCGCCATGGAAGACCGCACCATCATTCAGTGGGACAAAGACGATCTGGAAGCGCTGGGCCTGCTGAAAGTCGACGTGCTGGCGCTGGGCATGCTGACCGCCATACGCAAAGCTCTGGCCAGCATTAATGCCTACCGCAACTCTTCGCTGGTGGTGCAGGACATCCCGGCGGAAGACCCGGAGACTTATCACATGCTGCAGCAGGGCGACAGCATCGGGGTGTTCCAGGTGGAATCCCGCGCACAGATGAGCATGCTGCCGCGGCTGAAACCCCAGCACTTTTATGATCTGGTGATCGAAGTGGCCATTGTGCGCCCCGGCCCTATCCAGGGGGACATGGTGCACCCTTACCTGCGCCGCCGGCAGGGTATCGAGCCGGTCCAATACCCCAGTGAAGGGGTGCGCAAGGTGTTGGAACGCACCCTGGGGGTGCCGATATTTCAGGAACAGGTGATTGAACTGGCCATGGTGGCGGCAGGCTTTTCAGCCGGCGAAGCAGACCAGTTGCGCCGTGCCATGGCCGCCTGGAAAAGGCGCGGCGGCCTGGAGGGC
>JANQOA010000176.1 GCA_028279305.1 Pseudomonadales bacterium
CAAAGCGCGCTACGGCTGAGCAGCTAGCGGCTTACCAGCCGCTAGCGGTGACGCGAGCCCTGGGGCCAATACCAGCGGTTAACCCCGCGCCTCTTCCCATAAGAGGACGGCGAGAACTCCCAATCTATAGGTATTAGCGCAAAGCGCGCTACGGGCGAGCAGCCAGCGGCTTACCAGCCGCCGACATTCAGCGACCCACGTTAACCCTCACCAATCCCCAACCCCAGGCGCTATCCCCACCCGTACGCGGATTTTATTCCCCGGCAGGGTCTTGCTGGTGTAGTCATACTCCTGGCCACCCCATTTGTAGTGCACCCGGTAATGGGTGGTTTCGCTGACCGTGCCGGGGCTGCAGTCCACCAGCAGGTCCCACTCCAGCAGGCTGCTTAAACCGGCGGAGCGCGCCGGTTTCGGCTGGAAACAGGCCTGGTTGTTGGGCGGCACGCTCTTCTGGCGTATAACCGGTTCCACGCGCGTGACGTTGGCCCAGACCAGCCGGTCGTCATAGCCGGGCAGGCGGTCCCTGGCCCAGGCTGAGCTTAAAGGCGCAGCACTTATTGTAACAAGTAGTGCAACGGAAACGTATTTAACATGGTTCACAACGTCCACCCCAGATTTCGAATAGTGACATGATCCTGCACGGTCAGGCCCGCGTTGCCGATTGCCAGCACCACCGCATGTTTACGGGTGAGCGGGGATGTTTTACGTACCGAGACCAGGGCCCCCTGCAGATGTGACTGCAGGTGTGCAGCCAGGCGTTCAGCCCGGCTGCGCGAGCTGAAAGCCACCAGCACATGGTCCCGTTCCGGCTGTAACCTTTTGGGTACCAGGCCGTGGGTGATCTGACGGCGGTGGCGGTTGACCGTGTCGACGTACTTTTGCGCGCCCTTGGGGATTGCCGGGCTGGCGGCAATGCGCGTGGGACCGTAATTGTATGCGGCCAAAGCCCGCGTTTCGCCGCCGTCAAAATCCCGCAGCAGTTGCGCCAGGTATTTGGCGCCCAGAGAGATGTTAAAACAGGGGTTGTAGAGTTCCGCCACCCGCTTTACCCCCAGATGGCGGGCGGTACCCGGCCATTGAATCTGCATTACGCCGTGGGCGTTGGCGTGGGAGCGGGCATCCGCGTCCCAGTCACTTTCCGTAGCGGCAACCGCCAGCAACAGTTCCAGCGGCACGTTGTGCATTTTTGCCGCCACTTCAAAGCAGCTCTGGTAGGGATATTCCTTACCCGATTCCGCCTGCGCCTGCACCGCAATCAGACACAGGCTCAAACTGAACATAACCCTCAGCATCAGCGGCTGCCGAACATAACGTCGATGCGCTGCTGTACGTCCGCCCACTGCTGCGGATGCTGATGCACGTAGACAACTTCGTAACGGGCAGCGGCGCGGCGGCGTACCTCAAACGGCTGCGCCAGAGTCTCCGTTAAACGGCGGGCAAATCCTTCAGCGGAGGCGCGGCTGTAAAACGGGGCCCACACGGTGGCTTCCTGCGGTTTACCGCGCCCGCTGAACTGGCTTTCGTCAACCAGTTCTTCCATTACAAGCTCTTCCATCGCTTCCGCTGGCCCGTTGTCCGGGCTTTCCGTCAGGCTATCGGGTACGGGAACCGGTTGCTGCACCGCTTCCGGCACCGCCGCCTGCGGCTGAGCGGGTATGGTTGGCGGCTGATCCAGCGGGGTCTCATGGGGCACAACCTCGGCAAGTTCAGGCTCCACTATGTCTCCGCCCGGGCCCTGGGGTTGCGGCAGTTGAGGCAGGGCAGGGGTATCCGTCACAACCTCCCGCACCTGGCTGAGCCAGGATGAAATTGTTTTCTCAAAATAGGGCGGTTGCGGCTTGATGAAGCCGGCCGCAGCAAAGGTGACCGCGGCACCGGTAAACAGACCAATCAGAAAACGCATACAGTCCTCCTAGATATTAACCAAGCCATAAGGTCGTTGCTGGAAATGCAGGGCTTTCCACTGCACCTGGGATTCCCCGCTGCGCACCAGCTCCAGCAGTTGCCGGGTAGCGGCGGCGTCCGGGTTGTCCGGGTTACACTTTGTTGACGCGTTGCGCACCGCCGCGGCCATGGCCCGCAGTTGCGCCGGGTCGGTACTGGCCAGCACATAGATGCCGGAGCTGGGGCGCCGGTGAAACGACGGGCTGGTACTGCGCTTGATCCGGAACTGATAGTCCCCGGCATCGCGCAGCGCCAGTTCCCCGCTGCAGGACAGTGGCGTCGGATTGCTCTGCGCGGTGGAAAACACCAGCACGTGGGCCGGATAGCGCAGCGTCAGCGCCACGGAAATACAATTGCGGCAGCTGTTGTCCCGCACTTTCTTGAAGCTGCGGATCAGCGCGCCCGCCGGCCGCTGGACGTATGCCCCGGCCACCGGCTGTGGCGGCGGTGCCGGGGCAGCCGGGGGTTGTCCGGGGTCCGTGACATAAACTCCGCCCAGCAAATAGCGCTGCTGTTTTGCCGGCGCCTGCAAATGCACGTTCAGCCGTTTGTTTTGAGCCCCGGCGTTCAGCAACTCGGCGTCCAGCAGCCAATCCGCGTCAGTCTGGTTTGAGGTAAACACCCAGCCCGCATTGCCGGTAAGCTGATGCTCTAATTCCCGCAGCACCCGATCCAGATCTTTGTCGTCAGCGGCGGATAGATAAATCAGACCCGGCAGATGGCGGGCCGGAGAGCAGTCCGCCTGCTGCACCAGGGCGGTCAGCAGCCTGGGGTCGTGCAGGGGCAGGGGATGAGTAGCGCTGCCGGGTTGGGCCGGCCGGGCGGCTGCCGCCAGCATGGTACGCTCGTCGCTGGTCAGCCGGCCCTGCCAGCTGAGGCTTACGCCGCTGACCAGGCGATAGCTGTCCATATCCATCAGGGTGATATGCACCCTGTGCCGGGTGCGGGTGACCGGCGCCACCGAGACGCCGAGATAGTAACGGGTCTGATCCGGCACCGCGCAGCGGCTGGGGTTGTTCAAGACAATGTCGTTTTTGCCCCGCTTTAATATCTGGTGGGCCAGCCGCTGCTGGATGGAGACGTTCAGGCGGTTGCTGTACATGGCCGGCTGGCTGTCGATGACTGCCCCCAGACGCAATGCCTGGCCTTTAAACTTGGGATGGCTTGACAGCTTGTCAGCCAGCTCCACCGCTGCGGACTGATCCAGCCAGCGTGACAAAGACATGTACGGTTTGCCCGCCGGTGCTGCATGTGCCGCGGTAGCGGCCAGCAGCAGACAGGCGAGTAGAGTTGCTGTGTAAGCGGGTTTATCCGGGTAAAACATGGTGCACCTGTTGGTATCGGTCAATACTCAGCTCTCCGCGGGTTTGCGTGGCGATGTGTTCGTTGATCTGTTTTTGAATTTTCTCCGGCAGGCTCACCGCCCATTTCATTGCAGCGGCGGGTTGCGGCAACGCGCGTAATACCTGGCTGGGAATGGTGGACGGCTGTATTTCGTAGACCTGTTTGGGTTTATCCACGGGGCGGAAGCGAAAATCCGGGCCCAGGGACATAAATGAACTGTTGTCATAGGCGTACAAGGTAATTTTGCCCCGCACCAGCAGACGCAGAAAATCCCGGTCGGACGCAAAACGCAGGGTCAGGGCTTCTTCGGGCTCCTCTTCTGCTTGCTGCGCGTCCGATTGCCGCGCGTCTGATTGCCGCGCCGGCTGCTGTGCCGGCGGCGGCGCTGCTGCCGGTTCCTGCGGCTCTGCCACGGGCGCGGGAGGTTGCGCGGCAGGTTGCGCGGGTTTTGCCTGCGGTAACGGCTGCCGGGCCGGTTCCAGCGGCGCGGCGGGGGTTGGTTCCGCCGGTGTTTGCGGCTCCGGCTCAGTTGTCTCGGCAGGTGCCGGGTCGGGCTGGGCCGTAGCCGGTGCCTCGATGTTGCGGGTCAGCGCCAGGATTGCAATCAGGCAGAACGCGACAATGGCCATGAAGCGCATGACGTCAGTCTGCAGACTGTTGTCATCAGCGGCGCTGTGATGGCGGCGGTACATGTGTTCAGCCCGTGGATGACAGCCGCGCTTCAATGCGCTCGGTGGCCTGCAGCAGGGCGGATACCTCCTGCTGTTCGCGGCTGCTGTAGTAGCTGTGCAGCTCCGCCCCGACCGCGGCGGTTTTCATCAGGCGCATGGCGTAACCGCCGATGGCGCCGAGGATGGTGGTAGACAGCGCCAGCAGGATGCCGCCGTCCACCAGGTCGCGCAGCACGTTGCCGGCGGTATCGGTTAACGCAGACGCCGGGTCGCTCAAAGCGGCCTGCAGCGCGCCGCGCATGCCAATGGCGGTCCAGATGACGCCAATACCGATAAATACCTGGCCCCAGACGTCCAGCAGCTGATCCAGGCGGGATATCTCCACCGGGTCAACAGTGTCAGCCGGCTGTTTCAGCAATCTCTGCAGGCGCAGCAACTGCATCAGGAAGATCACCAGCACCGTGCTGAAAAACCACACCGAGTGGCCGAGGTTGCTGCTGATCCAGCCCTGCGCCGCCGCCAGGGCGGCGGGGCTGGGTTGGGTCAGGAACAGGGCCGCCAGCGCGGCCAGCGTACCGGCAAACAATCCGCTGATGAATCCCATGGCCGGTTGCCTCCTTGCGTGTGCCGTTTTAGAAAGAACCACTGACCTGGCAGGCCCGGCAGGTGGCCTCCAGGACCAACTGGGTTTCTTTCAGCAGATGATCAGCACGGTAGTAACCCTGCTTGTCTTCAGACGCTTCCAGCAGACCTTTCTGTTTATCCAGCAGCTCGGTCCGCATGTCAGCCATCACCTGAGCCTGATTCGGGCAAGCCTGGGCACAGGTGTTGTAGTCGCCGGTAAAAGAGATGTATTTCACCGCAAAGTAACGGTTGTACTTCTCTTTGGCCTGGCGTTTGGTAATTACGCCGCTGTCGCTGGCGCGCACCAGAAAATCGCTGAACAGGTTCTTGTTCTGCGCATCCGGCGCCGCGCGCGCAACTTCCAGCAGATCCTGATAGTAGGTGTCGAAGTGATATTCACAGCCGGTGTCCAGGCGCGTCTCAACGTCGCGGATGGCGGCTGCCAGATTGCGGTCCAGTTTACCGGCACAGTGATCGGCCACCGGCGTGGTGGCGCAGCCGGCGGCTACCGCCACTATCATTGCGCTCATTAAGGTTAGAGTTTTCATATCACGGTCTCCTGCAGGTTAAATTTCCAGAGGGCTGACAAATTCCGCGGGCCCGGGTACCACCGGCGGTGCGGCAATGGGTGCAATGTCGCTGGATTCGCCGAACAAGATGGCTTTAACGCCGTCAACTACCGCTGCCATCTCCGGCGTGATGGCGCCAAACGACTGGTTGATGCGCTCCATCATGGCGGCGCGGTTGATCTGTTCCTGAGTGGCGGCAATCAGATGTACGGTTTCGTCCATATCCAGGTAGATGTCAGCGGCGACTACCGCCATGGAATGGTTGGGACCGTTGTTATGCGTGGCCACAAGGTTGTAGTACTGCTTGATCCGGTCCGACATGCGCACCCCATAGCTGCCGCGCAGAGCGGGCTGGGCGCGGGCGGCGGCGGTGCTGGTTTTGCCGAGAATCTGTTCCTGCAGGCTGGTCGGAGTGGTGCGTTTGCCCAGTTCCGCGTTAATGCGCTTCTGCAGCGCGTTGCGGGTGCTGGTGACCGCGCGTTCCATTTCCGGCAGACGTTCGTTCATGGCATTTAACATCTCCAGGTAGGTGGCGCCGATCTGACCGGCCATGCGGTCGCAACCCGGATCCGCGTCGGCGTCGTTGCACAGGCTTTCTTCATACAACTTGCGCTGCATATCCATACGGTGAATGATTTCCTGCAGATCGTTTTCCATATCCTCCGCCACCTGGCTGGTTTCACGGATATCTTCCAGCAACGTGGTGGGGAACAGGCGCATAACGGGCCCTGACGAGTCGGCCCAGGAGTTGCCAAGCAGGGTTGCCCCCAGCAGTGACAACGTGACATACAGTCGGACTTTCATAGTCTTCCTCCTTAAGTTTGGCAGTAAGTTCCTTGCGCCTGTCAGAATGTAAAACAGGCAAAATAAACCGAAGCTGAACAGGTGAAGACAGTTGCGCAGCCGCTGCAGCGCGCGGCTATTCGTTGGTTGGCTTGTTTTTCAGCAGCGCAGGAGCGGGGCGCAGGGCAGTGTCAGAAGGGGCGTACAACCACCAGAATGGTGATAATAATCATCAAAACAAACGGCAACTCATTGAGCATCTTCAGGTTTTTGGCCGGCACAGCAGCATCACCGTTGTCTATTTTGCGGCCCAGGCTGATGAAAAATCCGTGCATGCCGGAAAGGCCCAGCACCAGGACTATTTTCACCCAGAGCCAGCCGCTGGAGAGCAGTCCGGTATTCAGAGCCACCAGCACCAGTCCCAGCACCCATACCGCCAGCATGGCCGGGGTGAGAATAATCCGCCGCAGGCGTTCCGCGGCCTCGCGCATGGTTTCGAACAGCGGCTCGCCGGGTTGGGACGCAAGCTGGTGCAGTTTGTAACGCGGGTAGATCAGCATGCCGGCCATCCAGGCGACCACAAAGATGATGTGAAACGCTTTCACCCAGAGGTACATGCCCATGCTGCAGATTGTCCTGTTGAGTTGTCAGCGCAGCACCATAAAGGCTTACGGCAGCGTGCGCAAACACCGCTTGCCGCCGTTCTACCTGCGTTCAGCTTGGCGGTTTACACTAGGGGCCTTTAAGGAGTGTTTGAACATGAAATATCTGTTGGCGGTGTGTCTGGCTGCAGCCGTGGGCGCAGTCCACGCGGAGTCTCTAATCCGGGTGAAAGGTGAAGGCCAGGCTGAAGTTGCGCCGGATTATGTGCGTGTGACCGGTGTGATTTACAGCGAAAGCAAAACTGCCCAGCAGGCCAAGCAAACGGCGGATGCCAGCGCCCGGGCGGTGGTTCGCGCGATCAAAAAGTTCAAGATAAAAGACCAGGATCTGGCCTTCAGCGGTGTTTCAGTGCAGCGCAAGGTGGAATATGACCGCAATTCAAACCAGAAGATTGTTGGTTTTGTGGTGAACCGCTCCATTACCGTGAAGTTACGTGACCTGAAGCGTTACGAATTACTGGCGGAAGCCCTGACCCGCGCCGGCATCAGCGAGATTCAGCGGCCCCAGGCGGCGGTGGACGACCCCCACGCGCTGAAGGTGGCGGCGCTGAAACAGGCCACCGAAAATGCCCGGCGCAAAGCCGCTGAGATTGCCGGGGGTCTGGGCGTGACCGTGGGTGCACCCTATGAGATCAGTGAGGAACGGCAGCCGGTGCCCATGCCGTTTAATCAGCGCCGCGCGGTGCGGGCGGAAATGGCCGCGGATGGCGCGCTGGCCGGCGGCAGCTATGATCCGCTGCTGTTTGTGCCGGAAAACATTAAAGTCGACGCCACGGTGTGGGTGGCGTTCAAGATTGGAGGGTGAGGGGATGGCGGAAACCGGCGGCTGGTATCAGGGGCAGCGCTGGCAGGCGGCCCCCAAACATGTGCTCAGTGCTGCGGTTATTGTACTTAATGATACCGGTGAGTTGCTGCTGGTGAAGTCACCCAGCCGCGGTTGGGAAATGCCGGGCGGCCAGGTTGAGCAGGGTGAGGCACTGACCACGGCGGCGGTGCGCGAGGTGGAAGAGGAGTCCGGCATCGTCTGTGAAATCACCCGCTTCTGCGGCATTTTTCAAACCGTCTCGCGCAGTATCTGTAACGTGCTGTTTCTCGGCCGGGCGGTGGGCGGTGCGCCGCGCACCAGCGCGGAGAGCCTGGAGGTAGGCTGGTTTGCGGTTGCGGACGCATTGCGCATGGTGACCCACGAAAACTTCCGCCAGCGCATCGAACGCGTATTGGCCGCGGACCCCCAGGCATTTCTGCAGGAATACGATCTGTTAAACTAGGCGCGGATTCAGCAGCGGTACTTCAACATGGGCGAAAGCCTGAGAGATCAACTGGTTAAAGCGGGCCTGGCGACCGGTGCGCAGGCTAAAAAAGCTGAGCGGGAAGTGCGCGCGGACGCGTTGGCGAAGAAGCGCGGCCAGGCCGGCGCCAAAGGTGAGGGCGGCAAAGGTAAGGGCGGCGGCCAAGGTAAAGGCGGCAAGCCTGGTAAACACGGCGCCGTCCAGCAGGACAACCAGCAGCCTGCTGCTGACAACAGCCGCAGCCGGGCGCAGAAGCAGCGTGAAGCCAAAGCCGCACGGGATAAAGAACTGGCCCGGCAGCGTAACGAGAAGTATGCCTCCAAGGCGCTGCGGGCGGAGATGAAACAGTTGATCCTGCAGCATGATCAGCGGCAGGCGGCCAAAGATGACGATGCGGTGCCTTACAACTTTGTGCACGGCAAGCGTATCAAGAAACTGTACGTGACCCGGGCGCAGATGGAAGCGCTGAGCAGTGGCCGGCTGACGATTGTCAACAACGACGGCAACTACCACTTTGTGGCCCCGGAGGTCGCCTCACGTATCGCCGCACGGGACCCCAAACGCATCATCGTGGCCCACGAAAAGCCCCAGGCGGACGCCGGTGAAGACGATGAGTACTACGCCAAATTCAAGGTACCTGACGATCTGGACTGGTAGCGCAGTTAACCGCCCGCTGGCTTGCGTATGAACTCGCGGCGGTCCACGTTACTGCCGCTTAACATGCCATCCAACGGATAGATGGGCCGCCGTACGTTGCTGAACTGAACTTCGCTGTAATCCGAGGTGCACACCCCGCGCCCCGCGCACTCGATAATCTCCCGCGCGATCGGTCTAAACCCCACCCGGTAGTGGATGCGGCTTTTCAGCATCAGATATTTGCGTTGCGTCGGCTCCATGCCCAGGCTGCGGAAGCATTCCGGGTCGTAAGGCTCCATGTGCCGGGAGATAATTGCGATATCCACACCGTCGACGCTGAGCACCGCGCTGGTGCCCATGTTGATGGTCAGGCCGCGGGACATTTCCACGCGTGCCTTAAACCTGCCGTTGGAAAGCAACTTCACTTCCCCGGTGAGGGTCAGCGGCCGGCTTTGCTGCTGCAGGGCCGGCATGGGCAGCTTGCCGCCCAACTCCACGGTAACCGTGGCGC
>JANQOA010000184.1 GCA_028279305.1 Pseudomonadales bacterium
CCGCCACGCGCACGGGGTCGAGGGGTGCCCGGTAGCGGACACCCCGGGTCCACGCCAGGTTGGCGGCGGAGGATAAACACCTCCGCGAAGGCGGTGAACACAAAAAAGTTGCCGCCGCATACCGGCTCGGCGCGGACACCGGCGCGCAAAGCCTCAATGTACTTCTGCAGGGTTTGCATGACGCTGCGGAGAGTGTGCGCAGGGCCAGCGCATACGGGCTGCGGCAGCGCTGTGACGAGGCTGCTGACGCCCTCATCAAAGCCACCCGGGACGAACGCGCCAGCGTGCGCCGTTTCGCGGCCTTTGCCCTCGGCGCCGCCTGGTCACCGGGTACCGATGCGCTGATCGAGCGGCTGCAAGGCGAAGCTGACGATCTCGCCCGTTCCAACGCCGCCTACGCACTCGGCCAGATCAGCCGCAGTCCGGCCGCGGAATCGGCAAAGATTCTGGCTGCGCTGTCACAACGGTTGCAACCCGGGGTTGAGCCTGACAACACAGAGGCAGCCGGTTTGTCCCGCTCCACGGTTCGCCAGTCTGTTGCCTACGCGGTACTGCTGCTGGCGGCAAACCACAGCTTGAGTGACGCAGCGCGCAGCGAGATGGCGGCCCTGCTGCAAACGGAACCGGACCGCTACGTACTGGGCATGCTGGCGGAAGGGCTGGCGCGCGGGTCAGCGGACGGTGAAGTTATTCGGGCGCTGAACGCACGGCGGTGGAGCGCGGCGCGCTGAACCTATGACCGCCTGAACCCCTGACCCAACTGCATAACAGCGCTATGTATAATTGTGCCTGACAGACATTCAGCACAACGTCAGGAAATCAGATGGCCGAATTTGAGCAAACCGAACGAACCCGGCTGCGCCTCTATCACGAGCTGGGCACATACGACAAAGAGGCCATTTACGCCATCATTGACGAAACACCCATGTGTCATGTCAGCGTGATCATCGACGGCCATCCCTATATACAGGCTACCGTTCACTGGCGCGACGGTGACAAAGTGTTTGTGCACGGCGCTGTCAAAAACAAGATGGTGAACGCGATCCGCAAGGGCGCCAAATCGTGTATCTCATTTGCCCACTTTGACGGATTTATACTGCCCAGGTCCGGTTTCAACCACGCCGTGTTGTACCGCTCAGCAACGTTGTTTTCAGCCGGCAGGTTCATTGAGGATGCAACGGAAAAAGAACAACGCCTGCGTCAATTCATAGAATACATACAGCCGGGGCGCTGGGACACCATCCGCCAGCCCAGCGCCAAAGAGCTGACCCAAACGGGCATTATCGAATTTGAACTCAAAGAAATTTCCGGCAAGTCGATTCCAGCGGAACTGGTGCCCGCGCTGATGCCGGGAGGTGAGTTGGAAGACCCGGCGGACGCTGACTACCAGCCGTGGACCGGGACCATTCCCTATACCCTGGTCGCGGGCGACCCGGAACAAAATCCAGGCGGGGCAGATCCCTGAGGAACCTCTGGCCAACATCGTTTCGGCCTGAAATACTAACAGCAGCACTATTAACAGCAGCACTGATAAAAGCAGGACCATAAAATGAACCGAACGTTAAAAATTGTATTGATCCTGGCCGCGGTGTACGTCGGCATCGTTGTCATATTCGAGAGCCTGCTGGGTTACTACCAGCCGCGGGGTGAAGAAAACCTGGTCATTACCCTGACCGAAGACGACGGCTCCGAAACAAAGCGGGTGCTGTCGCTGTTCGAAAGCCAGGGTGAGCTCTATCTGGCCGCAAACCACTGGCCGCGTGCCTGGTTCCGGCAGGTTCAGAAGAATCCCAACGTACACATCGAGTTTGGCGCGCAACGGGCTGCACAGAGCGGCAACTTTACCGCCATCCCGGTTGCAGGCGCGGATCACGACCGGGTGCTGAGCGATAACCCGATCGGTTTTGTCGGCCGCTTCCTGATGGGTTTTCCGCCGCGGGAGTTTCTGCGCATAGAGCCCACCGGTGCAGAATAATCCGGTGCGCTACGACGCGATAATTATCGGCTCCGGATTCGGCGGGCTGTACGCGCTGCACCACCTTCGCGATAACATGGGGCTCAAGGTGCGGGGTTTCGACGGCGCCGGCGGCGTGGGCGGCACCTGGTGGTACAACCGCTATCCCGGCGCCCGGGTTGACGCGCCCAGCAGTCCGTTTTACGCCTATACGTTCTCCCAGGATCTGGTTGATGAGTGGGAGTGGACCGAAACCCAGACCTCCCAGGGGGCCGTGCTGGCCTACCTCGAGCATTTTGCGGACCGTTTTGATCTGCGCAAGGACATTCGGTTCAACACCTGGGTGAAGGATGCGCGCTACGACGAAGCAGGCCAGTGCTGGACCATCGAAACCGACAGCGGTGAAAGCGCCAGCGCACAATTCCTTATCTGCGCGGTGGGTGCGCTGTTTGTCGCCAATATGCCCGACTATCCGGGCATCAGCGACTTTGCCGGCGAGTGTTACCACACCGGCCGTTGGCCGCACCGGGAAGTGTCTTTTGCCGGTAAACGCGTGGGCGTGATCGGCACAGGGTCTTCAGGCATCCAGTCCATTCCTGAAATCGCCAGACAGGCTGAGCACGTTACCGTGTTCCAGCGCACGCCGCAGTACTCCCTGCCGGCGCGCAACCGCCCTCTGACAGCGGAGGAACTGGCCGGTTTCCGCCAGGACTGGGATGAACTCCGCACCTCCATGCGCAAACGCGGCGGCTGGCCGTTCAAGACCAGCCGGCTGCGGGCGGCGGAATACTCGCCGGAGCAGCGCCGTGCCCGCTACGAAGAGCTCTGGCAACAGGGCGGCATCCACCTCGCCATCAACAGCTTCGTCGGCGTGCTCAGTGACAAGGCGCTCAACGAAGAAGTGGGTGAGTTTGTGCGCAGCAAGATCCGCGAGACCGTTGCGGACCCGGACACCGCGGCCAAGCTGATGCCGGATTATTACTTCGGCACCAAACGCCTGATTCTCGACAACGGCTACTTTGAAACCTACAACCGTGACAACGTCGCGCTGGTTGACCTGCGTCAGGACCCGATCAAAGAATTTACCTCCTCCAGCGTACGCACCGAACAGGGTGAACATGCCATTGATATGCTGGTACTGGCCACCGGGTTTGACGCCGTCAGCGGCTCGATGCTGAACCTCAACCCCAAGGGCCGCGGCGGGGTGAGCCTGCAGCAGAAATGGGGACAGCGCTTCGATAACTATCTGGGCACCACCATTGCCGGTTTTCCAAACCTGTTTATGATCCACGGTCCCGGCGCACCCGGGGTATTCTTCACCATGCCCCTGGGCGGTGAACTCACCACCGAATGGATCGGCAACTGCATCAGCCATCTGCGCGAGCAGGGTCTGGGTGCGGTCGAGGCAACAGCGGACGCGGAGGCGATCTGGGATGGAGAGATTAACAGCATTGCTGAACGCACCCTCTATCCCCATACCAACTCCTGGTACATGGGCGCCAACATCCCCGGAAAGCCGCGCCAGTTTCTCGGCCACCTGCGCGGCTCACAATATTTCGACCGCTTAGCCGAAGTCGCTGAAGCGGGTTATGAGGGTTTTGTGCTGGAGCCGGCGCAGCCAGAAACAGCATAGGAGTTGGGAATGCGCAGGATATTAATTGCCGGCTTGTGTTTATGCTGGTCCGCACAGGCTTTGTCACTGCAGGATGAGACGGATCCGGCCTGTCAAAAACTCTACCGCTTGACGGATCTGTCCTGGGCGGTGGAACCCGGTATGCTCATCAAAGCCTCCGCGGATACGCCTGCACATTGCCGCGTGCGCGGCGTGGTTAACCGGGCCATCCGGGTGGAAATACGCATGCCCGCCGGCAACTGGAACGGCCGCTTCATGTTCTCCACCGTCGGCGGCGGAGCCGGCTCGATTGGTGACACCACATCTCTGTTAAGCCGCGGCTTTGCCATGGCCTCCACCGATACCGGCCACGAAGGGCAAACCATGGACTTTCTCATGCAGCCGGAAGCGCTGCTTGATTACGCTTACCGCGGCGTACACCTGGGCACATTGTTCGCCAAAGCCGTGGTTGAGCGTTACTACGGGAAAGAAATCGATTTCAGTTACCTCAACGGCTGTTCCAACGGCGGCCGCGCAGCCCTGATGGAAGCCATCCGGTTCCCCGGCGACTATGACGGCATCATTGCCGGTGCGCCGGCATTCCGATTTGACGAATTTGCCCCGTGGATGATCGGGGGCGCCCGGCAACAGGCGGAACACCCGCTCACCGCCGCGTCGATGGCGGTGCTGGACGCTAACTCCCGCAGCGCCTGCGACACCCTTGACGGCGTTGAAGACGGCGTGATCAACGATCCGCGCGAATGCACACAGGAACTGCTGAATCTGGACGGCCTGGCATGTGACGGTCCCGCCCGTGAGGATTGTCTGACGGCGGGCCAGATTGAGACTGCAAAGTACATGTATGCGGACCAGACCGACCAGGCCGGTAACGTGGTGTCGCCCGGCGTGTTACCCGGAGCGGAAGATGCCGGCGACTGGGAATTCTGGATGCTGCAGAACGATATGCTTGGCAGTGAGTCTTTAATCGGCGGCATGGCGGAAACGTTGGCCATGCTGATGCGGCACGAAGCCGGTTTTGATATCGCCGAGTTCGATCCGAACAATCACCGCAGTAAGCTGGCTGCCGCGGCAAATGTCACGGACGTGGAAACCGCGGATTTAAGTGAGTTTGCCGCCCGCGGCGGCAAGCTGATTATGTATCAGGGGTGGAACGACTATCCGCTCAGGCCTCAACGCGCCATCAACTACCTGCTGGAGGCTGAAACCCATCATGGAGGCGCACGGAAAACAGCAGAATTTTTCCGCCTGTTCATGGTACCGGGCATGGTGCATTGTGCGGCCGGCCCCGGCGCCTGGGTAACAGATTACGTTGAGCCCCTTGTGCGCTGGCGAGAAGACGGCCGTGCACCGGAGCGGTTGGAAGCCACCACCGGTGCCAAACGCTTCTCGCTGCTGCGCAACGCCCAGCCCGAACCTGCCGCGGATACGTTCACCCGCCCCCTTTGCGCCTATCCGAAACTTGCGCGCTACAAAGGCCGCGGCGATCAACGTGATGCCGGCAACTTCGTCTGCCGCTAGCCGGAAGGCGTTGGCGGCAGACAACGGTGCTCACGCGGAGACCCGCGCCAGCACTGCTTCACAGGCAAACAGTTCAGCCTCTACGCTGCGCGCCTGCTGCCGTGCAGCATCGCGGTGAAAGGCACAATCGCCGGCGTGGGCCGGGTAGTCACTCAAGAGCCGGGTGACCCTTTCATCCCATAGCTGTTCCAGCCACTTAAGCTGCTGCAGACGTTTTGCGAGCTTCCTTTGTTCCTCAAAAATTCGATGTTGCAAAGATTTCGGTAATTTCATGGCTTCGCCTCAGTTGTGTTGTCTGACGCCCATGATCGCGAATTTCACAAAATACACCACTTCCGTTTAATAAGTGGCAAAATAAATGCTCCTGAGTATCAAAATACGAGCCTTTCAGGCCGCCGCCGTTTTTACCGCCTAATCCAAAGCCGCTGCCAGGCACAGATTGCGGCCCGGCCGCATCCGTACATGCGCCTATTTCCGAAACCGGGCCACTTTCGGCACAATGTCGTGTTCCGCATGCTGCTTCGGGAGGGCAGCAATTTTAGTCTCACCAAGATGTCTGTTCCGCCGCTTGCAATGGCAGGGCCCGCTTTGGGCGCTGCTGGTCTGCTTCAGCAGCGTCGTGCCGGCCGCGCCCGGTGATGCCATCCAGGTTTCTTATATCACCGATTCCCGCATAAAGGTGGACGGCCACGTCAACGAGCCGGTCTGGTCCACGTTGCCCGTGTACGACAATATGCGGGTGATCGACCCTGACTCCATGGCCGCCCCGGAATACGCAACCCGCACCCGCCTGTTCTTCACCAACCGAGGCTTGTACGTGGCCGCGGAAATGGAGCAGCCGCCGGATACCCTGGTTGCGCGGTTGACCTCCCGTGATCAGTTCATTAACCGCGATGCGTACGGCATCACCATTGATACCTCCGGCAAAGGGCTGTACGGATACTGGTTCAAGGTGAATCTGGGCGGCTCGTTAATGGACGGCCGGGTGTTGCCGGAGCGCCGGTTTACCGAACAATGGGACGGTCCCTGGCGCGGCGAGTCCCAGCGGACCCCCACCGGCTGGAGTGTCGAGATGTTCCTGCCATGGTCGATGATGGCGCTGCCGGAAGGCACGGCGGACCGGCAGGTAGGCATCTGGATCGAGCGCAAAGTTGCACACAGCGACGAGTTGTACGGCTGGCCCGCGCTGCCTTTCACCGAGCCGCGATTCATGTCCGCACTGCAACCGGCGGCGCTGCCGGATCTGCAGGCGCAGTCCCAACTGGCGGTATTTCCCTATGTTTCCGTAACCCACGACGCCATCAGCCACGACGATGACTACCGGGTGGGTGCGGACATTGCCTGGCGTCCCACACCCAACGCCCAGCTTACCGCCACTTTGAACCCTGACTTCGGTGCCGTGGAATCTGATGATGTGGTGGTCAATCTCACCGCTTTCGAGACGTTCTTTCCCGAAAAGCGCTTGTTCTTCCTGGAAGGTACCGAGGTATTTGTCACCTCCCCCCGCTCGGACCCGCGGCGCTTCCGTTCCACCCGCCGCGGCGGCGGTGCGCGCGCCACCCCCAGCACGTTTACGCCCGAACCCACAACGCTGCTGAATACGCGCCGCATCGGCGGTCCGCCGCGGCAGGTTACGCTGCCGGATGGTGTCCAGGTTGATCCGGTTGAACTGGGCAAACCCACCGATCTGCTGGGTGCGGTTAAGTCCACCGGGTCGGCAGGCAACCTGCGTTACGGGTTCCTGGGTGCCTTTGAAGACGACGTGGAGCTGCCGGGCCGCGACACCGCAACCGGGCAGCGGGTGAAAGTGGAAGAGGACGGCCGTAACTTCGGCGTGGTGCGGGCACTCTATGAAGCCACCGGCGCATCCCGGCGCAGTATCGGCTACATGGGCACATTGGTTACGCTGCCCGACGATGATGCATCCGCCCACGCCATCGACGGACATTACCTTTCTCCCAACGGCAGGATTAAGTTCGACGCGCAAATCATGGCTTCCGACGCCATGGGCATGCAGGGTTACGGCATGCTGGCCGACATGGTTTACACTCAGCGGCGCGGCATCACGCACTTTTTCTCGCTGGATTACATTGACGATCAGTTCAGCGTGCGCGACCTGGGTTTCATCCGGCAGAACGACATTGTCGGCGGCCAGTATGGTCTGACCCGGCAGAGCGGCGGTCAGCCCGGAGACACCTATAGCTGGGTGCGGAATTCCTTATTCATCAACGCCCAGGCAAATACCGACGGATTCTTAAACAGCGCGGGAATCTTCACTAATCATACGTTTCTCACCCGCAGCAACCGCCGCTACCGCTTTGAGGTGGACTACCATCCGGAACGCTGGGACAACGTAAACAGCCGCGGCAACGGCTGGTACAAGACAGACGGCCGGTTCTTCACCCAGATTGCTTACGGGTCGGATTCCACCAGGCGTTTCTCCTGGAGCGGCACCCTGGGCGCGGAGCAGGAGGAACTGGACCGCACCTGGACTTATACCACTGATCTGGGTTTTACCCTGAATCCTGCGGACAACTTAACCTTTGAGTTCGACGTCACCTACAGGAAGCGCGACGGCTGGCTGGTATACCGGAGCGGGCGCAACCTGACCACTTACCGGGCGGATGATCTGCGGCCGCGCGTGTCCATGGATTATTTCCCTTCCGCAAAACATCAACTGCGCTTGACCATGCAATGGATCGGCATCCAGGCTGAAGCACAGGACTACTGGCAGATTCCGTTGACCGACGGCGCGCTGTTACCGCGAACCCTGAACCCGGGTGATGACAACGAAGATTTTTCGCTGTCGCGGTTGACCGCCCAGCTGCGCTACCGCTGGGAGATCGGACCGTTGTCCGACCTGTTTGTGGTGTACACCCGGGGCAGCAACCTGGCGTTTGCCGACGATGAGGATTCTTTCGGCACCCTCTTCAACATGGCCATAGACGAACCCATCATCGAATTTGTGGTGGTAAAGCTGCGCTACCGGTTCGGGCGGTAGCCTGCCTCAGCGGAACGCAGGTTGGCCTACCGGTCAGCAAAAAAGTCTTTGTGCGCCTGCTGGTACTCCTCAGACGGCGGGATCGACTTGACGATATCCACGAAGGTGCCGCCAGGATCCCGGATGACAAAATGCCGCTGCCCCCAGGGTTCGTCACACAGATCCTGAATGGGTTCAAAACCATCCCGCATCAGCTGCTGATAGATGGCGTCAACATCTTCAACTTCGATACTGATGAATACGCCGTTGCCGTTAAACCCGGTCTGGAACTCTGCAGGCAAGTCCTTGTTACCCGGCGTCATAAACGCCAGCTCCAGCGGTACTTCGCTGCCCTCCCGCGCACCATGCAGGTGAACGTACCAACCGGTATCAAAAACCGCTTCAAAGCCGAAGTAGCGGACATAAAAATCCCTCGCCTCCGGCAGCCTGTCTGTTGAGATAACCGTAAACGACGCTTTCAGCTTCACTGTTAGAGCACCTCCTCCCTCATCTAAGGAATCAGTATGAGGAATCACCTGACAAGTCTGGGAGAACTGGGGCTCAACCTGACTTTCTTTGTACCCAATGTCCGCCACCTCCCGCCAGCCAATCGATATTGAAACTTCAACTCGCCGGGTTGCAATATTTGCAGCGGGGCAGCCGGGATATTGATTGCAAACTCTCTGCCGCTACTCACTTCCAGATTCAACCTGCCCTCAAATTCACTGCCCGGAACTACAACCTTAAAATCAAAACCAGTGTTCTTCACCGTATAACCTTTTCCAGTCAGATAGATCGCTGGTGAAAACGGCGCGGGGACCCGGGAAAGCAGTATGTCTCCTGAATAGACGCCAATCAAAATCAACTTTCCATTTGCTTCTTTGCGAATATCATCGCAAATAATCATGTGTTCCAGTTTAAGCGGTTGCTGAGACACCGGCATCGTCCGTCTTAAACTCGATCACTTCGTGGGTTGTCATGATTTCCGCTGGTTGCGATTCAACGGATTCATTCCCGGTTTCACCATGGATTGAAACAGGCCTGAAATCCAATTCCCTGTCTACTGCTAAGAGCAGGTCGCTGATCGTATCAGTATGCACGTTTCTTGATGAGTTTAGCCAACGTGTAATCTGAGAAGGCTCTTTACCCAGTATTTCGGCAATATCCTTTTTCTTTAATCCACTCTCCACAACTGCTTCAACAAGCATTGTGTTAAGCCGATTTCGAAATCGTTGCCTGTAATAGTAGATATCCGCGAGGGATTTTCTCTCACTCAATTTCAATACCTCCTGTGATCAGCTCGATGCCGCCGTTGTCAGCCTTCAAGGAAAAAAGAGTGCTGAACTCCGCCCGAGCCGTGTGGATTGCGGTTTTCCAGCCATAGCCTTGTCTGCCGCCCAATCGCGCCCGCATCTGCAACTCCGTTGCAACGAAACAATCCGCCCGCAAAAACTGGCCTAACAACCGCATACCCGGCTTTGGGTGTACACTCCGAAGCGCCCAGACACTTTTGCTTTCCTCCAACCGTTTTATTTCGGTAGGGATCTGAACCTTTCGCGACGTTACAAACTCGTCCATCCGCGACCTCATTTCCATTCTAAACTTGAGATCCTCTGCCCTTTCGGAATCCAAAAAAGTTAACAGTTTCGGGACAACGTAAAGATTGCGGATCGGCACACCTCGGGGTGACCGTGGCGTAACTCTCACCAGGCGACCCAGGTTCAGATTGGCTTCTATTTGATCTTGAATTGACATATAAGTCAATTTGGAGAGCTGCGTCAATTTTTCTGTGGATGTGGCCCAAGTCTCTACAGACCGGGAGAAATTACAGCCAAGCTAACCAGATGGATGACCCGGAAGTATCAACGAAGTCTCAACAACTCCATCTATTTAACTCTTCGAATCCCCATCCAGGCGGCAGCCTGCGCACGGCAAGATTCTTCTAGTCAAACAGTTTCCTGGAGCTTGCGAATACAAAGTAAAAGACCATGCCGAAGGTAAGCACAGCCGCGGCGGTCTGGAACACCAGCACCCAGGAGCCGGTTGCATCGAGTATCAGTCCGCTGACATAAACACCAACAATGCCCGGGATGGTTGCTGCGGTATTCGACAGCCCCATGATCATGCCAGCGCCCCGCGGCGCGATGTCCAGGTGGTTAACGCCAAAACCGCCGGACATGGCGCCGCCGAAGAAGTTACCCAGCGACATCAAGGCGATGGCCAGCGCCAGACTCTCCACGTAACCCACCACCGCCAGAACCGCTGCAGAGCCGCCAAAACCAATCCCCTGCATCAGTTTACGCACCCGCGTGGTGTCCATGCCGCGTTGAATCAGCCTGTCCGCCGTCCAGCCGCCAAGATTTAAAGCCAGAAAGGAAAACAGGTACGGAATCATGGTGAACACACCCACCGCCGCAAAATCCACACCCAGGCCTTTATTGAAATAGGTGGGCAGCCAGGCCAGCAGCACATAGGTGCCCCAGTTGGCGCAGAAGTGGCTGACTATAATGGCCCACACCGCCGGCGTGCGCAGCAGAGTCAGCATCCGCGGCGGCTTGGCAGCAGCCGCGTCCTCATTTGCATCCGCATTGATGAGTGCAAGTTCCTGCGGTGAAACCCGCGGGTGAAGCTCGGGACCGGCAGTCGCAAATTTCTGCCAGTACAGCCACCAGAAGATTCCCACCACCCCAAACAGATAGAAGGCCATCTCCCAGCCGAAATGCGTGACAATCCACGGCGTTGCCAGCAATGCAAATACGGTACCCAACGGAATGGCGGAAAACAGGATGCCGATCGTGCGGGAGCGCTCCTGCAACGGTATCCAACGGCCGAACATGGCGTAGATGGAGGGGAAGGTGACACCCTCACCGACTCCCATCAATACACGCGTGACTAACAAAGCGGTGATACCGCCCAGAGCCGCGACCGGGGTAAGTATGGTGAACAGCGACCAGACCAGTACACCCGCGCCCAGCACAACCTTGCCGCCCAGACGCTCCGACAGCCAGCCGCCGGCAATCTGAGTCAGCAGATAACCGACAAAAAACGCTGAAAGCACGCGGCCCTGCTCTTCC
>JANQOA010000193.1 GCA_028279305.1 Pseudomonadales bacterium
TTCGAAAGCCGCCTGGGAGGTGATGCCTGACGGGGTCACCGCGTTTGCTGCTGCACCGCCGCAAGACTGACGCCGCCCGGGCGGCGGAAGCCCCGGTCAGGGTGCTACAAAGACATGCCCGATCATGGTTGAGCCTTCGAAAACCGCCTTGTCCATGACGTTGGTGTCATCGACAAAAACGAAGTCGAAGTTCTGATTGTCATTGCTGTCCTTGTGCAGCATGACAATAAATCGCTCACCGCTGCTGATGCCTTTGTACACTTCGATGGGGACGTTGCGGTTGACCCCTTTGCTGACGAAGGTGGCTGCCACATACTTGTCACCATTGGGTTTGCCATCCTCAAAGGGGTGCATGACCAGCCAGCCGTTGGCTTCGATGTTCACTTCAGGGAACGTCAGCACATTACCGGCGCGGGTGGTGTTTTCGGTGATGATCCAACTGCGTTCACCATTTCCCATGCTGATCTGGCGCGCAGCCTCGGCGGCGGGTGCTTCAGCGGCAGCGGCCGCCAACGGCGCCAGGGTCAGCAGTAACAGGTGGATAGGTTGCATAAGATTGTCCTCCGGATGGGTTTGATCGCTCAGTGCGATTGCCTGTGAATACCGTACAGCAATTCGGCGCGGGGTTTTAGTTTGTTATATTGGCCCCAATACTAAACACAACAGGGGCGGCCGGTGCGGGAATTATTCGGGGAATTATCACGGGGATTGTTGAGAGCGTGGCGGCGGCAGGCTGCCGCGGTGTTATGGCTGCCGTTGCTGGGCCTGCTGCCGATGCAGGTTGGCGCCGGCAGCGGGACTGAAGAATTCGGCTGCATCCGCGACATGACCCCGGTGGGCCGGTTTTATGTGGATAATCCCGGCGGGCCTGAAGCGCTGGCGGCAACGGTTGCCGTGGCCGGCAGCAAAACCGGCGGCGTATTTCCAGCCGGCTCCGTGGTGCAGCTGGTACCCACCGAGGTGATGGTCAAACGTGAAGCCGGTTTCAGCCCGGAAACCGGCGATTGGGAATTCTTTGAACTGGCCGTATCCAAAGAAGGGACGGACATTACCGTGCGCGGCACCAAGGATGTGGTTAACCGTTTTGGCGGTAACTGTCTGGAGTGTCACGCCAAAGCTGAACCCCAGTGGGACCTGATCTGCAGCACGGATCACGGCTGTGATCCAATCCCGTTAACCGACACCATGATTGTCGCTTTGCAGAAAGCGGACCCGCGTTGTGCCCCGGTGGCCATGACCGAAGAGGAGAAACAGGTGGTCAAGGCGCTGTCGGAGCTGTAGCGGCCATGCATGCAGTTATTGCCGGGTTGGATTCCCGGCTGTGCGCCGCCGCGGGCGGTTTAATGCTGATGCTGCTGGCGGGCGGCTGCGCCGCGCCGGCGTCGACGCTGCCGCGGCCGGAGGCTTACTACAACACCACTGCCGCTGCCGACAGCGGGGATTCTTTATTTGCCGGTGACGCGGCGACCCTGTCAGATGAAGCCATTCAGAAAATCCTCTCTTACAACTATCAGCCGCCTGCCCTCAGCCGGGTGGCGCTGATGCCTTTTGGACGGGAGATCTGGTCAACGTGGTCGGAAGAACTGGCGGTAGCCTCACAGCAGGTACAAGCTGAAGTGCTGGAAACCCTGCGCGCGTCACCGAGGATTTATGATGCGTCTTATCTACCGTCGATTCTGGTACCGCAAAACCGCACCGTGCCCCATCTGCGCGAAGCAGCCGCCCGTTATCAGGCGGATCTGTTGCTGGTCTACCGCAGCTATTGTCAGAGTTTTGCCCGTTACCGCCTGTTCGGTGCCAGCGAGTCGCGTGCCTACTGCGGGGTTGAAGGTGTGCTGCTGGATACGCGCACCGGGCTGGTGCCGTTTACTGCCGCGGCGTTGCGCACCTTTGAGGTGGTGGAAAACAGGCAAGATACCAACTTCCGCGAAACCCAGCTGCGCGCCCAGCTTGATGCCAGCGCCGGCGCATTGGCGGAAGTCAGTGCCGCGGTGGTGACTTTTCTGGCCGCTGCCGATGATCAAAAAGACTAAGGGGCGGGGCGGGTGCCGGGTTATTCTTTCTCCAGTTCCGCCCGCGCCCAGTCGAAGCGGCTGAGCTGCTTTTTGTCCGGCGCCGGAAATTCCAGATCCATACTCTCCAGCAACTCAACAATAATGTTGGCGACGATGGCGCGCATGCTGGGTTTATCGTCCGCGGGAATCACGTAC